>DBYB01000061.1:29189-157571 GCA_002309995.1 Bacteroidales bacterium UBA1197
TGGCGGTACCATTGAGAACAGTTTTATAGGTTTTATGACGCCAATGGTGCATCAACCGGCACCATTGAGAACGATTTGAGGCGGATTCCGCTGCCAATGGTGCACCTGGCGGCACCATTGGGATCAGTATTCGATATCTGAAAGGAAGAGTGCGTGACCGGGGACGGACTCGCCGGCGGCCGAGCGGCGGGAAACGTGTTCCTGGCCAGCAGGCAACGGATCAACGGGCAGGACCAGCGAGGCGAAATCCGCTTCCGTGCGGCGTCCGCGGCCGACTTCCAGGAGCGTACCCACAATGGCGCGGACCATATTGCGCAGGAAACGGTCGGCTTCGATGGTGAAGCGCCAGTAGCCGGCGGGGGCGTTTTCCGCTGATTGACGGGCCTCGGCCGGACGGGCGGCGCAGACAACAGGGGTGTATGGCTCCCAGCGAGCGGTGAATACCGTGCAAACAGAGGTCTTGTTGTCGCCGCCGCTCTTCTCGAAACAACTGAAATCGTGAGTGCCGAGGAGGGCCTGCGCGGCGCGGTTCATAGCGTCGAAATCGACGTCGGGATATGCATAGAAATAGGAATAGCGGCCGCAGAAGGGGTCTTTTGAGCGATGAAGATAGTAGGTATATTGGCGGCGGGTCGCATCGAAACGGGAGTTGAAGTCCGGGGATGCGGGGGCTATATTCAGGATGCAGACCGACTTGGGAAGGATGGCGTTCAGCTTGAAGCGCAGTTGCGCGAAATCCAGGGCCGATGACGCTTCATGGGCATCTGGCGCAAGGTTGAGCGGCTCCGGAACGACGCCGTCGAAATCGAAATGAGCAACGTAGTAACTTGCCGAGACGCCGGTGTCGGTGCGGCCTGCGCCGGTAACCTGTACCCGCGTCCGAAGCAGGGTGCCAAGCGCCGCCTCAAGCGCCTCCTGCACCGTCGGCGCCGATGGTTGCACCTGCCAGCCGCAGAAATCGGCACCGTCGTAACTCAATTCAATCCTGTATCTCATCGACAACAAAATTAGCACTTCTTTCCTTATTAGCAAAAGGTCGGCGGGCACATTTTTTGCAGACCAAACACGCGCGAAACTTTGAAACTAAAAAACCAAAATATCAGAAATGGAAAGCGTAAACATCAAAGAACTCAACGAACGCATCCAGAAAGAGAGCGGATTCGTGGATATTCTTTCTCTTGAAATGGGCAAGGTCATCGTGGGCCAGAAAGGCCTTGTAGAAAATCTGATGATAGCCCTCCTGGCCGACGGCCACATCCTCCTCGAAGGTATGCCCGGTCTCGCCAAGACTCTTGCAATCAGCACATTGTCGAAGGCGGTCAGCGCCAAATTCAGCCGTATCCAGTTCACCCCGGACCTTCTCCCTGCCGACGTAACCGGCACCCTCATATACTCCCAGAAGAAAGAGGAGTTCGAGGTTCACAAGGGCCCCATCTTCGCCAACTTCGTTCTCGCAGATGAAATCAACCGTGCACCCGCCAAAGTGCAGTCGGCACTGCTCGAGGCTATGCAAGAGCGCCAGGTCACCCTTGGCGACCAGACCTACAAACTCCCCGAGCCGTTCCTGGTGATGGCAACCCAGAACCCCGTTGAGCAGGAGGGCACCTATCCCCTGCCCGAGGCCCAGGTTGACCGTTTTATGCTCAAGGTGCTCGTGGATTATCCCAAGAAAGAAGAGGAGAGGCTCATCGTGCGGATGAACAACAGTGGCGAGTTCCCCCAGCCCAACCCGGTCGTAACTCCTGAAGAAATCGTCCGCGCCCGCAAACTCGTCCGCGAAGTCTATATGGACGAGAAAATCGAGCGTTACATCGTAGATATAGTTTACGCAACCCGCACCCCGGCGGAATACGGACTCAAGGAACTGGAGAACCTCATCGGCTTCGGCGCATCGCCGCGTGCCAGCATCTCCCTGAGCCTTGCAGCAAAGGCCTACGCGTTCATCAAGCGCAGGGGCTACGTTATTCCTGAAGACGTGCGCGCCGTTTGCTACGAGGTGCTCAGGCACCGCATCGGCCTTACCTATGAGGCAGAAGCCGAGAACGTTACCACCGAACAGATTATCGAGAAAGTAATCAACGCCGTTATCGTGCCGTAATGGACGCAAGCGATTTAATAAAGAAAGTCCGCAAGATCGAGATAAAGACGAAGGCGCTGAGCCACCAGATCTTCGCCGGCGAATACCACTCCGCGTTCAAGGGACGCGGTATGGCGTTCAGCGAAGTGCGTGAGTATCAGTGGGGCGACGACGTACGCAGTATGGACTGGAACGTGACCGCCCGCCTCCGGAGCCCTTACGTAAAGGTGTTCGAAGAGGAGCGCGAACTCACGGTGGTGCTGCTCGTGGACGTGAGCCGTTCTGGTCTGTTCGGCACAGCCGGAATGACCAAGCGCGAGCGCATCGCGGAAATCGCCGCCGTGCTCAGCTTCAGCGCCATCCTTAACAACGACAAGGTAGGAGCGCTCTTTTTCAGCGACCACGTGGAGAAATTCATCCCGCCGGCAAAAGGACGCAGCCACCTGCTGCACATCATCCGGGAGATGCTGGAGCTCCAGCCGACCTCGGACGGCACCGACATCGGAGGCGCCCTGCGCTACCTCACCAATGCCATCAAGAAAAAGTGTACCGCGTTCATACTCAGCGATATGATTGATGTCGCTCCCGACGGCACGCCGCGCTACGAAGAGGCGCTCAAGGTGGCGGCAGGCAGGCACGACCTCTCGGTCATCAAGGTGCACGACCCCAGGGAACAGGGCCTGGTGCCTGTAGGCCTGGTGCACATCAAGGACGCAGAATCGGGCCGTGCCGCCTGGATCAACACGGACTCGGCAAAAGTGCGGAAGGCATATTCGGAATGGTTCCGGACCCTCTCGCAGAAGGAAGAGAAACTCTTCAACAAGTATCAGATAGACAGTGTGGACATTGCCACGGACCAGGACTACGTGAAAGGCCTGCTGGCGCTATTCGCTCATAAATGAGAATACTGACATTCATATTGGCGGCGGTGCTCGACATCATCCCCGGAGGCAACGCGGTGCTGGAACAGCTCCAGAAGCGCGACTCCATACTCATCGCCGACCAGATACGCTACTCCGTGACCATCAGCGACATGCAGAAGGGTTGCGGGATTGCCCTCCCGGAACTTGCGGCGGCAAGCAACGACACTCTCACGGTTCTCGGAGGCTGGCAACTGGACACCCTGGTGAAGGGGCGCGCCATCCATTCCAAGAACGCGAAAGCGGCTGAAAAGATAATCCGCAAGCCCTTCGACGCCCGTGCGTCCATAGTGCTGGTGCCGTTCGAGGAAGGTAAATACCTGCTCCCGGATGTGCCGGTGGTCCTGCTGCATACGGACGGAAAGACCGACACCCTGGTTTTCAAGGGCCTGGAGATGGACGTGAAGACGATGCCGGTAGATACCGCCACCTTCGAAATCCACGACATCAAGGGGCAGATCGAGTATCCCGTCACTTTTACGGAAGTACTCCCCTGGGCCCTCGGCGGCATAGCGCTGATAGCGGTTATCCTGCTGTTGGCCAAGTTGATAGACAACCTCAACAAACGCAAGGCAGAGGCCCTCAAGCCGAAGGATCCCGCCTACATCGTGGCCCTGAGGGAGTTGGATAAGTATCGCTCAGACAAGTTCTGGGCGCCCGAGAAGCAGAAGGCATTCTACTCCGGCATCACCGACGCCTTGAAGTTCTATATGGACGACCGCTTCGGGGTTGACGCGCCTGAGATGACGACGGCCGAGCTGTTCGACGCACTCAAGAGCGACAAGGATATCACTCCGGAGATGTACTCCGACCTGAAGGACCTCTTCGAGCGCGCCGACTTCGTGAAATTCGCAAAACATATAGCGACGGACGAAGAGAACGCAGGCGCGCTGCCGCTGGCGGTACGATTCGTGACCACCACCTATCAGGCTGATATAGAAAAAGAAACGAGCGGAGAGGAGGCCGCAGGAGACTGATGTTCTTCGAATATCCCTCACTCCTCTGGCTGCTGGCCGTGCCGGCGTTGCTCCTGCTCCATTACCTCTGGCTGGAGTTGAGCGGCAGGCGTCCGCACCTCCGCGTGAGCACCGCCGCCCCTTGGATGCAGGCAGGCACTTCCCCGCTGGCCATCCTCCGCCACGTGCCCTTCGCACTGCGGCTCGCAGCCCTGACGCTCATCGTCATCGCCATCGCACGCCCCCGCTCGAGCACGGAGGTCTCCAAAATCGACACGGAGGGCATCGACATCGTGCTCACGATGGACGTATCGACCAGTATGCTGGCGCGCGACTTCAAGCCGGACCGCATCAGCGCAGCCAAGGATATCGCCATCGAATTCATCGCCCAGAGGCCGTCGGACCGAATCGGTATCGTGGTATTCGCCGGCGAGAGTTACACCCAGTGCCCGCTTACGACCGACCGTGCTACCCTCATCAACCTGATGAAGGAGGTGCAGACCGGGCTGATCGAAGACGGCACCGCGATAGGCAACGGGCTCGCGACCGCGGTTGCGCGTATGAAGGATTCCGACGCCAAGAGCCGCGTGGTCATCCTGCTGACGGACGGTGTAAACAACTCCGGCGAAGTGTCGCCGCAGACGGCCGCCGAGATTGCAAAGACCTACGGGATAAGAGTTTACACCATCGGTGTGGGAGCGAACGGAATGGCGCCGTATCCCGTTATGACGCCGTGGGGCGTGGACGTTCAGCAGATGAAGGTGGAGATCGATGAGAAACTGCTGCAGGAGATAGCCGACCTGACCGGGGGACGGTATTTCCGCGCCACGGACAACACCAAACTTTCCGAAATCTATTCGGAAATCAACAAGATGGAGAAGGCCCGCACGACCATCGACAGTTTCCCGGTCTATAAGGAATTGTTCGGACAGTACGCCCTGGCGGCACTCGTCTGCCTGCTGTTGGAACTGCTGTTGGGCTTAATTATAAGGAGGTTGCCATAATGCTGTACTTCGCTTCTCCCGATTATCTGTGGCTGCTGCTGCTCGTGCCTCTCTTCCCCGTGGTTTACGGTATATTGAGAGCGCTCCGCAGGAAGCGCCTGCGCAAGTTCGGCGACGAGGGGCTGGTTAAACAGCTTATGCCGTCGTGGTCCGGAGCCAAGGGGTGGGTGCGCACAGTGCTGTATTCCCTTGCGTTCTTCTGCTTCGTTCTGGGAATCGCCCGCCCGCAAATGGGCGCCAAGCTCAAGGAACGCGAAACCAGGGGCGCAGAAATAATGATATGCCTCGACGTGTCCAACTCAATGCTGGCCGAAGACTACTCCCCCTGCCGTCTGGACAGGGCCAAGTTGGCGATTTCACGAGTGGTGGACAAGCTCCAGGGCGACAGGATAGGTCTGATTATCTTCGCCGGCTCGTCGTTCGTGCAGTTGCCCATCACAACCGACTATATCTCGGCCAAGATGTTCCTCAACAGCATCAGCACCGAGTCCGTGCCCGTGCAGGGCACCGCAATCGGCGACGCAATTCTCACTGCGGCAAAGAGTTTCAGCGCGCAGAGTGAGAAGAGCCGCGCAATCATCGTGATTACCGATGGCGAGAACCACGAAGACGATGCCGTGGACGCAGCCAAACAAGCAGCGGAACTTGGTATCAAGATATACACGATAGGCGTCGGTTCCGCGCAGGGCCAGCCGATTCCGCTAAACGGCGAACTACTTAAGGATAGCGAGGGCAACATTGTCGTAAGCCGCCTCGACGAAGGAACTTTGAGGCAGATTGCATCAGCCGGAAACGGTGCCTACGTGCACGCCGGCAATGAAGAATTCGGCCTCAACCCCATTGTGGACGACATCAAGAAGATGGAGGCCGAGAAGTACAATTCGGTAGTGTTCGAGGAATACGAGGAGCAGTTTATGTACTTCCTGGGCGCAGCCCTGCTGCTGTTCGCAATCGAAATGCTCATAGGCGAGCGGAAACACAAAAGGAGACTGTTCGAATGAGAAAGATAGCATATACGCTGCTGTGCCTGATGCTTGCCGGGGGCTGCCTTTGGGGGCAGACCGACAAGCGCGAGGTCCGTGCCGGCAACCGCAAATTCGATAAGGAGAATTATAAGACAGCAGAAATCGACTACCGGAAGGCCGTGGTGAAGGATTCCCTTTCCGTTGCAGGCAATTATAATCTGGCGTCTGCACTTTACCGCCAGCAGGATTGGGAGGGCGCCGGAAAGGCCTTGGAACAGGTTAAGGAGGTAGCTCCTTCCGGCGACCACGCCGCCGACTGGCATTACAATAGCGGCGACGTGGCACTGCAGAAAAAAGACTACGGCGCTGCCGTGAAGGCGTTCCGCGAGGCTCTGCTGCTGCATCCCGACGATCTTGACGCCAAGGAGAACTACATCTACGCCAAGAAGATGCTGGAGAACCAGCAGCAACAGCAAAACCAGGATAACCAGAACCAGAACGATCAGAATCAAGACAATCAGGATCAGAATCAGGACCAGCAGGACCAGAATCAGAACCAGGATCAGCAGGATCAGCAGGACCAGCAGGACCAGCAGAATCAGCAGAATCAGGATCAGGACGACCAGCAGCAACAGGAGCAGCCGCAGGAGCAGAAGATTTCTCCCCAGCAGGCCGCCCAGATGCTGAAAGCCATACAGGCCAAGGAGAAAGAGACCCAGGACAAGGTAAAGAAAGAGAAGGCGGCGGCCCTGCAGTCGCGCCAGAAAGACAAGAATTGGTAGAGCAATGAAACGACTTATCGCGACCATCTTCGCAATACTGCTCACCGCCGCAGGAGCGTTCGCGCAGAGCACCATAAAGGTGAACGTGCAGAACCTCGTGGCGGTGGACGAGCAATTCAGCGTTACGTTCATCATCGAGGGCGAAGGCCGCCCGTCTTCATTCGAATGGGATTGCGGCGATGATTTCCAGCTGGTCTGGGGCCCTCAGAAGGGCAGTTCCAGTTCCATCAGCATCGTTAACGGAAAGAAAACGCAGTCGTCGCAGACAACTTATACCTACGTACTTATGCCCCGCGCAACGGGTAATTTCCAGTTGCCGGCGGCGAGCGCTACAATCAAGGGCCAAAAGATAAGTTCGCGCCCGGTGACCGTGCAGGTGGTATCCAACGGTGCCTCCCAGCGCCAGGGTTCATCACAGCAGGACAGGCAGCAGGCCGACGACGCCCGCAGCCAGCAGCAGGCAAGCACCGGCAACGTGTCCGGAGAGGATATCTTTATGCGCCTGACGCTCAGCAAGAACAAGGCGGTCGTGGGCGAGACCATCAACGCAACCCTGAAGCTCTACCACAGGGTGAACATCGCCGGTTTCGAAGACGCCAAGTTCCCTACTTTCAACGGCTTCTGGAGCCAGGAGGTGCAGGCTCCGACGAAAATAGAGTTCCACCGCGAGAGCGTGGGCGACCGGATTTACGACGCCGCCGTGCTACGCAGCTGGACACTCATCCCCCAGCAAGCGGGAGAAATCAACATCGACCCTGCAGAACTTGTGTGCCTGGTAAACGTACGCTCGCGGCGCAATTCGACCGGCAGCATATTCGACAGCTTCTTCCAGGACGACTACACCACCATCCGTAAGCGCGTTTCCACGCCGGCGCTGAAGGTTCAGGTGAATAAAGTGCCCGCAGGAGCGCCGGCGTCATTCGGCGGAGGAGTCGGCACTTTCCGTATGAGCGCCTCAGTCAGCCGGGATTCGCTCAAGACGCACGACGCCGCGTCGCTCAAGGTGACGATTAGCGGGAAGGGTAACATCTCCCTGCTGGAGGCACCCAAGATCAACTTCCCGCCCGATTTTGAGGTATATGACGTAAAGACCAGCGAGTCAGCGGGTTCCAAGACATTCGAATACCCCTTCATCCCCAGGAGCCACGGCAATTTCGTGCTCGGGCCGGTGGAGTACAGCTACTACGATGTGTCGGCCGGCAAATATGTCACCCTGCGCAGCCAGGAGATGCCGGTGGTCGTTTCGCGCGGTAACGAGACTGCAGGTGTGCAGGACGGCGGGCAGTTGGTGGCGGCCCCCAACAGGAAGGACGTTCGCGACCTTGGGTCCGACATCCGCTTCATCAGCACCCGCAAGCCGGACTTCCGCAAGGCCGGAGAGTTCTTCGTAGGTTCGACGGCGTTCTGGCTGATAATGCTGGTGCTGGCTGCAGTTGCGGCCGGTCTCTATTTCGCCACCCGGAAGCTGGCGGCCAGACGCGCAGACGTCGTGGGAAGCAAGAACCGCGCGGCAACCAAGATGGCCCGCCGCAGACTATCTCAGGCAGGAGAATTCCTGCAGAAAGACCTCTACACCGCGTTCTACGAGGAGTTGCATAAGGCTCTTCTGGGCTTCGTTGCCGACAAACTCAACATGCCGGCGGCCGAACTCAGCAAGGAGAATATCGCCGGGCGCCTGGCAGAAGGCGGGGCCACGGCCGAGCAGGCGGAGCGCTTCGTGGCGCTGCTGGATGCATGCGAATTCGCCCGTTACGCTCCTAGCGAGGGGCACGAGGCAATGAAGGCGCACTTCGAGGGCGCAGTGAGCGTTATTTCAGAAATCGATTCCGCAATGAAGAGGAAACCTACAGCCGCACGTTCGGCTGCGATGGGAGTATTGGCGGCGCTGCTATTGGTGGCGCCGTTTGCAGGAGCCCGCGCGGCTTCTTCGGCGGCCTTGCCTTCCGCTGCGGCTGACTCCCTTTGGAACGCCGGCGTAGCAGCTTATGCCGACGGGAAGTGGGATGAGGCGCGCGAGGCCTGGTCTGAGATCAGTTCCTCCGGACTTGAGAGTGCAGAACTTTACTACAACCTGGGCAACGCCTGCTTCAAGGAAGGCGATATTGCCCACTCAATACTCTGGTATGAGCGCTCGCTGCGCGTCGACCCGTCTTATGCTGACGCACGCTTCAATCTGGAATTCGCGCGCTCGCAGGTGCAGGACCGCATCGAGGAGGTACCGGAGTTCTTCCTGGAGGTTTGGGGGCGCAAGGCCTGCTGGCTGTTGCCCTCGGGCGTATGGGCCGCTCTCTGCATAGTGTTCTTCGCGCTGACTTTGGGAATGGTTCTGCTCTTCCTGATTGGCCGCGGCGGTGCGCGCAAGGCGGGATTCTTTACCGGAATCGCCACCCTGCTGCTCACCCTGCTGTGCCTTGATTTCGCCTTCTGGCAGCGCACCGACGCGCTTAAGCACGACGGCGCCATAATCACGGACGCAGTTACCGAGGTAAAAAGCTCGCCAGGCAGCGGCGTGAGCCTCTTCGTGCTCCACGAAGGCACGCGCGTCAAGCTGCTCGAGCAGGTCGGCGACTGGGAGAACATCGAACTCGCCGACGGCCGCCAGGGCTGGCTCCGCCGCTCCTCCTTCGAAATCATCTAACCCCTCCTCAAGCCGCCTCAAACGGTCAGTTTCGACCTCCTTACCCATTCCGGGCGGGTAACGCGCAGATAGCCAGGATCCTAAAGCTGGACAGGGCCCTGCTGCAGGAGATGTTCCCGGAAGCTAAGTAGCTGACCCTAAATAACCTCGATACCTTTCTCGCGGCTGAAGGAGAGGATTCCGTCGTAATTATCAAACTTCGCGGTGGCGGCAAGCCAGACGCGGAGCTTGAAGCCGACCTGTGCCGCTATGGCCTGGATGTTTTTGAGCGTTTCTACTACGCAGTACTCAGAGGCGATTCCGCAGACGGTCACCTCGTCCCCGGGAGCAAACCAGTTTTGCGTGGAGGGTGTAACATCTGCGAACGCGCCGTACTGCTCTACCTTTTCTGCTTTGGTGACGAAGCGGATTCGCCCCTCGTCTATACCATCGAGCATACCGACAGGCAGGGCTGCGCCCACGGTATGGTGAACGCAGTGAACAGGCCACGGGCCGCCCTGCTCACGGAACGAGCAGTGGCCGGCAGCGTGCCAGTCCAAGGTGAAATAAACCATATCGTACGCGCCCAGCGCTTCCTTAATCACGGGAATAACCTCACCGGCCCCGGGAACAGCCAGAGATCCGTCGATAAAATCGTTCTGCAGGTCAACTGCGACAAGAATCTTTCTCATAACTCTGCAAATATACGAACTTCCTCCACAAAAAGGCCTCGTTTTGTGGACGAACAGACGAAATACACCGGTTAGAGTACAAAAACGGCCTGATTTGTGGAGGAACCGGGGAGGAGATTCCGGGTCAAGCCAGGAATGAGGGGGAAAAGGAAAGGAGGGGAGAATCGGGATGTGAATGATGGGGGGAAAGAGGTATTTGAGGAATTCGGAAAATATTGCTATATTTGTAGGTTAATGAAAGACAGAATAAACAGATATGCTTAATTTATTACTTCAGGCCGATGTTGTGGAAGCGATTGAGGCCGCTCCGGTGCAGCAGGAAATGACTGAATCCCTTATCGAGATGGCCGTGAAGGGCGGTCCGCTGATGATCGTCCTGCTGGTGCTTTCGCTCATCGCAATCTACCTCTTCGGAAAGAAGTGGTGGATGATTCGCCAGGCAGGCAAAATCGACAAGGATTTCATGATGGACATCCGCGACTACATCCACGACGGCAAGATCAAGTCTGCAAAGACCCTGTGCGGCAAGTTCGACACGCCCGTCGCACGAATGGTGGAGAGCGGAATCGACCGCATCGGCAAGCCCCTCGGCGATATCCAGACTGCTATCGAGAACGTGGGCAACGTGGAAGTTGCACGTCTTGAGAAGGGTCTCCCCTACCTCGCTATGATAGCTGGCGGAGCTCCGATGATCGGATTCCTCGGAACCGTGATCGGAATGGTGCAGGCCTTCTTCAATATGTCCAAGGCCGGCAACAACATCGACATCACCCTGCTGTCCAGCGGTATCTACACCGCAATGATCACCACCGTAGGCGGTCTGATCGTGGGTATCATCGCATACTTCGGATACAACTACCTCACCTCCAAGGTGTCCAACGTGGTGTTCCAGATGGAGAGCAGCACCATCGAGTTCATGGACCTGCTGGACGAGCCCGCCGGTAAAAAAGACGAGGAATAATGGCACTCAAGCGCATAACCAAAGCAGACCCGAACATTGCGATGTCCAGTATGACGGACATCGTGTTCCTGTTGCTCATCTTCTTCCTGGTCACCTCCACGCTGGTGAACCCCAACGCCCTCAAGCTCCTGCTCCCGAAGAGCACCGGGCAGGTCGGCGCCAAGGCCACCGTCACCGTGTCCATCAAGGACTGGGGTGACGACCAGTACAGCTACCACATCAACGGCAACGAAGCCCCGGTGCCGTTCGAGCAGGTGGAAGACCAGCTCGTGGAACTGCTGCAGACGGAAGAGGAGCCCACATTCTCCATCTACTCCGATGAGAGCGTCCCCATCAAGGAGATCGTATCGGTGATGAACATCGCCAAACGCAACCACTATAAAGTCATCCTGGCAACGCAACCCGAATGAAACAATACCTCCGCGAACGCAACGAAAGGGAGCGCAACTCCGTGATCACCGGCATCGTACTGACGGTGGCTATCCACGTGTGCGCCGTGCTTCTCGTATCGTTCACCGGTATCAAATATCTATACCCGCCGCCCCAGGATACAACTTTCCTGCTCGATTTCGAGGAAGAGGTTACGCCTCCTGTGCAGAAAGTCGGCAGGCAACCCAGAGGAGAAGACGTGGACCCGGAGAAGAACATCGAACTGGTCCAGCGCAGCGAATCTCCCGCAGTATCCGACAAGCCAAACCTGACCCCGCAGACCAAACCGGACGACCACGGCGACGTGGAAGTGCCTGAGCCGCCGAGGGAGGAAGAGCCGGTACTCGACCCGAGGGCGAGTTTCCCGGGAATGGCTAAGAAAGACACCACCCTTACCGCCGAGCACTCCTCCAAGGAGGCGGCCGACAACTTCAAGGCGGGCCAGCCGTCCGGGAACACCAACAAGGGCAACGCCGACGGCACGCCCAACGCCCATCTGGAAGGCCGTTACGTCGATAAAGCTGGCCTGAAGAAGCCGGCGTACTCCTCGCAGGAGAGCGGCAAGGTCGTAGTAAAGATATGGGTTGACCAGTACGGCAAGGTGCAGAAAGCCGTTCCCGGAGCGGACGGCACCACCGTAACGGACAAGGCCCTCTGGACGGCCGCCCGCAACGCCGCCCTCGAGACCGGATTCAATATGAGCGCAAACGCCCCTGCACTGCAGGAAGGCACTATTACTTACATTTTTAACCTGAAATAACCTCAATTTACCATGGACGGTTTTTCTAAAGACGGCCGTAAACTTAGACCACGGAAAACTGCCGGAAGCGCCCAGCGCTCCGAGAAAGTTGATTTCCACAGCTCCTCCGAATCAAGGCCGTACGGAGAGCGCAAACCACGCCAGTTCGGCGAGAGCCGCCCTTATGGCGAACACAAACCCTACGGAGACCGCAAGCCGTACGGAGAGCACAAGCCCTATGGCGAGCATAAATCCTTCGGCGAGCACAAATCGTTCGGCGACCGCAAGCCCCGCCAGTACGGCGAAAGCCGCCCTTACGGCGAGCACAAGCCCTTCGGCGAGCATAAACCGTACGGTGAACACAAGCCTTACGGCGAGCATAAATCCTTCGGCGAGCATAAACCTTATGGCGACCGCCCGGCCCGCAAGCCTGCCGGCAAGAAGGGTTTCCCTGCCAAGCCTCATTTCACCAAATCCTCCGAGGAAGGCATCAGCCGTATGATCAGCCGCCGTCCGCAGGTTTCCCGCGACTACGACGGCCCCGCATATGAGCCCGAGACCATCAGCAACGAGATCCGCCTCAACCGCTTCATCGCCAACTCCGGCGTATGCTCCCGCAGGGAGGCCGACACCTTCATCCAGGCCGGCTGCGTCACAGTAAACGGCGAGGTGGTAACTGAACTCGGCACCAAGGTCAACGTATTCGAAGACGACGTCCGCTTCAACGGCCAGCGCCTCAAGGGCGAGAGCAAGGTATATCTGGTGATGAACAAGCCAAAGGGCTTCGTCACCTCTGCCTCCGACCCTCACGCCGAGAAGACAGTGATGGACCTACTCAAGAACTGCCCCACCCGCGTTTACCCCGTTGGCAGGCTCGACAAGGCCACGACCGGCGTGCTTATGTTCACCAATGACGGAGAAATTGCCGAACGCCTCACCCATCCGTCATACGACAAGAAGAAGATTTATCAGGTAGCCCTGGATCGCAACCTCACCCAGGAAGACTACGACAAGATACGCGAGGGCATCACCCTCGGCGACGGCTTCATCAGCGCGGACGAGCTTGAATTCGTGGACGAGAACGACCACAGCAAGCTCGGCATCGAGATCCACTCGGGCAAGAACCGTATCGTCCGCCGCATCTTCGAGTCCCTCGGCTACACCGTGAAGGCGCTCGACCGCGTCTATTTCGCCGGCCTCACCAAGAAGGGCCTCAAGAAGGGCGAATGGCGCTATCTCTCAGAGAATGAAGTGAATATGCTGAAGATGGGGGCCTACGTATAATGGAGCACCGTTCAGGATTCGTAAACATTATCGGCAACCCCAACGTGGGTAAGTCAACGCTGATGAACGCGCTGGTGGGCGAAAAGCTCTCCATCGTGACTTCCAAGGCGCAGACTACCCGCCATCGCATTATGGGCATAGTGAACGGAGAAGACTGGCAGATAGTCTATTCCGACACGCCCGGCATACTCAAACCGTCGTACCGGCTCCAGCAGAATATGATGAACTTCGTGGACGGAGCCCTCGGCGACGCAGACATCGTGCTCTACGTGACGGATACCGTGGAGACGCCTGACAAGAACGGGGATTACATTGAGAAGCTGCAGCGCATCCAATGCCCCGTTATCGTGGTGCTCAACAAGATAGACATCAGCGACCAGCAGAAGGTGCTCGAACTTGCCGCCTGGTGGAAGGAGCAGCTGCCAGCCGCCGAAGTGATTCCGGCAAGCGCGCAGGAGCGATTCAACCTGGAAAGCATCCTGGACGCCGTGGTGAGCCGCCTGCCGGTTTGCCCGCCCTGGTTCGACAAGGACGCCTTCACCGACAAGAACCTCCGCTTCTTCGCCTCTGAAATCATCCGGGAGAAGATTTTCCTCAACTACAAGGAAGAGATTCCCTATAGCTGCGAGGTTGGAATCGAGGCTTTCCGCGAGGGCGCTGAGCGCTACGACATTGATGCAGTGATATACGTGATGCGCGAATCCCAGAAGGGCATCATCATTGGCAAGAAGGGCGCGGCCCTCAAGAAAGTGGGCACCCAGGCCCGCATCGATATGGAAGACTTCTTCCAGAAGAAGGTGTTCCTGAGCATCTTCGTGAAGGTTGACCCCGACTGGAGGGAGAACAAACGAGAATTACGCCGGTTCGGCTACGAGGACTAGTTTATGGAAGAAGAGAACATTGTGACCGAGGAAGTCATCGAGGACGATGACCTTGAAGTCGCGGAAGACGCTGAGTCTAGCGGCAAATACACCAGGCTGCTGGAGAGCGACGCCCACAAGTTCAAGCTCTCAGGAATGTTCAAGGACTGGTATCTGGATTACGCATCATACGTAATCCTGCATCGTGCCGTACCCCATATCGCCGACGGACTCAAGCCGGTGCAGCGCCGCGTGCTGCACGTGATGAGCAAGATGGACGACGGTTCCTACACCAAGGTGGCCAACATAGTCGGCCAGGCGATGCAGTACCACCCGCACGGCGACCAGTCTATCCTCGGCGCCCTCGTAACCCTTGGCCAGAAAGGTCTTTGCATCGACTGCCAGGGTAACTGGGGCAACATCCTCACCGGCGACGCCAACGCGGCTCCCCGTTACATCGAGGCCCGCCTGAGCAAGTTCGCGCTGGAGGTTCTCTTCGACCCGAAGGTCACCCACACGATGAAGTCGTACGACGGCCGCAACGACGAGCCTACCGAGCTTCCGGTACGGTTCCCGCTCCTGCTGGCCCAGGGCACCGACGGCATCGGCGTGGGCCTTGCCTCCAAGATCCTGCCGCACAACTTCAACGAACTGATGGACGCCTCCGTGGCCATACTCGAAGGCAAGCCGTACGAACTGTATCCCGACTTCCCTACCGGCGGATATGCCGACTGCAGCAAGTATATGCAGGGCAAGCGCGGCGGGCGTGTGAAGGTGCGTGCGCGCATCGAGAAGATTGACAAGAGCACCATCGCAATCACCGAAATCCCTTACGGCAAGTACACCAAGGACCTGATAGAGTCCATCCTCAAGGCCAAGGACAAGGGCAAGATAAAGATCAAGAAGATTGAGGATATGACCACCGACAAGGTGGAAATTCTCATCCACCTGCCCGGCGACGTTTCGCCCGACAAGACCATCGACGCGCTCTACGCGTTCACCGACTGCGAGTGCAACCTCGCCCCGAACGCCTGCGTGATCAAGGATAACAAGCCCCAGTTCCTCACCGTCAACGAGATACTGGAGTACAGCACCTTCCACACCCGCGACATACTCCTGCAGCAGCTCGGCATCCGTATGAGCGAGCTGGAGCGCGACTGGCATTACAGTTCGCTTGAGCGCATCTACTTCGAAAACCGTCTCTACAAGATACTGGAGAAAGACCAGGCAAGCTGGGAGGAGCAGAAGGAGGAGACTCTCAAGGCGATGAAGGCCTACGAGAAGTCGCTGCGCCGCGAAATTGTGATGGAAGACATCGACCGCCTGGTAGACAAGCCAGTGCGCAAGATATCGAAGTTCGACGTGAAGGCTGTGGACGAGAAGATTCGCGCCATCGAGGAGGAAATGAAGGTGGTACAGGACCACATCGACCACATCGACAAATACACCATCGACTGGTTCAAGGGCTTGAAAAAGAAGTACGGCAAGGACTTCCCCCGCCTGACCGAACTGACTGGATTCGAGACCATCGCGGCCACAAAGGTTGTAAACAACAACGCCAAGCTCTACGCCAATATGGCCGAGGGATTCGTGGGCATAGGACTCAAGCGCGACGACGCCGGCGAGTTCATCAGCGAGTGCTCCGATATGAGCGAGGTGATAGTCATCCGCAAGGACGGCAAGTATATAGTTACCAAGGTGAGCGACAAGGCCTTCTTTGGCAAGGACCTCATCTACGTGGGCGTATTCAACAGGGGCGACAGCAGGACCGTGTACAACGCAATCTACCGCGAGGGTAAGACGTCCATATATTACGCCAAACGTTTCGCCGTAACGTCCGTCACACGCGAAAAGGAATACGACATAACCACCGGAGCCGAGGGTTCGCAGATAGTCTGGTTCACGGCCAACCATAACGGGGAGGCCGAGACCGTGCTGGTTAAACTGCGCCCCAAGCCGAAGCTCAAGAAGACCGCTTTAGAGTACGACTTCTCACAACTCGGCATCAAGAGCAAGACCGCGCGAGGCAATCTGGTGACCAAGAACGTGGTGCAGCGCATTACCCTGAAGAGCAAGGGCGTAAGCACCATCGCAGGCAAGGAGATCTGGTACGATACCGATATCCAGAAACTCAACGACGAGGGCCACGGCCTCCTGCTTGGCGAGTTCTGCGAGGGCGACAAGGTGCTGGCGGTGTTCCGCAACGGAACTTTCTACACCACCTCCTTCGACCTGGTGAACCGCTACCAGGGTGACGTGCTCCGAATAGAGAAATTCGACCCCGACAAGACGTTCACCGCTCTCTACTGGGACGCCGGAGTCAAGTCCTTCTACGTGAAGCGTTTCTCGTTCATAGTGAGCGACAACCAGCCGGTGTCGTTCATAGCCGAGGGCAGCAAGTCCTATCTGGTGGACCTGAGCGACGACAGGCATCCGCAGTACGAGGTGATCTGGAAACTGGAAGACAAGCCTTCCGACTTCGTGGACGCCGAGGAATGGATTGCCAAGAAAGGCGTCGGAGCCAAGGGCAAGAAGGTTGTCGATCGCGGCGAGGTTAAGATAGTTCGCTTCGTGGAGCCGCTGGTCAAGCCCGGCGACGATGAACCGGAAGAAGAGCCCGCAGAAGAGCCTTCAGTCGCCGAAACCGCGCCCGAGCCCGCGCCCGCACCCGCGCAATCTTCTTCCGTACCCGCAGGCGTAGAGATTCACATCCCCGACTCCCCCGCCGACGAGCCCTACGAACTGATCTTCGAAGAACCCACTCTGTTCTAGTTTTGCCGACCAAAAACTTTGCGCGGCAAAATATTTTTAAAATTTTCGTACTATGTATTGCAAAGTATTGAAAAGTTTTCATATCTTTGCATCGTAAAACTTACACGAAAATGAAAAAAGTCATCTCAGCCGGCATTGGAGGCCGCAGTTTCAACATCAACGAAGACGCTTACGAGCGCCTTGAATCCTATCTCAACCTCTTCCGCAGCCACGTGAAGGAAGTGGGAACGCAGGAGGTGATGGACGACCTGGAGTCACGCATAGCCGACCTCTTCTTCGAATCAGTGGGCGACAGCACACGGGTGGTCAACCTCGACCTGGTGGAGCAGGTCATACGTCAACTGGGTATGCCTGACGGCAGCAGCACGACGGCCGACGCTCCCGGGAACTACGCGAACGCAAAGCCAGCACGTAAGCTCTACCGCGACACCGACGACGTGCGCATTGCAGGCGTCTGCTCCGGCCTTGCCTTATACTTCGGCATAGACACCGCGCTTATGCGCATAATTATGCTGGTGGCCCTGATCGCAGGCTCAGCGGGATTCTGGGTGTATGTCATCCTCTGGATTGCGGTACCCAAGGCCTACACCGCGGCGCAGAAGTGCGAGCTGCGCGGCCTCGCCCCCACCGCAGGTAACCTCGCAAAATTCACGAACACATATAATAAATAAGATATGGAAAGCAATGCCGACAACGTGCGCTCGCAAATGCGCAAAGGTGTCCTGGAGTACTGCATCCTGTGCATCCTGGACAAACACGAGGCATACGCCTCCAACCTCATAGAGGAGCTGAAGAAAGCCGATATGATAGTCGTGGAAGGCACGCTCTATCCCCTGCTCACCCGCCAGAAGAACCAGGGCCTCCTGGCTTACCGATGGGAAGAATCTACCCAGGGCCCGCCCCGCAAGTACTACACAATCACAGACAAAGGCAGGGCCCAGCTGGCAGAAATGGACGCCGCCTGGCAGGAAATGGTTAACTCAATAGCAAATCTCAAGAAATGAAACAGATAGAAAAAGTAAGCGTAGGCGGATACCTCTTCACGATGGACAAGGAAGCGGCCGCCGAGACCGACAGCTACCTCGGCGAAATGTCGGCGTATTACTCCAACCCTGAGATTACCGAGGGCATAGAAGAGCGTATGGCAGAGCTCCTGCAGGAGCGCGTCTCAGCCGGCGAGGTTGTGAGCAAGGCCATAATACTCAGCATAATAGACATACTCGGCAGGCCCGAGAATATAGCCGGAGAGGAGCCCGATGGAGTGGAGCCCGACAAGCCCGCGAAGAAACTCTACCGCGATATGCAGAACGTGCGTCTGGCGGGCGTGTGCAGCGGAATCGCAGCATACTTCAACTTCGACCCTGTTATCCTGCGCGTAGCCTTCGCGGTGCTGACGCTTGTGGGCCTCTTCGGCTTCGCAGACTGCAACGGATGGATAGTGCTGACCGCTCCGATAATCTACATAATCCTGTGGATCTGCATACCTCCGGCACGCACCGCCCGCGAGAGGTGGGCCCTCAAAGGAGACGACGGCAGCGTGGAGAACATCCGCCGCAACATCGAATCGGGCGCAAACGATGTCGGTAACGCCCTCAGGCAGGTCGGCAACTCTCCGGCATGGGGCACCATCGGTCGAATTATTGAAGTTTGCGTCGGTCTGCTTATGCTCGTAATCGCCGTTTCCGGACTCTTTGCCGGCGGCCTTGCGGCCTTCGGATGGGAGTGGCTCGGTTTCGCGGACTCGATAACCAGCGGGTACCACGAACTTATAGATGAGTTCCCCAACGCCGCAGACGTAATAACTACGCCCTGGGTAATGATGCTTGCAGCAGCCGTTTACGCACTCCCTTTCATTGGAATGCTGTACGGAAGTATAATGCTGCTGTTCCGCATCAAATCGCCGAAGTGGAAGCCCGGACTGATTATCTTCATCGTATGGCTGATGAGTATCATAGCTCTGTGCATTCTCATAGGGGCTACGATGTTCGCTACGGCGGTGGCTTAAAGAGATTCTTCACTTCGTTCAGAATGACAGGAAACGGGAAGATTCAGAATGACAGGATACTTCGTTCAGAATGACTGGAAAAGGGACGTTTTTGGAATAAAAGTTGCGGTAATTTCAGCGCTATGCTAATCGAATTAAAAGACGTCAACAAGACATACGACAACGGACAGCCGTTGCACGTGCTCAAGGGCATAAACCTGAGCATCGACAGCGGCGAGTTCGTGTCCATAATGGGTGCATCGGGCTCGGGTAAATCGACCCTGCTTAACATCATAGGCATCCTGGACAACTACGATACCGGAGAATACTACATCGACGGACGGCTCATCAAGGGCCTCAGCGAGAAGCAGGCGGCCGACTACCGCAACCGGATGATAGGATTCATCTTCCAGTCGTTCAACCTGATAAGCTTCAAGACCGCTGTGGAGAACGTGGAACTGCCGCTCTTCTACCAGGGCGTAAGCAGGAGCAAGCGCCACGAACTGGCAATGCAGTACCTGGAGAAGCTCGGCCTGGCCGACTGGGCGGGTCACTACCCCAACGAGATGTCCGGCGGACAGAAGCAGCGCGTAGCAATAGCCAGGGCCTTGATTACCAATCCCAAGATACTCCTTGCCGACGAGCCCACCGGAGCCCTCGACTCCAAGACCTCCGAGGAGGTGATGCAGCTTCTGGCCAAGCTCAACAGGGAGGAAGGCGTAACGATAATCGTAGTGACGCACGAAAGCGGCGTGGCCAACTGCACCGACAAGATTGTGCACATCAAGGACGGCCTGATCGGGCGCATAGAAGACAACCGCGAGCACCGCGCATCGATGTTCGGCGCCAACACCATAATGAAATGAGAGACCTCTTTACGGAAGTTTGGGAAAGCGTACGCCGCAACAAGCTGCGGACGGCCCTCACCGGGTTTGCGGTATCGTGGGGCATATTTATGCTCATCGTACTGCTCGGCGCCGGCAACGGCCTGATGAACTCGTTCATGCGCGGCGGCGCGGGCTTCGCAAGCAACTCCGTGAGCGTAGGCGGCGGATGGACCTCCAAGCCCTACGACGGGCTCAAGTCAGGCCGGCGCATACGCCTGGACGATATGGACGTAGCCATCACAGCGGGGAATCAGTTCTCGCAGTACGTGGATCAGGTCTCCCCTACCGTGGGCACCAACGCCACACTGAGTCTTGGGAAGCGCAGTTTCAGCGGTTACATCGACGGGCAGTATCCGGCCGCCAAAGATATGGGCAAGGTGGAAATGCTCTACGGAAGGTTCCTGAACGACAAAGACATAGCGGACAGCCGCAAGGTGGTGGTGATGCCCGAGAGCACGGCATCGCGCCTGCTCGAACCCGGGCAGGGCGTCGAGACGCTGCTCGGCAAGTACGTAAAGGTGGGCTCGCTGGCCTTCCAGGTGGTGGGCATCAGCAAAGCGGACCGTATGCGTAACGACAACAACCTCTGGGCACCGTACACCACCGTGAAGACGGTATATGGCAAGGGCCAGGAAGTCGGAAGCATCAGTTTCACAACCAAGGGGCTTGAAACAGAAGCCGCCAACGAGGAATTCGAGAAGCAGTACAAGGCCGCCATCAACCTGCACCACAGAGCCGCGCCCGACGATGAACGCGCCGTGTGGGTATGGAACCGCGCACATCAGGACGTGCAGATGAAAAAGGGCCGCAACATACTGAGCACGGCGCTGTGGATCATCGGCCTGTTTACCCTGCTCGGCGGAATCGTGGGCGTGAGCAACATTATGCTCATTACAGTGAAGGAGCGCACGCACGAATTCGGCATACGCAAGGCCATAGGCGCAAGCCCGTGGGCCATCACCAAGCTCATCATCTCGGAGAGCGTGACCATAACGGCATTCTTCGGTTATATCGGAATGTTCCTGGGAATGCTTACCTGCACCATACTCGACAAGACGCTCGGACAGGCGAAGATGAGCGTATTCGACGAACAGATCGCCATGCTGGTTGATACCGGCGTAGGAATGGACGTGGCCATTGAAGCCACTCTCGTATTGATAATAGCAGGCACGCTGGCCGGATTCTTCCCGGCACGCAAGGCCGCAGGGGTCAGACCTATAGAAGCACTTAGAGCGGAATGAGATTCGATTTGGACACATATCGCGAGATTGCGGATTCGCTCGTGCGCAACAAGAGCCGCAGCCTGCTGACAGGCTTCGGGGTGTTCTGGGGAGTGTTTATGCTGCTGTTCCTGCTGGGCGGCGGCCAGGGACTCAGGCAACTGATGTCCAACAACTTCGCAGGCTTCGCCACCAACACCGCCGTCATCGCACCGTCCCAGACCACCAAGCCCTGGAAGGGTATGAAAGAAGGACGGCGATGGAGTTTGACCTACACCGACGTGGAGCGCCTCAAACGGATGATTCCGGAGCTCGAGACAGTTACTCCAATGGTGAGCAACTGGGGCCAGGAGGCCGTAAACGGGGCCAACACCGTGAACGCCAACATAAAGGGCGTATATGCGGATTATAGCAAGGTTGAAGAGCCGCTTATCCGCTACGGGCGCTATATCAACGAGGCCGACGTGGCCCAGGAGCGCAAGGTCTGCGTGATAGGCAAGCGCATCTACACCAGCCTGTTCCCTAGCGGCGGCGACCCCTGCGGAACGATGATCAAGGTGGGACCGGTGTACTATCAGGTGATAGGCGTTGACTTCAATTCCGGCAATATGAGCATCAACGGCAACGCCGACGAAGCAGTAGTCGTGCCGCTCCCGGTAGCCCAGAAAATCTACCATCGCGGCAACACCATCGACCTGCTGTGCACTTGCGGGCGCTCCGGGGTAAAGATGTCTTCGCTGGAAGACCGTATGAGGCATATAATTGCACGCGAGCACGGATTCGACCCGACTGACAGGGACGCTACTTTCTTCCTCAACACCGAGCAGATTTTCGCCATTATGGACAACCTGTTCACCGGGCTCAGCTTCCTGATTTGGCTGGTAGGCCTTGGGACCATCCTGGCCGGCATTATAGGTGTCAGCAACATTATGATGGTTACCGTGAAGGAACGCACGACCGAAATAGGCATCCGGCGCGCCATCGGAGCTACACCCAGCAATATCCTGGGCCAGATTATAATGGAGAGCATCAGCCTTACAATGGCCGCCGGCTCCTTCGGGATAGTGTTCGCGGTGCTGCTGCTTAGCCTGCTGGGCTCCATAGTGAACGGCAGGCCTGATGCCGTGCCGGTAGATTTCCAGGTGAGTTTCTGGACGGCGGTGGTTTCCGCACTGCTGCTCAGCATACTGGGAGTAATTGCAGGTCTGGCCCCCGCATCCAGGGCCATGGCGATCAAGCCGGTGGATGCAATGAGAGACGAATAACAAAGACACAACATAATGAAAAAGATTGTCAAGTACATCATCTTCGCGCTTATAGCGCTGCTGTTCATCGGGACTTTCGTGTTCCTCTTCAAGAACTCGCGTCCGGAGCCGGTGCAGTATATGGAGCACCCGGCCGTGATAGCCGACATCAGCCGCAGTACCGTGGTAACGGGCAAGATAGAGCCTCGCAACGAGGTGAATATCAAGCCTCAGATCAACGGAATCATCTCCGAACTCCGTAAGGAAGCAGGCCAGATGGTTAAGGAGGGCGAGGTCATCGCCAAGCTGCGCGTGATTCCCGATATGAACTCCTTAAGCTCGGCCCAGAGCCGCGTGCGCCTGGCAGAGATCAACCTCAAGCAGGCAAAGACCAACTGGGAGCGCGAGAAGGCCCTGTACGACAAGAAACTGGTGAGCGACGAGGAATACGACCAGGTGTATCAGTCTTACAACCAGGCGGTTGAAGAGCGCAACGCGGCCCAGGAGTCGCTGGAGGTCATACGCGACGGCGTTTCATCAAGCAACGCAACCGGCAGCTCCACCCTGGTGCGCTCAACCATCACCGGACTCATCCTCGACATCCCCGTGAAGGTCGGAAACTCCGTGATCCAAGCCAATACGATGAACGACGGTACGACGGTTGCCACGGTTGCCAATATGAAGGACCTCATCTTCGACGGCAACATCGACGAGACCGAGGTAGGTTCGCTGGTAGAGGGTATGCCGATCAAGATTACCATCGGCGCCCTGCCCGACTACAGCTCCGAGGCGGCTCTGGAGTACATTTCGCCCAAGGCGGTGGAGAACAACGGAGCCAACCAGTTCGAGATCAAGGCGGCGGTAAAGGCCAGCGGTGAGCATATGATTCGCTCCGGCTACAGCGCCAACGCGGAGATAGTGCTGGAAAGCGCCTCCCAGGTGCTGAGCATCCCCGAGAGCGCCCTCGAATTCCAGGGCGACAGCACCTTCGTGTACATCAAGAAGGCTGAGGACTATGAGCGCGTACCCGTGGAGACCGGCCTGAGCGACGGCATCAACATAGAGATAAAGAGCGGCCTGAATGAGGGCGACATAGTTCGCGGCACCCGTATCATCAACATAGGCAAGAAGAAATGAGACAGTTAGTTATGTGTATTGCGGCGCTGGCGGTCGGAATTGCGGCACCGGCGCAGGACGAGAGCCCCTGGAGCCTCTCCAAATGCATAGACTATGCGCTTGAGCACAACCTCACCGTGCGCCAGAGCGCACTGACCGTGGAGCAGCGCGAGGTAGAGCTCAACACCGCCCAGATGAGCCGGCTGCCGTCCGTAAACGCCTCCGCAAGCGAGAACCTCTCCTTCGGCCGAGGCCTTACGGCAGACAACACCTACTCCAACTCCAACACTACGTCCACCTCGTTCAGCCTTGGTGCAAACGTGCCGGTGTTCCAGGGATTCGAGATAAACAACAACATCAAACTGGGAAAACTGAACCTGCAGGCAGCCACAGTGGACCTTGAGAAGGCGCGCGACGACATCCGCGTGGCCGTGGCCCAGGCATACGTGCAGATACTGTACAACCAGGAGCTGCTGCGCGTGGCCTCCGAGCAGAGGGCGCACGATGAGGAGCTGCTGGCGCAGATACAGGAGCGCGAGAAGGCTGGCAAACTGAGTATGGCTGAAGTGTCGGCCCAGCAGGCCACGCTGGCGCAGAGCAGGCAGTCGGAGATACAGGCCGAGGGCAACCTGAGGCTGTCCGTGCTGGAGCTTACGCAGTTGCTGGAACTCTCCTCGCCGGACGGATTCTCAGTGGTAATCCCCGAGGTCGGCGACGTGTCGCAGGTGCTCCTGATGAATCCTGAGGCCATCTACGAACAGGCCGTGCAGGTCAAGCCCGCTGTGGAGTCGGCAAAACTTGGGGTTGATTACGCAGCCCTGAACATAGAGAAGGCCAAGGGGGCATATCTGCCCTCGCTGAGCCTGAGCGGAGGACTCGGAACCAATTACTATACTAACTCTAAGATGGCCTCTGACCCGTTCTGGAACCAGTTGTCGAACAATTTCAGCCAGTACGTGGGAGTCAATCTCAGCATTCCGATTTTCAACCGTTTCTCTACGCGCAACAACGTGCGTAACGCGAAAATCAACTACCAGGGCCAGCAACTGAACCTTGAGAATGTGCGCAAATCGCTCTACAAGGAGATTCAGCAGGCGTACTACAACGCAGTGAACTCGCAGGCGCGCTATATGGGCAGCCGCGAGAGCGCGGAGAGCGCCCGTATGCACTACGAACTCACCGAGGAGAAGTATCGCGTGGGCAAGGCCGGCATTGCCGACTACAATGACGCGCGCAACTCCTGGCTGCGGGCCGAGTCGGAGCACATCCAGGCCCGCTACGAGTGCCTGTACCAGACCAAGTTGCTCGACTTCTACAAGGGAGAGGCACTGGAGTTCTAGCCGTGCATAGACGTCCTTTCCTGTTCTTGATTTCGGTGCTGTGCATGGTTTCGTGCACGGCATTCGAACATTTGGAGCAGGACGTTGCGGCAGTGAGACTGACGCTGCAGAGGAAAATCGGTTTCGGAGGCACGCAGCCTGTACTGGTGGACCTTTCGAAACTCGAAATCGCCCGCATCGGACCGAGTACCGAGAGGGTTGACGGCATTTATTTCTCCGATTTCGTCGAGCAGAAGAATTCCAATCACATACGGCCGGCCGCGCGCTTCCGCCACACGGCCGACACGCTACTGGGCGACAAGATGATGCCGCTGTCTCACTTCAGCCGTTTCTACGGCATTGAGAACGGGCGCATCAAGACCGGGAGGCTGGACCAGTTCTCCGACAGCACCATAGTGCTACCCGTGCGCAACAGCGATTGCCAATACATCGGCCGTATAACCGCAGAAGAATACGGAGGCCTGAGTAAAAAGCTGTACTTCAGGCCCCTGATCCAAACGCTGAAGGACAGAAAAGAACTCAGCACGGAACTTCTCAGGCAAGTGAAAGAAGGCGGCTATTCAGACAAAAAAGCCAGGTACAGACTTAATGGTTCGTATATAAGAAGGCAGTATCCGCTGCTGACGTATTATCCCGGAGGAGTTAAGGTAACGGTATACGCGCCGGACGGCAGCGTCGTGAATTCACAGACGATCACCGACGGAGCGCCCGGTAAGATATTCCTTGCCGACAGCCTCGGAAACGCCGTATTCATCAACCGCCTCAAATTTCTGCTGCCTGAAGATATTGAGCGACTGAATGCCATCCTTGCAGCGCATCCTATGTGCCCTGTTTTGATTGACAACGGGCGTTATTATCAGTACAGCGTGAAAAACGGCAGCTACCGGGAATATATCCGTCAGGATCTGTTCCACCCGGACAGCTGCCATTTCGTGGTCGGGAGTATCTCCCGTCAGAAGTAAATCTCCATTATCGTACCCTTGGAGCCGGTCCAGAAGGCCCGTCCGTCGCTGGTGGCGGTCTTCGGGTCGTAAGAACTCAGGCTCATAGAGTTGACCGTGACCTTGGTCTTGTCGACGTAATTCTCGTAAACAATGTTGCTTACCGCGCCAAAGCGGTTCCCGCTGCGGGTCAGCACAAAGGAGAGCTTGCTGTAAGTGGAGGGCTTGGATTCCACGATATACCTTCCGTAGTTATCCGCCTTGACCATAACATCATCTGAAGCCAGCCAGTCGTAGGCGTTCCCGGACTCGAAGCGTACGCTTTTGAGAACGGGTACGAAATGTATCTCCACTTCGCTGTTGATCATCGCAGGTTCTGTGTTCTGGCGTATACGCTCAGTTACCAGACCTTTCCAGTTTTCATCCGTCAGATACTTGCCGGGGATGTAAACGGGCTTGTCCTTTTCGGCCGATCCTACAGGCTGGAAACCGGTTTCCGGGTCAACAATGCAAGCCGTGGTCCTCAGGTTCTCGCCATTTTGGTAAATGGCTACTCCCATTTCCGGATAATCCTTGCAATCGGTCCTGTAATTGGTGTTTATCTGGAACCATATCGGCCTCATTCCGAAATTCGGGACAGTGCCTTTTAACACGCGTTTTGCGTCCTTCAGGCCGATCTGCTGGGCGGCAAAGCCTTTGAGGTCGAAGGAGAAACGCTTGTCGGTTTTCCCTTTGAGTATCTGCCAGATAAAGTCGGAATACACTTTATCGTCGAAGAACGTGAGCTTGTGCGCAGCGAGGAAATCATTGTAGTCGTCCTTGAGGCTGGGTGAGAAGCCTAAACCGGAGGTTATTCCCCAGCCGGTCTTCTCCCTCTGCCATTCGAGAATCTCGAGGATTGACTTGTTGGAGGTCTTGAGAGACAACCAGTTGATGAAGAATCCCATTCCGTATCCGGCCTCCTGGAAGGTAACGCTGCCGGCGCCGCGTTCCCTTTCGGGATAAAAGCTGTCGAGGAAGGTGGGGAAGGAGTTGACACAGTTGATGCTGATGCTCTTGTCGCCGGTATAATGCTCGATCCAGGTGGCTATGGCCTCCGACAGCATTGCCCATTCGTCGCCCTTTGAGCCGGAAATGGCAGTATTAGCCGCCGTTCGGCCGTCGTACATCACATCGTGAATCCAGTGGAAGGTCTCGTGGATGAGAGTCTGCTGAAGCTGACCGTACAGTACGGGATCGAAGGGCTCGCTCTGCATCATATCGTAGAAGTACTTGACGTTCAGGTTCACCACGCCCCAGGTTTTCTTGTATCTGGAGGAGTCGTGCTCTCCCCATCTGTCGCCCATAACCTTGAGCTTGTAAGGGATGACGTCGGTGGGTATGTCTATTCCGAACAGCTGGAAATTGGCCAGCATATTGGGGAGTTCGGAGCGGATCAGGCCGAGGATGGCGGCCCTGTAGGGCTCATACTTCTCCTTGTCCTTGCCGGATACGCACCAATCGAGGGTAAAGTAGAGACTCTCGTTCTCCGCCTTGGTTTTGGGCACTTTCGAGAGGGAACTGTCAACGACGCCTATGATGAAGCACGGCTGCTCGTCGCCTGCATCGTCCATAGGGGAAATAACGGCGCAGGCCAGCCCGTCATCGGTTACAGTGGGCAACAAGGTGGATGCCTTGTCGAACAGGTTCTGGTTGCGGAACCAATGTGGCGTCTCCACGCATACGGAGACCATATCCGCATCGCCGGAATAGCGGATTCCTACGGTAATGGGCTGCTTGGTGCCCGACGACGGCAGTACTACCTGGTAAAACTCAGAAAGCTCACGACCGCTCGCATCTTTTACGGTACCGGGCTTGACCGGAGTTACCGCAACTTTTGCTTCTTTGTCAAACGATCCCGCAGGGAATTCGAGCAGGATGTCGTTCACTTCGATGATGTCGCCGGAAGCGGGAACGGTGTGCCAGTCGGCGGTTTTAATGTTGACCGTGGGTTTGTCGAAGGAGCCTTCCTTCTGGCAGGAGGCCGCGATGAGGACGGTTGCTGCGAAGAGGGTCGCAAGGATCGGGAAACTGTGGCGGTGCATATCTGTAACTATTGGATTATCAGGATGTGATGGTTGCCGAGGGGCTCGTGGAGCATATAGTTGCGGAGGGCGTCGCGGCCGACTTCCTTGTCGCGGTCGGCCCAGCCGCGCACGACTACCTGGGTACGGCAGAGATTGTTGCCGTAGGGGTTGTCGATGATGTTTACGCGCTCGTCTATGCAGTGCTCGAGGTCGGCGCCGAGTTTGAAGAGGCGCGCGGGGCCTACGGGCAGGATGCCGTGGATGGCGACTCCGATGCCGGACTCGAAGTGGGTGTCGTAGCAGTAGTCGGAGACCATATCGAGAGGGACGGTGCAGTGGGCAAAGAGGAAGTTGCCGCCGGCTATGCGGGACAGGTTAACCTGGAAGCCGGACTTACCGTACTTCTGGCGCATTATGGCCATAGACAGCATTGCGGGAATATCTCCTTCGCAGGCTGCAGTAATACCTTCGGCGTTCAACATCGCAAGCGCCAGGCAGCCGGTATTATGAACGGACGTCAGCAAATCGAAACAACGTATCGTCAAGCCATCCAGACGATGTTTAGCCACCAGGGCCTTCAGTCCGGCGTATATCTTCAACGCCCCCTCCATATCCTTATCCGTCAGGGACTTGCCGTACTTCGGCTCGTTCAGCGCTTTCAGCAGTCCGAAGGGTAGTGCCCCATAAATCTTCGCTTCGCTCATCCCTCCCACGCCTGAAGGCGCGGGCCCCTCCCGTTCACATGGCCACGGGCGGCCATGGATTTCTGGGACACCACCCTCCGGACTGCTGCCCTGCGGGGCGCTGACCTGCGCCAGAAGTTCCGACATCGGGATGTCGATGAGTTCGGCGCCGAGGGTCTTTTTGGCCTTGGCGTAATCGACGGTGCTGCTGATGAGCCAGTCGGAAGGGTTGCCGATGACTCCGAAACGCTTGCCGGCAAGGACTTTACGATCCTGGAACTTCTTTACCAGAGACGGGGTATTGCGGGCGCTGGAAGGATAGTAGCGCAGAAGTTCGTTCGCGATTTCCTTTATGGAGCCGTGGATGATTTCCCCGTCGAGACCCTGCTGGTTGAGCCAGCTGAGTATCTCCATAGAGGCGGCCAGTGAGTTGCTCTGACCACTGGTGAGCAGACGCACACGGGCGCCCTCGTGCCCGGCGAACACCTGACGGAACAGCGCTTCGGTGCCACCGGTGCGGACATATATGACGTCGCCGGCGGCGCCATAGTCGGAAAAGTCGCTTTCGCGGTAGTCGAAGCGCTCTCCTATCGCCTCTTCTATATCCTTGATAAACTGCTCGTTATGGGCATTGTGGGCGAGCTCCCCGTGAAGGCCGGAAGTCAGCGTATAAAGTCTCATACTGCAAATATAAAAAAAAGGCGCGGGAAAGGAAACCCCGCGTCTTCTTCTGCGTTACAAAGTACTGAATCTTATTCAGCCTTCTCGCAATTGCCACAGCACTGACCTTCGGCCTTCTCGCAACCTTCGTGCTTCTCGCAACCCTCGCAAGTCTGACCCTCGGCGCACTCGCCGCAGCAGCACTTGGTGGAATCGCAAACTTCCTCGGTAGCGGCAGCCTCAGCCTCGCCCTCAGCAGCCTTTTTGCCGCAATTGTTGCAGCAGCAGGAGCTCAGGCAGAACGCTGCGATAGCAAGAGAAATGATAAGCTTTTTCATTTTCTTAATATTTTTAAAAACTAACTAGCCGTCAAAGGTAGAAAGTTTTTTCGGATATTCAAACACTTCCATATCCTTAACCTGCCCTTCTTCTATCTTGAACCTCAACGCGGTACGCACCAACTGCCAGCCCTGAAGGCCAGCAGCGCCTGGATTAATGTACAGCAGATTGTACTTGCTGTCACGCATAACCTTGAGGATATGCGAGTGGCCACAGATGAACACGTCAGGCTTATGCTCGCGGATAAGAGCCTCCGCGCTGGGATAATAATGCCCCGGAGAGCCGCCGATGTGAGTCATCAACACTTTGATACCCTGAAACTTGAGTATCTGCACTGCGGGGTACTCATAGCGTACGGTGGAGCCGTCGCAGTTGCCGTGTACGCCAACTACAGGTTTGAACGAAGTGATTGACTCGAGGAACTCAATGCCTCCGCCCCAGTCGCCTGCGTGCCATATCACGTCGACAGGCTCCAGGAAGTCCCTGAATGCCTTGTCGAAAACTCCGTGGGTGTCTGATATCAGGCCGATGTACATAGATTCTTCGCTTCGCTCAGAATGACAGGAGGTTACATATTGTCATCCTGAGGACCGTCAGGGCCGAAGGATCTCTACCTCGCCGCGAAGGCCGAGTTTGATGATCTGGGAAGGGCGGCCGGTGGCGCCGGCTTCGAACTTGCGGGGGGCGCACCAATCTACGGCGTCGCGGATTTCCTGGGAAATCTCAGCAAAACAAGACGGCGAAGGCTCTCCGGAGATATTGGCAGACGTGGAAACAAGCGGACGGCGCAGGCGGCGGGCAAGCTCGCGGCTGAATTCGTGCAGCGGGATTCGTATCCCCACGGAACCGTCTTCCGCAACCACGCCGGGAGCGAGCCCCTGCGCACCGGGATACACGATGGTCATAGGAGCGTCGTTCACCTCAACCAGGTCGATGGCGATGGACGGAATTTCACGGATATACCTCGCAACCATATCCAGGTCGGCGGCCAGCAGCACCAGCGACTTGGCCTCGCTGCGCCGCTTGATTGCAAATACTTTGGCGACCGCCTCCTGGTTGGTGGCGTCGCAGCCAATGCCCCACACGGTATCGGTGGGATAAAGTATCACGCCCCCGTCCTTAAGGACGCGAACGGCCTCATCTATAATCTCTTTCATAAGACGTCACGGTCAAAAAGAACTCCCCTGCGCCTCCAGCCGCGAACCATCAGCCAGCCAATCAGCATACCGCCCAGATGCGCGAAATGGGCAATTCCGTCGGCCCAGCCGGCCACTCCGGTAAAGAGCTCGATGGCGGCGAAGATAACCACCATCCACTTGGCACGGAGCGTAACGGGAGGGAATATAAGAGTCATGCGCGACTCCGGGAAAAGCATTGCGTAACCTATCAGCACACCGTAAATTGCGCCGGAAGCGCCGACTGTGGGAGTTGCCTTGAGGGCCATGATTCCCTGCATTGCCGATGCGGAATCGGAGGTAAGGAAAGACTGCATTTCAAGGTACTGGGTACCCATCTGCAGGGCCGCAGCGCCAAGGCCGCACACGAAGTAGAACAGCAGGAACTTCTTCTCGCCTATGATGCGTTCCACCACGCTGCCGAAGATGAACAGCGTGTACATATTGAAGAATATGTGCCAGAAGCCGCCGTGCATAAACATATGCGTAACCGGCTGCCACCAATGGAAATAGATGGAGCTGGGGTAGAACAGGCCGAAGGTCTTTATCATAAACTCCTCATTGATCAGGGTGGCGATGAAAACCACTATGTTGACGATTACCAGGTTCCTGGTGACCTTGGGCGTATTTGAAAGGAAACCTCCGCGGTTCTCTTGATAGTAGTAAGACATATATCAGAATCTCTTGTCGATTTCGTCCACCGGAAGCACGGAGACCACTCGCCTGCCGTTGAAGGTGAACTCGGGATTGTCGCTGGAAAACAGCGTGTCCAAAAGGCGTGCCGCTGCCAGAGGGGTGTCGGGAACTGACGCATTGACAGCGCCGAGCATTGCAAATTTGGCAGCCGTCTTCTGCTGCATCACCTCAGGAAGCGCCTGCCCAAGGTCGGATAGTATTAGCAGCAGGTCGCCAACAGTCTGCTCCACCTTGCCGGCCTCGCAGCTGTAGCCCTCAGGCACGCCGGCGATGCAGACCGCGTCTTCGCCGACCGGCGAGATGTCGAAGCCGAGGCCCGCAAGCATTTCCGAGTGCTCCCGGAACAGCAATTGCTGCTGCACACCTACGCTGACCTTAACAGGGAACAGGGCCGTCTGCGTGACGTGCTCACCCGTAGCCAGGGCCTTGAGCGCGCGCTCGTAAAGCACTCGTTCCCAAGCCCTTCGGATATTCACTATCATAAGCCCGGAAGGCGATTTGCGGAGTATATATTTACCCTGAATGATTAGAATATCCTGCACTGCAGGGTCGGGCTGGAACAACATACTGTGGTCCTGACGGCCGGCCGAAAGGCCTCCGTGGGCATAAGGCGCACCACCGCCGAAGCCGCCTGATGCCGTACCACCGGAAATACCACCTCCGGCCCCCTTGGATGCCACCTGGTCCGGGAAATCGGGGAACGGGTCGGAATCGAAGGGATTGAAATCCGGATCGGGAGGTGTCGCCGGCGAAAGCGAGCCTGCCTTGTACTCATCGAAGCTCTGGCCGAGTTGGGGCAGTTCCACTGCGCCCTCGCGATTGAAATCGAGACTGGCGCCGAAACTGTTGCGCCCCAGAGCCTCACGCACGCAGGCCGAAATCACCTGGAATATGACGTTGTCGTCTTCGAACTTTATCTCGGTCTTGGTGGGATGGATGTTCACGTCAACGGCCTGAGGGTCAACCTCGAGGAATATGAAGTATGCCGGCGTAAAGCCCTCGGGCACGAACTCTTCGTATGCCTTCATCACAGCCTTGTGCAGATAGGGGCTCCGGAAATAGCGGCCACCGACGAAGAAATACTGGTTGCCGGGCACCCTGCGGGCGCTTTCCGGCCGGCCGATGAAGCCGCTGACCTGCACCACGGCAGTGTCGGCAAAAATGTCGACCACCTCTCCTACCACAGTGCGCCCCATAAGGTCCAAAATGCGGAATTTCAGAGATTTGGCGGGCTTGAGGACATATATCTGCTTCCCGTTGTGGGTGAGCGAAAAACCGATTTCCGGCCGGGGCACGGCTACGCGGGTGAACTCCTCAACGATGTGCTTGAATTCAACCTGGTCGGATTTGAGGAACTTGCGGCGGGCGGGAGTATTGTAGAACAGGTTGCGGACTGCGAAATTGGAGCCGGAAGGAGCGGATACGGAAGAAGTTTTGACATCTCCGTCGCCGCCAATCACTACCTGCGTGCCGGTTTCGTCTTCCACCCTGCGGGTACGGAGCGTGACCTGCGACACGGCAGCTATGCTGGCGAGGGCCTCGCCGCGGAAGCCATAGGTTACGATGCGCTCCAGGTCGGCTGCGCTGGTAATTTTGGACGTGGCGTGGCGCTCGAAGCACAGTACGGCGTCCGAGGGGCTCATACCGGAACCGTTGTCTATCACCTGGATGAGTGTGCGGCCGGAATCGGTAACGACCACGTCAACCTGGGTGGCGCCGGCATCTACGGCGTTCTCCATCAGCTCCTTCACCACGGAAGCGGGCCGCTGCACCACCTCGCCGGCGGCAATCATATTGGAAATCCTCGCGGGAAGTACCTTCAGGCGTCCCATACTACAGCATCGAATAGAACTTTGCGATGAAATACAGCACCGCTACGATGAGCAGCAGGGTGACTATGCCGATTATGGTCTGGGTCTTTCCCATATGGCCACGGGTGCGGCGGTAGGCGCCGTCGCGGAGGGAACCCTTTATGTAGGAGCCGGGCACATAGGTTCCCTTGGCTTTTTCCTTGTCCAGCGTTCCGTCCACGGCCCCGAACATCTGCCTGCGCTTCTCCTCTTCCGGATCGTAATAGATTGGCTTGTAGTTGAAAACGCGGTGTTCGCTTTCACCGAAAAAATTAAATAATCCCATAATTGCACAAATGTAGTGTTAATTTTTCATATTTTTGCATTATGAAAAGACTGTTACTGATTGCTATCGCACTCCTGCCCCTTTCCCTCTGGGCCCAGGAGCAGAAGAACCAGGAAATCGTTGCACTCATACACGACAACCTGCACCGCGCAGGTGTGAACACCTTCCCATACGAATACCGTCCGGCGAAGGAAACGCCCGTACCTGCAGGATATAAACCGTTCTATATCAGCCACTATGGCCGTCACGGCTCACGCAGCGAATGGTCCAGGGACAACTACGCCAGCCTCCTGGCCCGCTGGAACGCAGCAGCCGAGGCCGGCCAGCTCACCGACGAGGGCGAGCAGGCAAGGCAGAGGGTGATCCTGCTTGCGCAGCTGCACGACGGGATGGACGGCCGCCTAACCCCTCGGGGGGCTCGCGAGCACAGGCAGATAGCAGCCAGGATGTACAAGAAATACAAGTCCGTATTCCGCAGCGGCTGCCGCAAAGTTAGGGCCCAGTCGAGCGTGGCGCCACGCTGCCTGGTGAGCATGGCGGCCGCAACTGGCGAACTGATGAGGCTTGATCCCACCCTGGACATGAACTGGGACACCGGCGAAAAGATAATGCTGGTTTGCAGCACGGAAGACACCAAGGACATCAAGAAATCGGTCTATAAGATACTCGACAAGCAGGCCGCAGACCACATCCCCGACACCGCCGCTTTCCTGGCCCGCATATTCAAGGATCCTTCGCAGGCCCGCGCCCTCTCCGGCGACCCCGTGAAGCTTATGCGCGAGACCTTCGACATAGGCTCCGTGAGCCTTGCTTTCGACCTGGATGACAGTCTGTTCCGCATCTTCACGGAAGACGACCTCTACTGGTGGTCGCAGCACATCGGAATGAATATGTACCTGCGTCAGTGCAACTCCCGTGATTACGGCGACAAGCGTATGGAGCCCGTGCAGGTGCTGGTGGACGACGTGATTGCCAAAGCCGACGCCGCAATTGCAGACGGAGACTGCGTGGCAGACCTGCGCTTCGGCCACGAGTATCAGCTGCTTGCCTTCTCGTCCCGCATAGGCGTTAAAGGCATAGCCGAGCGCCTCGACACCGACGGCAGCCGTACCTGGCCCGGCGTGCTCCGCTGCCCCTTCGCCTGCAACCTGCAGATGATATTCTACCGCAACCGCAGCGGCGACGTGCTGGTAAAATGCTACCTCAACGAGCAGGAGGCCACCATCCTCACCCTTCCCGGAGGCCCTTATTACCGCTGGGAAGACCTGAGGGCCTCCATACTCAGGAACGATGTACGCAACCTCTGATTTATGCGTCTGCTCTTCATCACAGACTTCACCGAACAGTTCGCATACCGCCTGCTGCGGGGCATACTCAATTATGCCGAAACAACCGAGCCGTGGGTAGTGTGCAAGATGCCGCCGGCCCACAAGAAACAGGTGGGAATACCCGGCGTGCTGGCCTGGGCAAAAGAGTGGAAGGCAGACGTGATAATAGGACAGTTCGACCCGGAAGACCACGTTGACATATTCCGCAGGAACGGCATCGTTGCGATGGCCCAGGACTACATAGCCAAGTTCGACTCAATTCCCAATATCACAGCGGATTACGACCTCACTGGGAGGCAGGTTGCCAAATTTTTTATCACCCGTGGATTCAAGAATTTCGCCTTCTTCGGGTACCACGACGTATGCTGGTCCGACGAGCGCTGTGAAGGCTTCCGGAAAGAGATCGAATCGGCAGGATTCGCAGACCGCTTCTACAAGTACGACGGGCAGATGATAGACAGTCTGTGGGCAAGCGATTCACCGTCGATGAAGCAATGGATGATCAGTCTTCCCAAGCCCGTGGCAATAATGGCCTGCGACGACACTCAGGCCAGCATTCTCATACAGGCCTGCAATTCCTACGGAATCAACATTCCGTCGGAAGCGGCCATAATCGGGGTGGACAACGACGAGATACTGTGCAATATGTCCAGCCCCGCGCTGTCTTCCGTGGATATCGACATAGAAGGCGGAGGGTTCCAGGCGGCAAGGATTGCAGAGCGTATGGTGAAAGATCCTGGCTACGCCGGGGAAGACGTTGTGCTCAAGCCGCTTACGATAGTTTCGCGTATGTCTTCAAACGTGTACGCAACCCAGGACCAGGCAATACTTACCGCTCTCCGTTTCATAGGCGACAACGTAGATCATAAAATCACCGTGGGCGACCTCCTGAAGGTGGTTCCGCTGTCGCGCCGACTGCTGGAGCAGCGCTTCCGCAAGGTCACGGGAATGACCATCTACCGATACATAAGCGAACTTCGTATGAACCGCTTTGCGGAACTGCTGCTGAGCAGCAAAGACTCTGTTTCCAACATCGCAGCCAGGATGGACGAAACGGACACAAAGAGTATCTCCCGCCGCTTCCGGGCAATCAAAGGATGTACGCCTTCTGAGTTCCGGGCTAAAGAATTGCGCAAATTGGGAGTATAACTGCGCAAATTACGCACGCATAATATAATTAAAGTGGCTATTTTTGTGGAAACCGCAAAAAATAACCAATATTATGCTGCTAGGAATCGACATCGGAGGAACGACAATCGGCCTCGGCGTTGTGGAAGACAAGAAGATTGTCCGCATCAACCACGTGCCTTCATTCCCCAAAGACGCCACCCTGGAAGAGACCCTGGACTACCTCGAGGCCAGGATTAAAGATATCATCACACCGGAAGTCACCAGCATCGGAATCGGAGTTCCCACTCTCGTGGACGTAAAGCGCGGCATAGTTTACGAGGCTATGAACATCCCTTCCTGGAAGGAAGTACACCTCAAGGACATGCTGGAGAAGCGCTTCGGCATCCCCGTAAACGTAAACAACGACGCCAACTGCTTCGCCCTTGGGGCCGCTGCCCGTGCCCACGGCACCCAGGAAGTGCTGGTGGGCGTAACACTCGGCACCGGCACCGGCATCGGCATCATCCACAACGGCGCCCTTATGTGCGGCGACAACTGCGGAGCAGGCGAAATCTGCTCCGCCCCATACAACGGCAGCAACTATGAGTCCTTCTGTTCCAAGCAGTTCTTCCACAACAGGAACTGGTCGCCCCGCAAGGCGTCTGAGCAGGCAGCGGCAGGCAACCCCGAGGCCGTCGCCCTGATGGAAGAATTCGGAATGCACCTCGGGGAACTCCTCTCCCTGGTGATGTACGCCTACGATCCCGGCTGCATCGTGCTGGGCGGAGGCGTTGCCAACACATACCCGCATTTCAAAGAATCCATGTTCAATACGCTCCGCAACCGTTATCCGTACGCTCACGTCCTGGACAAGCTCCGCGTGGAGGTGATGCCCGAGGAAGACGTAGCTCTGCTGGGCGCTTCATTACTGTAACCGCATGAAACGTATTTCCGTACTTTTTGCAGCATTATGCATCGCCTTCGGCGCACAGGCCGGAGAGCTCGTGAACTGGAAGATGCAGAAGCAGGGCGACAGGCACGCCTACGACGTAACCGTTCCCTGCACAGTAGCCGGCGCACTCAATCAGGCCGGCGCCCTCGGCCCTCAAGTGTACGAGCGCCAGAACTACAAGAACATCGACAAGAGCCTGTTCGACAGTCCCTGGGTGTTCTCCACCACATTCCCTACGCAGAAAGGCCTCAGGCACGTTCTGCGTTTCGAGTCTCTGGGCTATTCCGCAGAAATCAAGCTCAACGGTACGGTAATCGCGTCCGCAGACACCACCAAGGGTCCGTTCTGCGTGCGTGAGTTCGACGTCACCGACCTGCTGGCCCGCAAACAGAACAAACTGCAGGTCACCGTCTTCAAGGCTCCTGCCCAATCCCTCAACCACGGATACGTCGACTGGAACCCCCGCCCCGTGGACGAAACGATGGGCATTCTACGCAAGGTGGAACTCATCACCACGCCAGACGTGCAGGTGAAGGACGTTTTCGTGAAGCCGGAAGTGAATACCGAGACACTCAAGGAAGCGTGGATAAACGTCACCGCCACCCTCGTCAACCGCTCCGACAAGCCTGTCAGCGGCGTGCTCCAGGGAGCGTATGACGGCGGCGGCTTCCGCGAAAACGTGCGCCTGGCAGCCGGCGAGAGCAAGGAAGTGACCGTACGTCAGGAGGTAAGGCACCCCCGCATCTGGTGGAGCCGCGATATGGGTAAACCGGAGATGTACACGATGAACGCCTCCTTCATCCCCAACGGCTCCGACAAGGCTTCGCATTCATCAAAGGTGCGCTTCGGCATTCGCGACATCAAGGGCGTGATCGACGCCCGCGGCCACCGTCTCTTCATTCTGAACGGACGCGAGGTGCTCATCAAGTCCGCCGGATGGACCGACGACCTCTTTATGCAGGACACCCACGAAAGCATACGCACTCAGTTGGAGTACGTGTGCGACATGGGGCTGAACAGCGTCCGCTTCGAGAATATCTGGGGCAAGGACGACACCGTATATGACCTCTGCGACGAGATGGGCCTCCTGGTGCTGGCCGGATTCAGCTGCCAGTGGGAGTGGGAAGACTACTGCGGCTATCCCGAAGTGAAGGGATTCGGCTGCATCAACACTCCCGACGCAGAAGCCCTCGCAGTGCGTTACTTCCACGACCAGATCATCCGTCTTCGCAATCACCCCGCCGTAATAGCCTGGCTCACCGGCAGCGACCGCGTGCCCAACGAGAGGCTTGAGGCGGAGTATATGAAAATATACGAAAAGTGCGAATACCGCCCCTACGTCTGCTCCGCCAAGGGTATGAGCAGCAAATACGGCGGACCTTCCGGAATGAAGATGGAGGGACCCTACGAGTACGTAGAGCCCGACTACTGGTACAAGGACACCAAGCACGGCGGCGCATACGGATTCAACACCGAGACCGGCATAGGTATGAATATCCCTCAGCTTGAGTCCGTCCGCAGAATGATCGGCGAAGAGAATCTCTGGCCCATAAACGACACCTGGTATTACCATTGCACAGCTGCTGCGTCGTATATGCACGACACCAAGGTGATTGAAGACGTGATGGCCGGCCAGTACGGCCCTGCCGCAGACATCAACGACTTTATGCGCAAGGCCCACGCCATCGACTACGACGGAACCCGCGCAATGTACGAGGCCTTCCGCTGCAACGTTTCCAAGACCACCGGCATTGTGCAGTGGATGCTCAATTCAGCCTGGCCTTCCCTTTACTGGCAGCTCTACGACTGGTATCTCGTGCCCACCGCCGGATACTACGGCACCAAGAAGGCCTGCGCCCCGGTGCAGCTGGTGTACAACTACAAGGACCATTGCGTGTACAGCGTGGACGAGACCGTCTCCGGCTTCGAAACCACCGCCACGATGAAGGTCTATAGCCCCGACGGCAAGCTCATCCGCGAGGAGAGCAAAGAGGCGAAGTTCCGCCGCCGCAGCCCAAGGAAGATTTTCGAGAACATCGAGGGCCCCTGCTTCCTGTCGCTCAAGGTAATGGACGAAGGCGGCAAGGTGATGGCAGACAACTTCTACTGCATCCCCGCCGAGGGCAACGAATACTCGCCCAAGTCCAACTGGTGCTACACCCCTATGACGAAGTACTCCGACCTCGGATTCGTGAGCGCTCTCCCGCAGACCAGCGTGAAGATGCACGCCTCGCGCACCGACAAGGGGTTCAAGGTGCAGCTCGCCAATGACTCCGAGACCATTGCATACCAGAATATCCTCAAGGCCAAGACCCCGGAGGGCGAACTCGTTCCCGGCGTAATCTGGTCCGACAACTTCCTGACTCTCTGCCCCGGCGAGGCTCGCACCGTGAACTGCCGCCTGCCTGCCGGATGCGGCCCCGTGAGCATCTCCCTGGAGGGCTGGAACGCCAGCGCCGCAATGGTGAGCTCCCCCGACTCCCTGGCCCGCGACCGCTCCCGCTTCGCAACCTACAACTTCAGCAGGGACGACGTGTACTCCAAGGAAGACACCTATGACGTGGTAAGCGTCGTGCAGCCCAAGGGCAAGAAGGTCAAGAACGTCATCTTTATGATCGGCGACGGTATGGGCTTCGAGCAGGTAAGCTGCGGATGGGTGGTGAACGGAGGCAAGCTCAATATGGAGCAGATGCCTTACTTCGGAACTTCCCGCACTTACGCGGCCGACGCCCTCATCACCGACTCCTGCGCCGGCGGCACCGCCCTGGCCATAGGTGAGAAGACCAGATACAAGTATATCGGCCTCGACGTTGACGGCAACCCCGCAGAATCCAATCTCCACTATGCCCGTAAGCTTGGCAAGAAGACCGGCGTGGCTGTGGTATGCCGTATCAACGACGCCACTCCTGCCGACTTCTGCGGCCACGCCCCCACCGTGCGTGACGAGGAGGGCCTCGCCGCCCAGTACATCGACTCCGGAGTCGATTTCATCGCCGGCGGCGGCCTGCAGTTCTGGACCGACCGCTCCGACGGCCGCAACCTCGTGGAGGAGATGCAGGCCAAGGGCTATACCTTCGTGGATAAGCTCGAAGACATACGCGGCGCCGAGGGTGACAAGTTCCTTGGACTCTTCGGCCCTCTGGATCTGCCCCCGTGCACAGAGCGAGGCCCCGTGCTGCAGGAGTGCACGATGAAGGCAATCGATATGCTTGACAACCCGAAGGGATTCTTCCTCATGGTGGAAGGATCCCAGATCGACGATTATGGCCACAGGCACAAGATAGGCCCCGTGGTCGAGGAACTGTTCGACTTCGACCGCACCGTGGGAGAAGTGCTCAAGTGGGCGGAGAAGGATGGACAGACGCTGGTAGTCGTTACTGCAGACCACGCCTGCGGCGGCCTCACCCTCCTGCAGGGCAGCCTGGAGGAGCACAAGGTGCAGGTGCACTTCTCTACCAAGGGACACAACGGCATACTGGTGCCGGTTTACGCTTACGGCCCGCACGCGGAGGAATTCGCCGGGATACACGAGAACGCTGAAATAGGACAACTTGTCAGAAAATACATCAAGTAATGAAACTTCTGCTCACACTGCTGGCCACGGCCGTAATCAACATCATACCCGAACCAGCACAGATTCAGGTCCACAACGGTTTCCTTAAGAAAAGCCGCACGGACCGCGTGCAGTGCACGATAGACCACGATGCCGGCATAGCCCCCGAAGGCTACACCCTCAGCGTCACCCGCAAGGGCGTGAAGATAGTGGCCTCAGACAATGCCGGTATCTTCTATGCCAAGCAGACGCTCGCGCAGCTGGTACAGCCCGACGGCTCCATCCCCTGCGTGGAAATCAAGGACTGGCCCAGGTTCGCTTACCGCGGCTTCCACGTCGACCCCTGCCGCCACTTTATGCCGGTGGAGGAAGTGAAGAAGCACATCGACATCCTTGCGTCATACAAAATCAACCGTATGCACTGGCACCTCACCGAGGACCAGGGCTGGCGCATAGAAATCAAGAAGTATCCGAAACTCACGGAAGTGGCCGCCTGGCGTACCGAATTCGACGGCAGCGTTTATGGCGGATACTACACCCAGGAAGAGATAAAGGACGTGGTTGCCTATGCGGCCGAGCGCTTCATCACCATAGTCCCCGAAATCGAGATGCCCGGCCACGCCATCAGCGCCATACGCGCGTACCCGTGGCTGAGCTGCACGGGCGAGGAAGTAAAGACCTTCTACACCTGGGGCACCCCGGACATATCCCTCTGCCCCGGCAAGGAATCCACTTTCGAGTTCCTGGACGACGTTATCGCAGAAGTCGTGCAGCTCTTCCCGAGCGAATATATCCACATCGGCGGTGACGAGTGCCGCAAGAACCGCTGGGAGCACTGCCCGCTCTGCCAGGCCCGCATCAAGGAGCTTGGTCTCGTTTCCGATGAGAAAGGCACTGCCGAGGAGAAACTCCAGAGCTACGCAGTGGGCCGTATGGAAGGCATACTGGCAAAATACGGTCGCAAACTGATAGGCTGGGACGAGATACTCGAGGGAGGCCTCACCCCCGGCGCCACGGTGATGAGCTGGCGCGGCGAGAAAGGCGGCATCAAGGCTGCCGAAGACGGCCACGACGTAATAATGACCCCCGGCACCGACGGTATGTACTTCGACCACTTCCAGGGTGATCCCAAGGTGGAGCCGCACACCATCGGCCATTATACCACGCTGGAGAAGGTCTATGCTTACGATCCCGTGCCTGAGGTGCTCAAGAAGATCGGCAAGGCCCACCACGTACAGGGAGTGCAGGCGAACACCTGGTCCGAGTACATCTACTCCGACAGCCAGCGCGACTATATGATGTATCCGCGTGCCTTCGCACTTGCCGAGATTGCGTGGACGCAGCCTGCACGCAAGAACTGGGAATCTTTCCGTAAAAGGGTCGACGCTGCCTGCCAGAAGCTGGACGAACGCGGAGTGACTTACCACATCCCCATCCCCGAGCAGCCCGGCAATTCCTGCGATAATCTGGCTTTCACCGACAAGGCCACCCTTGAGCTCAAGACCACCCGTCCGGAAAAGATAGTCTATACCACCGACGGCAGCGAGCCCACGGCCGAGTCTGCGGAGTACCAAAAGCCTCTGTCTTTCACCGAAAGCACGGTAGTGAAGACCGCGTCCGTGACCGCTTATGGTAAAGTAGGACCCGTGCGCACGATACATATTAATAGAATGGCTCCTCTGCCTGTCGTGCCCGAGAACGAGTGGTTCTCCGGCATCAAGGCCCGCCGCACTGACGGCAAGTTCCTTAGCATCGACGACCTGCAGGGCCGCGAGTGGCGCGAGGTTGACGGAATGAGCCGCCTGCGCGACCTCGTTACCCTGGAGCCCTACGACCGTAACCTCCCCGACTCAACCCGCTTCTACGCGGCCGAGGCCGAGTGCTGCTTCATAGTAAAGCAGACCGGGGTTTACCGCTTCTCTTCCGACAGCGACGCCGTGTACATCGACGGCAAGCTCATCATCGACAACTCCCACGAGCAGGTTAAACGCTACTCCCGCTACGACCACGAATTAGTACTCGAAGCCGGAGTGCACAAGGCCAAGGCCGTATTCATCTTCAACGTGAAGGGCGGCTGGAACAACCTGCGCAACAAGACCGACATAATGATGCTCCGCCCGGGTGATCCCGAGTGGCACAGCTTAAAAGCCATAGAGTTATGATAAAAAGACTTACAATACTGCTTTGCGCCGTTTTCTCGGCCCTGTGCTTAAGCGCATGCGACCCAAACAACGGAAAGCCCGACGTACCTCCGCCGCCCGAGAAAACCGATGACGGCGGCAGCCAGGGAGGCCAGAGCGGAGAGGAAGGCGGCGGACAGTCCGGCGACCAGACAGGTGACCAGACAGGCGACGCAATCCTCTGCACCGACATCGGCCAGACCCCTATCGTACTCACCTATTATACCGAGTACAACGAGGAACTGCCCGACCCCACCATCCTCACGCACATCAACTATGCCCACGGACGCTTCAAAAACCCCAAAACCGGAGACGGCGGCATAGTGATTACCGAGTCCAAGAAGTGCCCCATCAGCAAGGTCATCGCCCTCAAGGAGAAGAACCCCAGGCTCAAGGTCCTGGTGATGATAGGCGGCTGGGGCGGACACGCCGACGGCTTCTCGATGATGGCCCGCGATGCTGCCAAGCGCACAGAATTCTGCAAGTCCGTAAAGGAGAACCTGGACAAGTACCATCTCGACGGCGTTGACATAGACTGGGAGTATCCCACCCAGAGCGCCGACAACGAGACCGGCTGCGACCCCAACGACACCAAGAATTTCAACCTGGTGCTCAAGGAGTTGCGCGAGACCATCGGCACAGACAAGATCATATCCTTCGCCTCTTCTTCCAGCGGCAAGTACGTCGATTGGAAGACGGCCCTGCTGTATATGGACTACGTGAACGTGATGACTTACGATATGGGAGCGGCACCAAACGGACACAACTCCCCCCTGCACAAGAGCAGCATGTTCAACCATCGCAGCTGGGACGAGAGCATCGACGCCCACGTGAAGGCCGGCGTGCCCAAGAACCGCCAGGTCATGGGCATCCCCACCTACGGCAAATCCAAGAAGAACCCGAGCGACTCCGAGAAAATATTCGACTATTCCGTGAAGTTCTACGAGATTGCGGACATCCTGAACAAGGGAACGTACAAGGGCAAGAAACTGGCCCGCCCCGTTACCCGCAGGTGGGAATCCACTTCCAAGGTTCCTTACCTCGTGGACAACGCAGGAATCAACGTGCTGTCCTACGACGACGTCGAGTCCGTAACCGCCAAGGGTGAATACATAAAGGAAGGCGGAGAGCTCGGCGCAATGTTCTGGGAATACCGCTACGACGACAGCAACCGTTCCCTCATCAAGGCGGTTGTGAAAGCCCTCTATGGAAAGGAATCCGTGCTATAGAGACAAAATGTTAACCAACACAATACTAACCAAAAATCTAAAAAATGAAACTAAAAGCAGTACGATTCTTATGGCTGGCCTGCGTGGCTTGTCTGGTACTGTGCCCGACCGGAGGCGGAGGCGCATTTGCGCAGTCCCGCGGCTTCACCGTGAAGGGTAAAGTGCTTGACAGCCAGTCGCTGCCGGTCATCGGTGCGGGCGTCACCATCAAGGGGACGACCACTGGCGTCGCTACAGGACTCGACGGAGAGTTCTCCCTCGCGGTCCCGAACGAGGACGCCGTACTCGTCGCGGCTTCGCTCGGCTACGTCGCCAAGGAGGTGAAAGTCGGCAAACAGCGCGATTTGGTTATCATCCTTGACGAGGACTCCGAGTCACTGGAGGCGACCGTCGTGGTTGCCTACGGTACCCAGAAGAAGGCCACCGTCACGGGCGCCCTTACCACAATCGACAACAAGGCCCTCATCAAGGCGCCTGTTGCTGACGTAACCAACGTGCTCGCTGGCCAGATGCCCGGCGTCTCCACTATCCAGGAGACAGGACAGCCGGGCGAGGACTACGCCAAGATCTACATCCGAGGCGTCAGTTCGCTGAGCGAGAGCGCATCAACCCCTCTCATCCTCGTGGATGGCGTCGAGCGTCCCCTCAACACCGTTGACCCCAACGAAATCGAGAGCCTCTCAATCCTCAAGGATGCCGCATCAACCGCAGTGTTCGGTGTGCGCGGTGCTAACGGCGTAATCATCGTTACCACCAAGCGCGGCGACGCCGGCAAGCCGAAGATCTCCGTAAGCTCCATCACTGGTGCCCAGGTTCCGATGTCCTACATCAAGCAGAGCTCCGGATACGATTTCGCACGTTACTACAACGTGTACCAGTGGAACGACGGCAAGGAAGACAAGGGCCTGTACTTCACTCCCGAGGCCATCGAGGCCTACCGCACCGGCTCCGACCCCATTATGTTCGCAAGCACGAACTGGAACGAGGTCATGTTCCGCAAGGCTTTCCTCCAGACCAAGAACAACGTGAACATTTCCGGCGGTTCCGACAAGGTCCGTTACTTCGTATCCATGGGCTTTATGTACCAGGACGGTCTGCTCAAGAACATCCCCGGCGTGGATTACAACAACAACTACTCGTACAACCGTTATAACTACCGCGCCAACCTGGACTTCAAGCTTACCGAAACCACGGACATGAAGTTCAACATCAGCGGCGTTATCGGCAACACCCAGCAGCCTTACACCGACAGGGACAACATCTGGACGCTGACTATGCTCTGGGCCCATCCCGTGGGCAGTCCCGGCGTCATCAACGGCATGCCTGTGACCAGCGTTTCCACCAACGCACTGCCTTCCGGTCTTACCAAGTGGAACGGTTGGGAGTACTACTACATGACCGGTTATACGAACAAGTATAAGACCACCCTCGGAATGGACCTCACCCTGACCCAGCGCCTGGACTTCATCACGGAAGGCCTCAGCGCAGGCATCAAGGGAAGTTACGACACCTCCATGCAGATGACCAAGAAGCGCACCGGCGGAAGCGGACTCGAGCAGACCGTGGAATACGCTTCCTGGTATGACGACTCAGGCCTGGCCATTTCCGATCCGGACTTCGACAAGACCTATGTCTATACAATTTCCAGCAGCGAAGCGCCTATCAGCTGGTCCGACCCCAGCACCGACGACGACAAGTCCTGGTATCTGGAAGGCCGTATCGACTACAGCCGCAAGTTCGGCGGCAGGCACGCAGTCAGCGGACTGTTGCTGTACAACCAGAGCCGCGACTACTACCCGTCCAAGTACACCTGGCTGCCCCGCGGCTACGTGGGCTGGGTAGGACGCGCCACCTACGGCTATATGGACAAGTACCTCGTCGACGTGAGCGCCGGTTACAACGGCTCCGAAAACTTCGCCCCCGGAAAGACCCGTTACGGTTTCTTCCCGTCAGTCTCCCTGGGATGGGTGATCTCCGAGGAGCCCTGGATCAAGAAAGTGCACTGGATCGATTACCTGAAGCTTCGTGCTTCCATCGGTAAGGTCGGTAACGACCTCGGTACATCTACCCGATTCATGTATATGCAGGGCACCTGGAACGAGGCCGGTTCATATTATTTCGGCACCAATTCAGGAAGCGTTCCCCGCTATGAGCTCGGCACCCCCGGCAACGAAGGCGTTACCTGGGAGACCGCAGTCAAGTCCAACATCGGTCTCGACTTCGACCTCTTCAAGAAGAGGCTGCACTTCGGCGGAGATATCTTCTACGAGCACCGCTCAGGCATCCTCGTGAAGCCGAATTCCCTTCCGGGAATCATCGCCTTCACTCCTCAGAACATGAACAGGGGTGAGGTTGACAACCGCGGTTATGAAGTCGAAATCGGCTGGCGTGACCATATCGGTGACTTCACCTATGACCTGAACGCCAACGTGACCTTCGCCCGCAACAAGATTGTGTTCATGGACGAAGTTGCGTCTATTATGCCTTACCAGAACCAGACCGGTGGTCCAACCAACCGCCACCTGCTCTACCAGTACGTGCGCCTTTACCAGAAATCCGACTTCTACATTGACGAGAACGGAGTACAGCGCCTCAATCCCGATCTGCCGCAGCCTGCGACGACCGTATATCCCGGCGACTGTATGTACGCAGATATCGGCGGCGCGCTGGACGAGAACGGCAATCCCATTCCCGACGGCAAGGTTGACGGACTGGACAAGATGTACACCGGTTATCCCGACCGTCCTGAGTATATCTTCGGTTCCAACTGGAAATTTGGATGGAAGGGCTTCAACCTCCAGCTCAACTGGGTCGCTGCAACCAACGTGAACCGTGTGTGGAACGCAGACTACCGTATCCCGTTCACCAACTCCGGTCACCGCGGACTTCTCCAGATCTTCGCAGAGAACAGCTGGATCGACAACGATAACCCTTGGGCTCCGGGACGTGAAGACGGCACCCTGCCTCGCTTTACCAAGACCAACTATCCCTGGAACTCCGAGGACTCCACGCTGTGGGTCGTGGATGCCAGCTACATGCGACTCAAGAGCGCAAGCTTCGGCTACACTTTCTCCCGCAACAAGTTCTTCGACAAACTCGGAATCGGCAGCGTAGGCATCATGTTCACCGGTTACAACCTCTGGACACTTTCCTACATGACCCTGCAGGATCCTGAAGCCAAGTCCAGCGACTCCGACGGTACCTACCCGCTCGTGAAGACCTACAACCTGGCCCTCAATATCAACTTCTAAAACAGGCTGAACATGAATAAGTTATTCAATATACTGACCGTCGCCCTGCTCATCGCGGGCCTGGCCGCTTGTGAAAGCCTCAAACTCGGCGACGAGGGCCTGAGCAAGGCTCCCGAGACAGCCGGCGCAACCATAGACACGCTGTTCGCATCCCTGAAGGATTCAGACAAGGTGCTCGCCTCCGCTTATTACTACCTGCCTTACGGCCTCATTTCGGACTTTGACTCCAAGATGGGCAAGGACATAGTAGAGTCCATCACCGACCACTTCGTGTCCAACAAGCACACGGAAGGAGACGGCCCCAACGACCTTTACTATACCGGTGCGCTCGGAGCCAACATCTCAGGTGACGCAGCAGGCGGCGAGACCTACCGTTTCGGCAGCGAGAAAGACTACACCGCAATCCGATACGGCTGGTTCTACCTTGAGAATGCGGATAATATCCCCGACGCCGATCCTTATGAACTCGCACGCAAGAAAGCCGAGGCAAAGATGTGCATCGCCATCGCTTATGCGCATATGGTGCGTTACGTAGGTGGCGTCCCCCTCATCGATCACTCTATCAAGACCGATGAGGCAATGCAGTTCCCCAGGAACACCTTCAAAGAGACTATCGACTTTATCGTGAAACTCTGCGACGAAGCCGCTCCGGACCTCCCCTGGTACATCTCCAGCAAGTCCGAAGACGGACGCCTGACCAAGGCTGCGGCCCTCGGCCTCAAGCTCCGCATGCTCTGCTTTGCAGCATCGCCCACCTTCAACTCAGACACGCCCTGGCATTCGGGAGCAGCTGACTGGGAAAATATGGGCAAATATGTACGCTACGGCGAGAAGTACGACAAAACCCTCTGGGACAAGGCAAAAGCCGCTGCCGACGAGTTTATGTCATTCAAGGACACCGATGGTTATTACGCTCTGGTGCAGGCAACTCCCACAGGGGTTGACGCAACCGGCTCTACCTATATCCGTCCTGCCGACTACCGCCTCGCCTACCGTAAGTCTTACCGAGACCGCGGTACGACGGAGACCATCATTTCCGTGCGCAAGAGCAACAGTACCAGCTACCACAACAATAATATGGACCTTCAGGACGACTTCGGCTGCGGCGGAAGCCTCAACTGGGTCAACCGTTTCCCTTATGCTGACGGTACTCCATTCCCCGAGGATTTCGACTGGAGCAAGCCCGAGGCCCTCGGCCTGGACCGCAGTCCTTTCTTCAAACCGGATCCCAACGGAGACGTTATCGTTGACGGCAAGCCGACTCACACCGAGACCCGCGATCCCCGTCTTTACGAGAACCTCTGCGTTCCCGGCGACATTTGGAAGAACGGTGTCGTGGGCCCCAACTACGTGAACGCCAAGAGCCCCAGCTTCCAGGACGGCAACACCGGCTTCCTGCAGATGAAGTTCATCTATCAGACAGAAGCCGACCGCAACGTTCCTCCTCACTGGTGCCTGATGCGCTACGCAGAAGTCCTGCTCAACGCCGCCGAGGCTTACAACGAGGCCAACGGTGGTCCTGACGACAAAGCCTATGGATGGGTCAATGAAGTCCGCGCCCGCGTCGGACTGCCCGGCCTTGCCGAAGGCATGACCAAGGAGCAGTTCCGCGACGCTATCCTCCTCGAGCGCGACCTCGAGTTCGGTTTCGAGGAAGTCCGCTGGTTCGATATGGTTCGCTGGGGCCTGACCGAGGCTTTCACCACCAAGCTGAAAGCCCTTGAGGTCACAGGTAACAAGCAGAAGAACGCCACCAGCTTTACTTTCAGGCTCAAGGATGCATATCCTCCGAGGGTCTGGTACAACACCTGGGACACCAAATGGTATCTTGCACCCATTCCCGCAGTCGAAATCAACAAGGGCTACGGAATGACTCAGAATCCGGGTTGGTAAACTCTTAAATGTACCCGAAGATGAAAAGATTAGCTACATATATAATTCTTCCGCTTCTGTTGGTCTCCGCCATTGCGGCAGCCCAGGGAGGAATGCCGGTTTCCCAGCTGGATTCCATCAAGCTCGGCAATCCTTTCCACCTGCAGGCAGTCACCGGCGCCAGCATGGACGACTCGGTATTTGAGCGCAGCCCGGAAGTGGACATCGCAAAAGCTCTCTACGGCCAGTTCTCCGGTCTCCTCGTGAAGCAGGGTTCCGGCCGCAGCGAAGACAACCAGTCCAAGCTCCGCCTCCACGGACACAGCCCGCTGGTCCTGGTAGACGGCTATCCGCGCGACCTGAACGATCTTACCGGAGTTGAAATCGAATCGATATCCGTCCTCAAGGATGCGGTCGCCGGAGCACTTTACGGAGTCAAGGGCGCCAACGGCGTGGTCATGATTACAACTAAACGCGGAACCAACTCTCCTCTCCACGTATCGGCCAAATACCAATACGGACTTGCAACGGCATTCCGCAACCCCGAGTTCTCGGATGCATATACCTATGCATATTATGTAAACCAGGCCCGCGAGCTCGACGGCCTCCCCGCAAGGTACAGCTACGAAGACCTCACCGCCTTCTACTCATATGCCCAGGGAAGCGCCCCCGCCAATGTTTACCAGTATCCCAACGTGGACTGGTGGAACGAGATTTTCCGCGACACCGGCGACAAGCACCGCGCAGAGTTCACCTTCAGCGGCGGCAACCGCAACTTCCGCTATTTCACATCCGTTGATTACCTGAAAGACAATGCGATGTTCAAGACTCCGTCATCCGACGACCGCTACAACGGCCACGTGTATGACAACCGTCTCGGCATCCGTGCCAACGTGGACGTGAACATCACTGAATCCACCGCGATGAAGGTCGGCGTTATGGCCCGCCTGTCGGAAAGCAACAAGCCTTACTACATGCGCAGCAGCAACGCCATCGAGAAGCTCCTTTACAAGATTCCTTCAGCGGCGTTCCCCATCAAGCACGCAGACGGCACCTACGGTGGATCGTCCATCTATGGCAACAGCAACCCCGTGGCCCTGTTCGAGGAGTCCGGCCAGCACCAGTATTCCAACACCAAGGTGCTCGCCAATATGGACCTGCGCCAGGACTTCGGAGCCCTTGTCCCCGGACTCTCGGCTGACGTTTCCGTAGCATTCGACTACGTGGGCAAGATGACCGAGGTCGCCGAGAAGGAGTTCCAGTATGCAGAACTGGTAGACGGAGCCCTGAAGTACTACGGCACCAACTCCAAGACCGTTGAATACGAACACTGGTTCAGCGACCTGCAGATGCGTTTCGAGCTCCAGGGCAAATTCAACTATGTACGCAATATCGGCGACAATCACATCGAGGCGCACGCCGGTTACCGTCAGCGCGCATGGGAGATGCCCGAGCAGTTCCAGTCCTCAAGGACGCAGGAAATCTTCGCTACTGCCGGCTACAGCTGGAAGAACAAGATTTTCGCCGACGCGGTCATCAACTACTCCGGATCGTCTTACCTTGCCCCCGGCAAGCGTTTCAACTGGTATCCCGGCGTGAGCGTCGGAGCCATCGTTTCCGAGGAGCCTTACGTCAAGATGTCCGCCTCCTGGGGTCTTTCCGGAAGCGTGGATGACATTGCAGACGTAATGAGCGGCCAGGAAATCGAACTCTGGCGCCAGGCATACGGCTCCAGCAACGGTCACAGTATGTACTTCGGCGGTACCACCTCCGAGCCCAAGAGCTATTCAGGACGTGCGGAAGGCGACATGGCCGCCCTTGCACTCGTTCCCGAGCGCTCCAACAAGGCAACGCTAAGCGTTGAGACCCGTCTGCTGGACAAGCGCCTCAGCGCAAGCGCGGACGCATTCTTTGAGCAGAGGGACAACATCCTGATTTCCGTTTCCAACGTGTCCGAGGTGCTCGGTATAGGTATGAACAAGCAGAGTCTCGGTAAAGAGAACTGGTGCGGTATTGACGCATCCCTCGACTGGAACGACAAGATCGGGGACTTCGAGTACGGAATCTACGGCAACGGCGGATGGCTCTTCACCAAGGTCATAGACCACGGAGAGGCCTACCAGCAGTACGAGTACCTGTACCACAAGGGCAACCCTGTGAGCCAGTGCTACGGCTACGAGGTCATAGGCATCTTCCAGAACCAGACCGAAATCAACAACTCTCCCAAGCAGACCTTCGGCGACGTCCGTCCCGGCGACCTCAAGTACAAGGACCAGAACGGCGACGGCGTAGTTGACCGCCAGGACGAAGTTAGGATGTTCGGCTCCACCATTCCGATGTTCCAGTACGGCTTCGGTCTCAGCGCCGGATACAAGGGCTTCAAGTTCTATGCTGATTTCCAGGGCGTTACCGGTGTCACACTGAACCTGCTGTCGTCACCGCTGTACCAGCCTCTCACGAACAACAGTACCATTTCCAACACCTTCCTCAGCAGGGAGACACCTTGGACACCCGAGAATGCGGCAACGGCCACAATGCCCCGCCTCACCACTCTTGACGGTGAAAACAACTACGAGGACAACTCCCTGTGGTACCGCGACGGCTCATTCCTGAAACTGCGCAACATAGGTGTATCCTACACGGTTCCCAAGAGCGTGCTGAAGCTCTGCGACGCTGTTATCTCCATACAAGGCACGAACCTGTTCAGCATCGACAACATCAAGTTCGCCGATCCCGAACAGCTCGGAGCAGTATATCCATCCACCCGGGTATTCTGGGGAAGCGTAAAGTTCAACTTCTAAACCGGGAAACGATATGAAAAAGTTTATATACCTTATATCCGCCGCGCTGCTGCTCGCAGGCTGTAATTACCTGAACGTAGAAGAGAGCGGAAGCGTTTACGAGCGCGAGGATATGTACAAGACGTACAGCAATATCCAGAAGATGCTCACCAACATCTACGGATACATACCCGGCAAGGATATCTATGACGTAGGCAGCGCCCTGCGCGAATGCGGCTGCGACGACGCAGAGTTCGGCGATCCCAGCTCGTCCGTACAGCGTTACAACAACGGCAACTGGTCATCGGTTTCTACCGTGGACACCAAGTGGTCGCTTTACAACGCCATCCGCTGCACGTGGGAGTTCCTGGAGTCTATGGAGACGGCAGACATCTCCATCTACCATTACGACGCCAAGTACAATCAGTACATGGAGCACCTGAAGTATTATCCGTACGAGGCCCGCTTGCTCAAGGCGTACTTCCTGTTCGAGCTTGCCCGCCGCTACGGGGATATCCCGGTACCCATGAAGATGCTCAGCATCGAGGAAGCCAATTCCATCGAGAAGACCCCCTTCAACGATGTAATCGACTATATAGTGGAGGAATGCGACGTATGCATCGCCAACCTGCCTGAGAACTATCTCAGCATGCTTGACGCCGAGCACGGCCGCGTGACCAAGGGCTTCGCCATGGCAGTAAAGGCCAAGGCCCTGCTCTATGCCGCCAGCCCGCTGTTTAACGAAAGCGGGGATGCCGCGAAGTGGCAGAAGGCTGCACAGGCTGCACAGGACCTGATCGATTCCAGGCTTTACAGCCTTGACCCGACCCTGTTCGCCGCAAGTGCAACCTCCGAGGACAAGTGGTATCTCTCCTCCGAGGTCATTATGCACCTGGTACGTTCCACCAGCCAGGGCCTTGAGAAGTACAACTTCCCTCTGAGGTTTACCGAGGGAGCGCGTACATCAATGTCCGGAAGCTATCCTACCCAGAACCTCGTTGACGCCTTCCAGACGCTCGGAGGTTACGACATCACCCTGACCGCGGACGGCTGGCAGACCGAAGATCCCAACTTCGACGTCACCAGGCCCTACGAGGGACGCGACCCGCGCTTCGCACGCGCTATCCTCGCCAACGGCATGACCTTCAAGGGATCAGAGATCGAGACCTTCGTCGGCGGTGCAGACTATTCCGCCACCCGCGCCGACCTTGGCACCCCTACCGGATACTATCTGCGCAAGCATATCCAGGAGTTGACGAGCTTCACCCCTGAAGCCAGCACTGAATATCGCCACAGCTGGATAGTGTACCGCTACGCCGAGGCCCTCCTGACTTATGCGGAAGCCGCCAACGAGTACTTCCACGATCCCGACAAGACCGACGGAACACTCAAGATGTCAGCCCGTCAGGCCATCAACCAGATTCGCGCGAACGCCGGCATGCCTGACATCGAGGTTACAGGCTATGATGCCTTCAAGCAGGCCGTACAGCGTGAGTGGAGAGTCGAGTTCGCCTTCGAAGACCACCGTTTCTGGGATATCCGCCGCTGGAAGATCGGTCCTGCGACCCAGACCCAGATCGACGGTGTGCAGATACTCAAGGTGGGCGAGAAATTCGAGTACAGCCGCCAGATGGTGGAAAGCCGCACCTGGGCCGAAAGGATGTATCTCTACCCTATCCCCCAGTCCGAGTTGTTCTGCAACACGAACCTGATGCCCCAGAATCCCGGATGGTAGTGAATTAACCTGAAAGAAGAAAGCATTATGAAAACAATATTCAAAACTGCCTTATGCCTGTCCGTCCTGCTGCTCGCTTCGTCGTGCGTGCTGGATCAGATTGACTCCCAGCCCGCAGCCGAGCCTCGCCTGACTTGCGACGCCCTGGAGAGCTACACCGTGCAGGCAGTAAAACCGCAGGATATCTCCTTCAGCGTATCAGCAACCACTCCGTGGTCCGTCACCGGTTTCGAGAATACTCCCTGGGTTACCGTGAGCCCGGCCTCCAGCGCCGAATCCAGCCTTGCGGAAGACATTCGCATCAAAACTGCCGAGAACCCGGATACCGAAGAGCGTTCGGTCGTGCTCACCATAAAGGGTGATAACGTGGCCGAAGTCTATACCGTGACCATCACACAAATGCGCCGCGGCAAACTGGTTGTGACGCCCATAGCCGAGACTGACATATTCGCTGCTGCCGGGGGTGCCAAGACCTTCGAACTGCAGTCGAACATAGCGTGGGAGGCCCACGCGGCCGATGAGTGGCTCACCCTGTCGCCTGCAAGCGGCACCAGCGACGGACCGCTGAAATCCTTCAGCGTAACAGCCACTGCCGCAAAGAACACTTCCGTAACCCGCTCCACGACGGTTTCCGTTGTAGCCGGAGACGAGAAGTTCGAGTTCGTGGTGAACCAGCAGGGCCAGTCCTTCGAGTTCAAGCCCGTGGACTTCACGGAAGTGGACCGCAACGGCGCCGACCTGGTGCTCGGAGTGGACGCCACTATGGACTGGAACGCCGAGTGCAACATCCCTGAGGTCAAACTCACCAAGGATGGAAACGACAAGCTCCTTGTCAGCGTGCCCAGGAACAACCGCTTCGCACCCCGTACCGTCAAGATTACCATCAAGCCGGTCGATGCCTCCTACGCAGGAGTGAGCAGTTCCCTGGAATTCACCCAGGACATCATCTTCGCCTTCGAAGGCAACTACGAAGTACTTTCCGACGGCAGTATCAAGATTATGTGCGGAGCCAAGTCGAGGGTAAAGACCATCGACTCATACCGCTTCGTGAACATAGTCCTGAAGCTCGGAGAGAAGCACTTCGGCAGCAAGGGCGAACTCTGGTGCGCTGTGAACGCCAACGGCTGCAACATCTACAACCAGCTTTCGCTCGGCGGCAACCTGCGCATACGCCAGGATGGCAACCTGCCTGTTACCAAAAAGCCCGACGGAGCTGACGTCTCTACGTACCAGAACGTCACATACAGCTTCACTCAGGACCAGCTGAACGCCATGGACGAATACCGCTTCGAGGTCGTGAACACTCTCTCCGAGAGTTCCGAAGACTATCCCGGAGTGTACAGGCACGTGGTGAACTTCTGGTACAACGGAGCCGTTTATGCGACTATGAACTACCGCTCGGTATTCGCAGACGATCCTTCGGCGGAAGGCAACTACTGGTTCGGCTTCTACAACAGCACCAGCGATGATACCTGGTACGTTGTGAAGTCCTGTGACGTAATACCTTACGCAGAATAAAAAACGACAAGTTATGAGAAAGATATTACATCTAATTGTGGCCTGCATGGCCCTGGCAATGGGGTTCGCTTCCTGCGAGCAGAAGCAGGAAGTACCCGTCGACGGGGTGGACCTGCGCTACAGGGTGGCGGACAGTTATTCCCTGGACGCCATTTCCCCCAAGGCCTTCAACATAGTGGTCAAGTCCACCAAACCCTGGACGGTCAAGAGCAAGCATCCCGACTGGTGCATAATCGACATCGAGGAAGGAGAAGCCCAGCCTGATTCCCTGGTACACATTGGCAAGGGCGAGAACACGACCATCCGCGTCCAGTATTACGACAACAACCAGCTCGATGACCGCGTTGACCAGATAGAAATCGCCAGCGCCGGCTGGATAGGCAAGACGGTTATCGTCAATCAGAAGGGTATAGCCTATATGGACGTCGCCGAGGCGGCCATAGAAGGCGGCTTGATGATTGAAAAGGCCGGCGGCGAACTGACCATCAACGTTGCCTCCAACCAGAACTGGAGCGCCAAGGTCACCAAAATCGACGGTGACTGGCTGAGCATCGTCGAGGGAGCCACCGGTTCCCTGGACGGCATCGTAAAGCTCAACGCCAGGGAGAACACCGGCGAAAAGCGCTACGCAACCGTGACCTTATTCGACCGTCACGACGTCGTTATTGCTGAAGTGACCATCACCCAGGACGGCGTACAGCTCGATCCCGAGACCTTCGAAATGCGGGTCGGATACGACCAGCTTTCAGCCACCCTGAACGTCATCTCAAATACCAAGTGGACGGCCGAGAAGGGCGAGCAGGCAGACTGGTACAGCATCGACAATCCTTCCGGACACAACGGAGACGGCGTGCTCACCCTCACCTTCACAATGAACGAAGGCGACGCCCTGCGCAAGGGCAGCATCGTCCTGACCACGGTACCCGCAAATGCCGGCGACCCTGTGGCCAAGAAGGAAATCGTTATCAAGCAGGCATATCCCATCAAGGCTGTGCGCCATATCATGGACGACAACGAGATGGGCGCCTGGAAGTCCGACTGGGCCAATGCGCCTGTTTACACCAAGGACGTCGGTACTCTCTTCACGGCAAAGGCCCGTCTGAATGCGAGCATGCCGTTCGGTAACTACACCTTCCGCTGGAGCGCCATCACTCCGGATCCTTCCGCAGCCGAGGCCATCCGCGTAAGGCACTGGTTCTGCTTCGACGAGGGTTGCGAACTCAAGGCCGACATCCGTCCTGCGGACGGCAAGATCGGCTACGACTTCAACGCGGCCGGCGACGGCAACAAGGCAAGCGTCAGCTCCTTCACCGACGTCGACTTCACCCAGCCGATAGAGATTACTTACAAGTTCGACCCGAGCGGCTCTGAATATTGCCACGTCACCTATCTGGTGAACGGCATCGAAGCCGGAAGCTTCGACACTTCCGCCAACCTTCTCCGTTCTGTCAAGTGGGGATCCAAGATCAACATGTACATCGGAGTCGACAAGTCCGGAAGCGCCATACTTGAATGGTACGAGTACACAGCTCCTATGAATTGGGAGGAATAAAACACCACTGCCATGATTGATCCTAAAAGATTTTTATATGCCATCGCCGCTGTAAGCGCGGCGGCGATGCTTGCCTCCTGCGATCCCGTGAATCCCGATCCGGGACCGGATCCCGAGCCCAAGCCCGAGCCGGTGACCAAGACCCTCAGCTTTGTACTGCCCTCCGATGCGGGGGCAGGCAAGGCTGCCTGGGCTGCCGGAGACCAGATCGTAGTACACGGAGAATATGCTGCACAGCAGGTTACCGTCACTCTCGAGTCCGGCGACATCAGCGCAGACGGAAAAACCGCGACCAAGAGCGTGGAGGGCCTCTTCCCATATGTAAGGGAGGATTGCACCAGTACTCTTTACGCGGCATATCCGGCCGAACTGGTGGACAACCTGAAACACTGCTTCTTCTACAGCAAGTTCAAGACCACCAGCCAGGAGATCCTGGCCGCATACAACGACGCCGAGGACGCGTTCCACTTCCAGCAGATTTGCGGAGCCATCAGCTTTACCGCTGACGAGGCCTACGAGTCATTCGTTATAAGTGCGAACAAGAAAGAAAGCCTGGGCTACGAGTTCATGCAGGTCAAGCTTACCGACAGAGAGCTGAACTACAAGCAGTACTGCGGCACGCCCATCCTGGATCTGGATGTCAAGTCCGGTTCCAAGGTGAATGTCATTTACATCCCGGCCGGCACGACTATTTCCGGCGGCATCACCATCAAGTTCCGCAAGAACGACGAATTCGCAAGGGTGTACAAGAGCGCCGACCCCATCGAGATAGAGAATGGCAAGGTCGTAGCCCTCGGAGACATTTCCGCCGAGATCTGCGACTACGTGAACCCCTTCTCCCCGGACATCAAGGACCTTGACGCATCGGGCAATGCCAACTGCTACATCGTAACTGCTCCCGGCAAGTACAAGTTCAAGGCGGTGAGGGGTAACAACCCCAATGACTTCCTGGCCGACGCCTCAAGCGCCTCCGTGCTCTGGGAGTCCTGGAACAACGCCGAGGAAGTAGTGGCGAACAGCGTCGTGGCTTCCGCAGTTTACGCCGAGGACTATATGATTATCGAGATGCCCGCGACCCTGCATCCCGGCAACGCCGTCATTGCAGTTATGAACGAAGAGGGCACGATACTGTGGAGCTGGCACATCTGGGTCCCGCAGACCGAGATTGTCACCAGGAACTACGGCATCCTCGCTCCGGATATGATGGACCGCAACCTGGGCGCCCTCGTGGCCGCTCCCGCCAACGAAGTGGCTCCGGTCGAGTCATTCGGCCTCTCTTACCAGTGGGGCCGCAAGGATCCGTTCCCGGGACCTGCAACGCCCAAGAAGAGCGACAACGCAACCGTGGCCGGCATACAAGTAACTCAGACCCCTGGCGAAGGCACCGGCAATGAGAGTAAGATTACGCTGGAGCAGTCCATCGCAAATCCTACCCTGCTTGGTCACGCCCAGAACGGCGACTGGCTGGATCCGACGACCAACGACCTGTGGATGGATTCCGAAAAGACCATCTACGACCCGTGCCCTCCCGGATACCGCGTTCCTGCAAGGGACAAGAACCAGCCGTTCCACAGCGGCGACCTCAGCACTGCCGCCGGCTGGTCCGAGAGCACGACGAACTTCGTCTTCACTCTCGGCGACCCCGTGGCCGTATTCCCGCTGTGCGGTTACCGCGACGACTATGGTCCCGGAACCTTCACGCACGTGTACGACCGTGGCGCATACTGGACGGCCTACGCCTCCGCTGACTCAAAGAGCGGCTATTACGTGAACGTCCGTTCTCCCGGCTCGGCTCACAAGCTCGCCGAAGTCGGTAAATCCCGCGGTTGCTCCGTAAGATGCGTGGTAGAGTAAACATCAACCGTTGTTGATTTCCTTCGCTGCCGGCCTGTTCCCGCGCGGGCGGCCGGCAGCTTTTTTTAATTGATTTTCAGCTATGAACAGGATATCCGTCATACTTGCCGCAGGCACCCTGGCCCTCTCGGCCGCGTGCAGCGGATCTTTGGCCCCGGAGAATACGGCCGGGGAAGTATTCACCTGCGTAATCGCAGATGCTCCGGACACGCGCCTGAGCATAGACTCCCAGGGCAAGACGCGCTGGGAGCCCGGCGACCAGATACTGTTCCATGGCAAATGGACCGGCAAGGGCAGCGACACATATTCGGTAACCGTAACCCTTGACGAGTCCAACATATCCGCAGACGGGAAAACGGCCACCGTTACGGTAGGCAAGTTCAACGCTGGTACAACCACCAGCGGCCGCGCATCGCTGAAGTATGCCGTTTATCCAGCTGATTCGATAACCCCGGACAACGGCAAGGAGAACTGGAGAGACAAGCACACCTTCAACGGAACCAACCGCCCGCTGATGCTGGGGTACGAGAAAGGAGACGGCACTACGGCATTCACTTTCCGCAACCTCTGCGGCGTAATCAGCTTCTCCGTAAGCGGAGATTTCGATTCCTACACCTTCAGAGGCAACAACGACGAGACGGTAGGATACGATAATTACCAGGCCAGCCTGTACTGGGGCACGGACGGCAAGGAGCACTCCAATTACGCCTTGGGCGGAACCGCGCTCACGACCATTTCCGGCACACTGGCAACTGGAGACGATGCTGTGAATTACGTCTGCCTGCCTGCGGGCGCCGATTTCAGCAAGGGCTTCACGTTCAGCTTCCTCAAGAACGGCAGCGTAGTGAATGTTGCCACGACCAATACGGCCGTGAATGTTAAGCGAAATGCCCTGCTCGCTCTGGGCGACATCACCGAACGCCTGGATGACCAGGGAGGCGGCCAGCCCGCCGACCCAGAGGCCGAAAGGCTTGCCCGCCTCGGCATAACGCCCATCAGGGCAATCTATTTTACGGAGTACACCTCTTCGTCGCTCTTACCTACCCTGGCTGACGTAAAATACTTTACCCACATCAACGCGGGTCACGCGCGCTTTGTCAATCCCCAGACCGGGGACGGCGGGCTCGTTATCAAGTCGCCGGGACCGACCTATATAAAGAAACTCGTCGCGTTCAAGAAAGATTATCCCGAACTCAAGATACTGCTGTTCATCGGCGGATGGGGCAAGCACGCCGACGGTTTCTCGCAGATGGCGAAAGACGACACCAAACGCGCACTGTTCTGCAGCGAATGCGTGCGTCTATGCAAGGAGTACGGCCTGGACGGGGTTGACCTCGACTGGGAATACCCGGGCTACTCCGCCAAGACTACGCTGGACGACGGAACTATATACTACAACGGCTCAGATCCATCAGACAGGGCCAACTTCACGAAGCTGGTGAAGGACCTGCGGCAGGCGCTGGGAAAGGACAAACTGATTTCTTATGCCGCCGACTCGGACGCCGAGTACATAAACAATGCGGAGGTACTTGAATGGGTGGACTACATCAACGTAATGACCTACTCCATGGGCAATCCCAGCCCCGACAACCCTTCAAAGCAGCGCCACAACTCCCCGTTGTACACCAGCCCCAACTTCGCCAACAGCCGGGGAACCGCAGACTGCATAGAGAAATTCCGCAAGCAGGGCGTACCCTACGACAGGATGAATTTCGGCATAGGCTTCTACGGCCACGGCGACGGCACGGTTTACCCGTCATCGGTATCTTATACCATTGCCCGCGAGGCGCTTGAGCAAGGCACGGCCAAGGGAAAGAGTGTCGTCGGATACAACATCCGCGTATGGGACGAACCCAGCAAGAGCGTGTACCTTGGTAACTCCTCCGGAGTGATGTACGCCAGCTACGAGGATGCGGAATCCATCGGCTGGCGGGTCAAATTCGTGAAAGACAAGGGTATGCTGGGCGCCTTCGCATGGGAGTACCGCGAAGACGACTCCTCCGGAACGCTCCGCAAGGTCTTCTACGACCTTATGACTGCTACCGACTGATTGGACGGAGCTCTCCGATACTAAATCGTTATATCACAGATACTATTTCGCAAAATGCGGGCAATAATTCGCATTTTGCGTTTGGTATTTGTACTATAATTATTATTTTTGCAGGTGGAGGTACTATCCTCCGGTTTATTAACAAGTTGATAACCAATACAAACATAAATTTTTCTATCATGAAGGAAAACAAGTTTTATGTAGCACCGGAGATGGAGCTCCTCCCGATGCATTATTTTGACATGCTCTGCGAAAGCCCTACCGTCGGCGGAACAGAGGATTATGAGCTCATTAACGATTTCTCGTGGTAAAAAGGAGGACTGGATTATGAAGAAGACATTCAAATTTGCAGCCCTGGCCCTTTGCGCCGCTGCCTTCGCAATTTCCTGCGACAAGAGCGAAATCGAGATTTCCGTAACCCCCAAGGTGGAGAAGCAGATTTTCACCTGCACCATCGACGGCTCTGACGCTGCCACCAAGCTTGGTATTTCCGCAACCGGTAAGGTTACCTGGGAAGCAGGTGACGAGATTATGATTCACGGTGGTGCAGAAGGCGCATCCCGCCAGAAGATCACCCTTACCGCTGACGACATCAGCGCCGACGGCAAGACCGCAACCCTGGCCGTTGAGATGGAGCCTTACGACCGTACAGACGCCGGTGTTAAGAGTTCTATTTATGCTCAGTACCCTGCTGCTAACGTTCCTTCCGGGGAGATGTATTACGAATGCTGCTTTGCAGGCACAGACGCACCTCTTATGGCTGCCTGCGACGATGGAAACAATTTCCATTTTTACAATCTCTGCGGCATTATTTCATACACCGTGAGTGGAGATTTTGACAAAGTAGTCTTCGAAGGAAACAGCAAAGAGACTGTTGCATTCGACTACTATCAGGTTCGCGTCAGGGATGACGGCAAGGGCCCTGTGGTCAACTACCATAAGCCCGGCAACGGTTTTAAGAATTATACCGAGTTGAAATCCATCGAGAAGAATGTAGTAGCTGACGGAAGCACCGTAAACTACCTCTATCTTCCCAAGGGAACCAACTTCGGCCTTGGTTTCACCTTTAAGTTCTACAAGAACGACACTCTCGTCAAGATTGCCAAAACGGAAAAGGCAGTCAACGTTGCCCACGGAAAGCTCCTGCCTTTGGGAAACATCAGCGGCCATCTCGAGGATTATGTAGCACCCCAGCACAGCGATCATACTTCAGCTATCACAGGTGCTACCGACCTCTCCGCCCAGCAGGCAAACTGCTATGTAATCAGCGCTGCAGGTGCTTACAAGTTCCCCGCCCTCAAGGGTAACAGCGAAGACGCTGCAGGCGAAGTATTCGGAGCATCGATTGTTTGGGAAACCTACAACAACGCGGAAGAAGTAACACCGAACAGCATTATCGAGGCCGTTGACTTCGAAAACAACTGGATTTACTTCAAGACTCCCGCGACCTTGAAAGCCGGTAATGCTCTCATCGCCGCAAAGGATGCCCAGGATAAGATTATCTGGAGCTGGCACATCTGGATACCCGCCACGGCAATTGAGTCTAACACTTATGGTGGAATATACTCAAGCGCACTGATGGATCGCAACCTTGGCGCACTGGTTGCTGCAACCACAACCAGCGTTCCCGTAGAGTCTTTTGGCCTCCACTATGAGTGGGGACGCAAAGATCCTTTTGTTGGAGCCAGAGGTATAGCAGACAACAACTTTGCAAAAGTTAGCGGCGAAGCTACGTCCATCGGCTATGGAATGACGTTAGCAGAATCTATCGCCAATCCTGCCAAATATGGCGTGTACACCGAAGCCGATTCTTGGGGCAACTGGTTAACTCCTTATGACTCCAACCATTGGCAGGACAGCGAGAAGACAATGTATGACCCTTGTCCTAAAGGCTATAGAGTTCCCAAACGTGATACAGCACAACCTCTGCACGGCTCAGACCTCAGTACCGTAACAGGCTGGAGTGATGTCGCAGCCTCTGGCGACAATGCGGCCTATTTCACATTGGGTAATCCTGCTACCGTATTCCCTTATTGCGGTCTGGTTTGCGAGAATGGTAAGTATATTGACCATCTTGGCGCACGCACCTTTATCTGGACAGCTTATGCTTCCAGCAGCAGCGGCAGCGGTTATATGATGGATGTTCGTTTAGAATCTACACACAAATTGACAAGCACCGTCACGGCCCGTGGTTGCTCCGTACGTTGCGTAGCCGAATAATTAACGTACAGTGGCTATGAAGAACCTCGGTTCAAAAGCCATGATGATCATGCTCGCCGTGTTTGCGGCGGGCATGATTTCATCATGTGAAAACACGATTGACAACGAGGAGCCGCAGAACGGTAACACTATAACTTTCACCTGCGAAATCAACTCCCTTTCCAAGGTGGACGTGTCCAACGAAGGAAAAACCACCTGGGAGGTAGGCGACCAGATTCTCATCAATGCAGGTTCCAATGGCAACACCCGTGAGACCGTAACCCTCAAGGCAAGTGACATCAGCGCAGACGGAAGGTCGGCCAAGATTGCCGTAACTATCCCTCCGTACGAGCATAAGCACTACCAGACGGGCGAGCGTGACGACGTCAGCACATACTATGCAATGTATCCTGCAGACGCCGTAGCTCCCAATGCGCTCTACTACAACCAGGCGTTCACCAACACCAACGCTATGCTTATGGCAGGCTGCAACAAAGACAACACCATCGTGTTCTACAATGTGTGCGGCCTCATCTCCTTCACCGTGAGCGGCGAAATTGACAGCTACATCTTCAGCGGCAACAATGGCGACACCGTCGGATACGACGTGTACCAGTGCCGCGTAAGGGATACCGGCGACGGGCCTGCCCTCACCTCCCCCAAGGCTGCCGACAGTTACCAGACCTTCAATCCACTTACCACGGTCAAGGGCCCTGTCGTATCCGACGGCACAACCCTCAACTACATCTACATTCCCGTGGCCAAGGATGCCAGGCAGGAGTTCACCCAGGGCTTTACCCTCAAGCTGCTCAAGGACGGCAAGCTCGTGAAGATTGTCCGTACGCAGAACCCTATGACCATCGCCCGCAACAGGCTGGTGCGCCTCGGGAGCCTCGATTCGCATATGGAAGACCCTTCAGCAGGCGAAACCCACAAGTCTGAAATCCCCACCGAGGGTGCCAAGGACCTGTGCTCCGAAGGCACGGCCAACTGCTACATCGTTTCCGGCCCCGGCACATATAAGTTCAAGGCCGTCAAGGGCAACAGCAGCGCATCCGTCGATTCGATGGAAAGCGTAGATGTTGTCTGGGAAACCTGGTGCAACGGAGAGGCCGTCACCGGCGGCAGCGTGGTGAAGGCAGTGGACTTCGAGGACGGATGGGTGTACTTCCAGGTAGCGGAAGGCAATCATCCCGGCAACGCCCTCATCGCCGCCAGGAATTCCGGAGATTCAGTCATCTGGAGCTGGCACATCTGGGTACCGGAGACCACTATAGAGTCTGATACCTACAAGATGTCTGCACACCTGGTAATGGACCGCAACCTGGGCGCTCTGGTGACTGCGAAAGCAGGAGCCGGAAGCGGCACGTCTTTCGGCCTGTTCTACCAGTGGGGACGCAAGGATCCTATCCCCGGAATGCAGAGCACGACCATAAAGACTGCTGCAACGGTATCCGGAAAGGCTGCTACGGTTGAGCGCAAAGCCGTATCCATAGCGGAAGCGACCGCCAATCCTACGGTCATCTACGCCCTGGACGACGTCGACTGGAACTCAACGGCAGACAACGACCTCTGGGGTAAATCTACGGGCAACAAGACTATGTATGATCCCTGCCCTCCCGGATACAAGGTTCCCCGCCGCAGCGACGCAGGAGGCCTGTTTACAAGCCTGCCCGACGCCACGGGATGGGAGGAGCATCAGGATAGCGGCTATCTGCTGGCCGGAGACCCTGCCGTGAGCATTGCTTATTCCGGCTACATAGACGATTATATCACGTCTCCCGGTTCGTACACACATCCCGGTGACCGAATTATGATCTGGAGTGCAGACGGCTCCGACGCCAAGGCCTATGGCCTGGACCGCCGTTTCGATGCCAGCCCCCGGACGTGTGGCGCCAAGTCCAACCCCAAGGCCCGTGGCGGTTCCGTACGCTGCGTCAGCGAAGCCGCAGCCCCGTTCGTGAACGAACCCGGAATGCCGGTGATGGGAAGCTACACCAAGACCGATTTCTCGTCCACCCAGATGGCAGAGCTCTCCGGCCTGTGCTTCAGCAAGGACGGCGATTTTATGTGGGGCGTCGGTGACGGCGGCACCCTGTACAAGATAGGCTTCGATATGAGCGTGACTGTACAGATGACTCCTACGCAGACCTCCGAGGCCGACCTTGAAGGCGTGACGATGGATCCGGTGACCAAGGACCTGTATTTCTGCTGCGAGCCCGACAGGATACGCAAGACCACGGCTCCCAACTACAACACAATCACCAAAATTATCGAGGTAACGGAAGCCGCAGAAATGGGTAACTCCGGTCTTGAAGGCATTACCTATTACAAGGACAATGTCATTTATACCGGTTCACAGTACGGAGCTAATCTCTGGGCCTATAACTTAAACGGAACCAAGCTTTGGAAAAAGGCACTTGGCTCCATTGCGTTTGAGATCCAGGAAGTTGGCGACCTGTACTATGATGCTCAGACAGACTTGCTCTGGGTAAGCGATTCCGAGGCTTTCAAGATTTTCGTGTTCGACGGAGCTGTGACTACCCTCAAGGCGATGTACAATATTAGCTTCATCGGCAACCCGGAAGCAATTCTGGTAGATCACGCAAGGAGCTGCGTCTGGGTCGGAGACGACAGGGGCAGTTCTTCCAGGATTTACAAGATTTCGTTTACCGATTTATAATCTTCTTTACTGCCGGGCTGCCAAACAGTCCGGCAGTTTTTTTATATTTGTGGTATAAATCGCAAAAGCTATGAAGTATCGCCTTATTCTGACAGCCCTGGCTGCGCTGGCTCTTTCGTCCTGCGCAGCTTTGCTTAGTACAAACAACGGAGACGTGACCGGGGCGCCGAAAGGCGGTCTCGTGACTTCCGAGAACGTGTCGTCCCAGGTTTCAGGCAAACTGACGTCGAGGGGCGGATACCAGCCAACCGACGGCGACGTTTCCAGGTACTCCGACAGCCTGGCCGACTTCCTGCAGGCCAACGTGCCGAATTTCGGCGCCTACAGGAACGCGGCGATAATAGTTGACGGTAAAGTTAAAGACAACCTGAGCGCCGTGAAACTCAGCAGGATAAAGAATATCACAGTGATGGACAAGGCCCCCTCGCTGCAGGTCGGAACCAAATCCACAAGCGGGGCCATCGTAATCACCACGAAATAGCCGCTAATAGAAATCCACGTTGTACCGCGTCAATATGTCCATATGAACGAAATTGTCGCGGCGGGCGGGGTATTTGCCCAGGACTATCCTCTCGGCGAGCGCCTTTATTGCCAGGGCCAACTGATCGTCAGGATGCTGGCATACAAGGGCCGAAACCGTGCCGCGGCTGAGGGCCTGCATGTTGGCTTCGAGGTTGTCGAAGCCAACCACGCGCCGGCCCCGTTGGGGATGCCTTTCGAGCCACGGCACGAGCAGGTGTATCCTGGAGTTGAACATCGCAATCTGCCTGGTGTCGGGGTGAGACTCGAAGAACTCGTCCAGAGCCGCCTCGGCGGCCGGTATGTCAGCAGGATTGATGAGGACGTTATGGACCACGCAGTCCGGGAAATGCTCGTGAATGTAGTCCAGGAAACCTGCACGGCGGTCTACGGTAGGGTCGGACATACGCTGCACGTCGCGCTGCACGCGCACTACCAGGAGGCTCTTTACGGGAAGCCCGCCGGTCAGCTGGTCGGCGCATAGATATCCGCTTCGGTACATCGGCATTCCGAAAAAGGCCAGGTAGCCCAAATCGTCCAGTTTGGTATCCACGAAGACATAGGGAATATCCTTACTGCGCAGAGCAGCAGTTATCTGTAAGGTTGCCTCCCTGAACATCGGGGCGATGACCACTCCGGAAGGGTTGCTGTCCCACATCTTGCGCGCAGCGGCCTTGAGGGACTCCACGTCCGTGGGATCGTAACCAAAATGCTCGATCGAAACGCCTCCGGAAGCCAGAGGGTCGAGGGCCTTTTCCATTCCTCCGGCGGCCAGGCTCCAGAAGCCGCCCGGCTCATCCTCCGGCATAAGGACGGCAATCAGGTGGGAACCGCCCCTGGCCAGCATCGATGCATAAACGTTAGGCTCGTACCCAAGGTCCTGGATGGCCTTCATCACTGCATCATAACTCTTCCTGGACACTTCTCCCCTGTTGTGGAGCACCCTGTCCACCGTACCTTTGGACAGTCCGGTTAAGCGGGCTATGTCGAGTATCGTTGATTTCGCTTTATTCGCCATACTGCAAATATAGAAAACTTTCGAAATACTTTCCGTGCCCGTACACGAAAATCTTTCCGTGAACGTGCACGGAATTAAAAAATAATCGTATATTTGCAGCCGTACACTACTGCAGTAACCAATGAAAAACAGCAATTTAGTTATCCTGACACTCTGCTCCGCACTGGCTCTGTCCTGTGCAGGACCGGGCAAAAACAGCACTACAGCCAGCCAGGATGCAATTCCATTCGACATAACGGCGCCTGAACCATCGATTCCCGAGCACAGCGTAAACATCCTCGACTTCGGCGGAATGCCCGACGGCGTCGGACTCAACACCGATGCTTTCGCAAAAGCTTTCGACGAACTGGAACGCAGGGGCGGCGGCCGCGTGGTCGTACCCGCCGGCATCTGGCTCACCGGCCCCATCGGCCTTAAGAGTCACACTGAGCTTCACCTGGAAGCGAACGCTGTTATCGTATTCTCAACGGACCAGGATCTCTACCCCATAGTTGACACCAACTTCGAAGGACTCGATATGAAGCGCTGCCTCGCCCCCATCCACGCCGAAGGGGCCACAGACATCGCTATAACCGGCAAGGGTATCATCGACGGCAACGGAGCGCCCTGGAGGGAACTGAAGAAGCGAAAGGTGGGTGACGACATCTGGAAAGCGACCCTCAAGAGCGGCGGAGTGCTCTCCGACGACAAGAAAGTCTGGTATCCCGACGAGGGCTACAAGAAAGCACGCCTCACCGCGGGCTCCCTCAATATGCAGGACCCCTCCCTCGACCTTCAGGAAATCAAGACCTTCCTCCGGCCGGTGCTGGTTAGCCTGCGTTCCTGCGAGAACGTGCTCCTGGAGGGCGTAACCTTTCAGAACTCCCCTTCCTGGAACGTGCATCCGCTCTGGTGCAGGAACGTAACGATACGCAACATCACCATCCGCAGCCCCCACTACTCCACCAACGGCGACGGCATCGACATTGACGGATGCGAGAACGTAGTGCTCACCGGCTCCACCTTCGACGTGGGCGACGACGCCATCTGCATCAAGTCCGGCAAGGACGCCGACGGACGCCGCCACGGCAAGGCCTGCCGCAACCTTGTAATCAAGGACTGCACGGTGTACCACGGACACGGAGGCTTCGTGATCGGCTCCGAGATGAGCGGCGGAGTGGAGAACATCATTGTGGACGGATGCTCCTTTATCGGCACCGACGTTGGCCTGCGCTTCAAGAGCACCCGCGGCCGCGGCGGCCTGGTGAGGAATATCTGGTGCCGCAACATCTATATGAAAGACATTGTGGCGGAGGCCGTGACCTTCAACCTGTATTATGCAGGCGTGGCGGCGACGGAGAGGACGGATGATTCTTCGGCTGTGACCAAAACGAATCTGCCGGAAGTGGACGAGACTACGCCCGAGTTCAGGGACATCCACTTCAGCAATCTGGTTTGCTCCGGCGCAAAGCAGGCCATCTACATCAACGGCCTGCCGGAACTGCCTCTCGCGAACGTTTCTTTCGAGAACAGCGTGTTCTGCGCAGAGAAGGACGTGGAGATCCACAACGCGAAAAACATCACTTTCAATAAGGTAACAGTCAACGGGAAAGAGTTATGAATAGATTCTTCGCTTCGCTCAGAATGACAGGGAAGGGGCTCAGAATGACAGTGGGAGCACTGGTTATATGGCTGGTTTGCAGCTCGTTTACCATTCACCTTATGGGTGACAGCACAATGGCTGAGAAGGACCTTCGCGGAGGAACCAATCCCGAGCGCGGCTGGGGAATGATGTTCCAGAATTTCCTCGACGACGGGGTGAAGGTGGTGAATTACGCAATCAACGGCCTCAGCACCAAGAGCTGCATCGACAAGGGCGTGTGGGATAAGGTTTATTCTTCCGTGCAGCCCGGCGATTATGTGTTCATCGAGTTCGGTCACAACGACTCCAAAGAAAGCGATCCTGTCCGCTATGCCGCAGCGTGGGGCGCCTACCAGGATAACCTCCGCACTTTCATCGACGGAGTGAGGGAGAAGGGGGGCAAGCCCGTGCTGCTGACTCCCGTCGCCCGCCGCTGGTTCAAGAAGGCCGGAGATTCGGAATCCCTGAAACTGGACCGCAGCTGCCACGGCGAGTATCCCGATGCAATGAAGGCAGTCGCAGCTGAAAAAGATGTCGTACTGCTGGATGTTACCACGGCAACGCTTGACTGGCTGGAATCACTTGGCGACGAGGCTTCCAAGGCCTACTTTATGATTTCCACCGGCAAGGACGACAACACGCACACCGTTGCCTGCGGCGCCCGCGAGGTTACAGAGATAGTGTGCGGCCTCATCCAGGACTCGATTCCCGAGGTTGCCGAGCACCTTACCGGCTACGACATCGTGGTCTCTGCCGACGGTCACGGCGACTATATGACCGTACAGGAAGCGGTGAACGCCCTTCCCAACTACAGCCACAACGTCATCAGCACCGTGTACGTGCGCAAGGGCGTTTATAAGGAGTGCGTGAGCATCCCCCACACCAAGTTCCGCGTGCACTTCATCGGCGAAGATGCAGAAAAGACCGTCATCACCTACGACAATTACGCCAAGCGCATCTGGCCCGAACGCGACTTTGCGGTGGGCACTTCAGGCAGCGCTACCATCTACATTCACGCAAGTTACATCACCTTCGAGAACCTCACGTTCGAGAACAGTGCCGGCGAGGGCAAGGAAATCGGCCAGGCCGTGGCGGTGTTCACCGACGGCGACTTCCTGTTCTTCCGCAACTGCCGCTTCCTGGGCAATCAGGACACCCTCTACACCTACGGGCGCTATGGCAAGTTCGGCGGCATCAAGCGCAACTACTTCCTCGACTGCTACATTGAGGGAACCACCGACTTCATCTTCGGCACCAGCATCGCATACTTCGAGAACTGCCTGATACACAGCAAGAAGAACAGTTACGTGACGGCAGCTTCCACCCTTCAGGGCCAGAAGTACGGATACGTATTCAAGGGCTGCACCCTCACCGCCGACCCCGGCATCACCAAGTGCTACCTGGGCAGGCCCTGGGGCGCTTACGCCAAGACGGTCTTCATCGACTGCGAACTTGGCCCGCACATCCTGCCTGAAGGCTGGCACGACTGGGAGAAGGAAGGCAAGCCCGACACCAAGAAGAACAGCTACTACGCCGAGTTCGGCAACCACGGGCCGGGAGCCCGCGGGCCCCGTGTGAAATGGGCACACACTCTCAAGGCAAAGGACCTCGCTTATTACAGCTTCGAGAAAGTGATGTACCAGGCCGAGGACGGAATCAAATGGAATCCATTCGACAATAAATGATACACAAGTTAGCCATAATCACGGTGTTAGCCTTGACCGCCTGCTCGGCCAAGGCTCCGCTGTCTTCTGAAGTGGTGCGCTCCGAGATGGCCCGCAACCAGGAGGCTTCCTACATCGACGGCCTCGGCGGCACCCTCAAATGGAACTACACCACCGGCCTTGAACTCAAGGCAATGCTGGACGCCTCCAGATCCTTCGGCAAGGCTCAGGATGACATTGTTTCTTATGTTGACGCCTGGTACGACGCGGTAATAGCGGAGGACGGAACCATCGGAGGCAAGTACAAGAAGAGCAACTACTCTTCCGATCACATCTGCCCCGGCAAAACCCTCTTCCAACTCTTCGAACTCACCGGCAAGGAGAAGTACCGCCTTGCAATGGACAATCTCTACGGGCAGATTAAGGAAATGCCTCGCACCCCCGAGGGCGGCTTCTGGCACAAGAAGATCTACCCCGACCAGATGTGGCTCGACGGCCTCTATATGGTGGAGCCGTTCTATGCGGAATACGCCACGCTGTATCTCTCAGGAGAGGAGCAGGCGGCAGCATACGCCGACATCGCACACCAGTTCAACCTGGTGGCAGAAAAGACCTTCGACCCCGCAACCGGGCTCTACAGACACGCCTGGGACGCCTCCCGCAGTATGTTCTGGTGCGACCACGTCTCCGGGCAGTCGGCACACGCCTGGGGCCGCGCCCTCGGCTGGTACTGTATGGCACTCGTGGACGTTCTCCCCTTCCTCCCGGACGACACGCCCGGCAAGGACGGAATGATGGAGACTCTCCGCAGCATAATGAGCACACTTCCCAATTACGCCGACCAGAAAACCGGTATGTGGTACCAGGTGCTTGACCGTCCGGGCGCGGAAGGAAACTACGTGGAGGCCACCTGCAGCGCAATGTTCATCTACGCAATGCTCAAGGGCTGCCGCTACGGCTGGCTGGACTGCCTCGACTATGCAAGAACCTGCTACGGACAGATGCTTGAAACCTTCGTCAGCGTTGATGAAGGCGGCCTCGTGAACCTCAACCAGTGCTGCGAGGTTGCCGGGCTCGGCGGCAAAGATAACCGCAGCGGCGACTACGACTATTATATACACGAGCGCGTGCGCCCCAACGACCCCAAGGGCATAGGCCCCCTCATCTGGGCTGCGCTTGAATACGAAAGATTATGATTAAGAGAATTATGATACCGTCGGCAATCATTGCTGCCTGCCTGATGCTGAGCTGCAGTTGCGAGCCCAAGCATCCAGTTAAGCCTGATGCACCGGAAACGCCCACCGGCGTGACGCTCAAGAGCGCTACGGAGACCACCCTGGCAATACAGTGGAACCTGGTGGACGGCGCCACCGCCTATGACTGGAAACTCTATCTGGGCTCAGGCCCCACCATCGTGCAGGAGGCCAATACCACCTCCAGAAGCGTCATCATCAAGAATCTCACTCCGCAGACCGACTACAGCTTCGTCGTGCGCAGCGTGAACAGTGCCGCTTCCTCGGACTACAGCACCCCGCTGCTGGTCGGCACGCTGCATCCGGACACTCCGGTAGATCCGCCGACTCCTGGTCCCGGCCCCGACGATGACCTGTCGGCCCGCTACGCCGAGTTCCTCATCCCCGAGGCCGAGGAAGACGGCACCGCACGCGCATTCCCAGGCGCCGAGGGCGGCGGAATGTATGCCACCGGCGGCCGCGGAGGCAAGGTGCTGCACGTGACGAGCCTCGCCGACACCAACACCGAGGGCACGCTCCGCTGGGCAATCAACCAGAGCGGAGCACGCACGATAGTGTTCGACCTGGCCGGCGTCATCGAGCTGAACAGCATGCTCACCATCAAGAACGGCGACCTCACGATAGCAGGCCAGACCGCCCCCGGCGACGGCATCTGCCTCAAGAACTACACCTTCCGCATCAACGCGAGCAACGTAATCGTACGCTACATACGCTGCCGTATGGGCGACGAGAAGAAGACCGCCGACGACGCAATCCAGATTATGGACCACGACGGCGACAAGTTCGAGAAGATTATAATCGACCACTGCTCCGTGAGCTGGTGCACCGACGAATGCGCATCGTTCTACGGGATGAAGGATTTCACCTTCTCCTGGAACATCGTGTCGGAGAGCCTGCGCAACTCCGTGCACGACAAGGGTTCGCACGGCTACGGCGGCATCTGGGGCGGCACCAACGCCACCTACCACCACAACCTGCTGGCACATCACGACAGCCGCAACCCCCGTCTGGACCACGATTACGTATCGCCCCAGAAGGGTCCCCTGCACATATTCAACAACGTGGTGTACAACTGGAGCGGGAATTCCTGCTACGGCGGCGAGAGCTCCTCGAACACCGGAGGCGACTACCGCAAGTACAATTTCTTCAACAACTACTACAAACCCGGCCCTGCGACTCCCAACAACCATATTTGGTTCCTGGAGCCCACCACATCCTGCAGCAACTGCGGAGGCACCATCCTGCCGGGTCATTTCTATATGGACGGCAACGTGATGCACGGCAAGGCCGATATGAGCGCCAACAACTGGAGCACAAGTGCGGTACACGCCAGCCAGAACATCATCAACGCCATCAAGGAGAACAGGCCCTACCCTACCGCAGAGTTCCAGACGGTGCAGAGCGCCGAAGCCGCATTTGAGACCGTTGTGGCATACGCCGGCGCCAGCTTCGCCCGCGACGCCATCGACACCCGCATCGCCAAGGAGACGAAGGACGGCACCTACACCTACACCGGCAGCAACGGTTCGAAGAACGGCCTCATCGACACCCAGGGTGACGTAGGCGGATGGCCTTCATACGCTGCCACTGCCGAGCAGACCGACAAGAATACCGACACCGACAACGACGGCATCCCCAACTGGTTCGAAGAGGAGTTCGGAATGGACAAGTACAACGCTGCCGACGGCAACGGAAAGGGCCTGGACAAGCACGGACGCTATACCAACCTGGAGATGTACCTGCACTGGCTCGTAAAGAACATCACGGCCGCAGGCAACGCCGGAGGAAACTACACGAAACTTTAACAATCATATATTTCTAATCACTTAATCAATTACCTAATGAACAGTCTAGCAAAGAAACTCATCCTTGCACTTCTCTGCCTGGGCACAGCCTGGTCGCTCTCCGCGCAGAACGTCGTCACCGGTGTGGTGACCGACGAAAGCGGCGAGCCCCTCATCGGCGCCGGAGTCTTCGTAGAAGGCACCACCACCGGCACGGTGACCGGTCTCGACGGCGACTACTCCCTTTCAGTGCCCGCAGATGCAGTGAACCTGGTGTTCTCGTTCCTCGGACTTTCGGACCAGACGGTCGCCATCAACGGCCGCGAGCGTATCGACGTAGTCCTTAAGGCAGACCAGACCTTCCTCGACGAGGTGGTCGTGGTCGGATACCAGACCGTCAAACGCCGCGACCTCCTCGGTTCCGTGTCGTCCGTCAACAGCGACAAGCTCACCGAGCAGCCCGTGACCTCCGTGAGCCAGGCACTTTCCGGTAAGATGGCCGGCGTGTCCGTGGTTACCACTGAAGGCGACCCCGACGCGGACATCAAGATCCGCGTGCGCGGCGGCGGCTCCATCACCCAGGACAACAGCCCTCTGTACATCGTGGACGGCTTCCCCGTGGAATCCATCAACGACATCTCCTCTTCGGAAATCGCCTCCATCGACGTGCTGAAGGACGCTTTCTCCACTGCAATCTACGGTTCCCGTGGTGCTAACGGCGTTGTTATCGTCACCACCAAGAGCGCCGAGAAAGGCCAGAAGGTTTCCGTGAAGTTCAACGCTTACTACGGTCTGAAGAAGATGGCCAACGCAGATGCCATCCAGGCAATGGACGCCGAGAACTTCGTGAAGTTCCAGTACGAACTCGCGACCATCCGCGACAACGTGAGCTCCAACTACACCCCGTACTTCGGTTCCTTCGACGACATCTCCCTCTACACCGGCCTCCGCACCAACAACTGGGTTGACGCTGTATTCGGCAACGTAGGCAACACCTTCAGCGCCGACGCTTCCATCTCCGGCAGCGGAGAGGGATACAACTGGACCCTCGGCTACGCCCATATGGGCGACCAGGCCATCATGGCTGGTTCCAACTACACCCGCGACAACCTCAACTTCAAGGGTCACTTCAAGACCGGCAAGACCACCAGCGTGGATGCCAACATCCGCTACTCCCGCGTTAACGTACGCGGCTCCGGTGCCAACGGCATCAACGACACCGGTACCACCTCCGGCAACGGCCGGCTGAAGCACGCGGTCTCCTACGCCCCCATCCCCATCGCTGCAACCGTGCAGGGCGCCGACGAGGAGCAGGACTATGGCGACAACGCTCCGCCTCTCAAGAGTGTATCCGACAACGACAGCAAGCGCCTCCGTACCACCTGGAACGCCAATGCCGCGTTCAACTGGGACATCGCTGACAACCTCAAACTCAAGGTTGAAGGCGGCCTGGAGGACTACCGCCAGGGCGACGACCGTTTCTACGGCCTCACCACCTACTACGTGGCCAACAACTCCACGGTAAAGGGAACTCCCTCCACTGAGCACAAGGAGGCTTTCCGCACCCGCTACCGCAACACCAACACCCTCTCCTACGACTTCGAGCAGGTGCTGAACAACAGCGACCACAGCCTCAATATGCTCCTCGGCGAGGAAATGACCATCACCAAGAGCAACACCGTTTCTTCGATGATCGACGGCCTGCCGACATTCTACGATGCCGCAATGGCCTGGAACTTCATGTCTTCCGGCGTACCCGCATCATCCAACAACTACTACAACCCGGACGACAAGCTGCTCTCCTTCTTCGGACGCGTGAACTACGATTACAAGCACCGCTACTCACTGGGTGCCACGCTCCGTACCGACGGCAGCTCCAAGTTCTCCCGCGGACACCGCTGGGGCTTCTTCCCCTCCGCCGCAGCATCCTGGACCATCTCCAACGAGGAGTTTATGGACAACGCACACAGCTGGCTTGACCAGCTCAAGCTGCGCTACAGCTTCGGTACCGCCGGTAACAACAACATCCCTTCCGGCCAGCTGCTCAAGCAGTACGCTTCCAGCACCACCTCCTGGCTCTCCATGACCCAGAATATGTTCACCGCCGGCAAGGTCATGAACAACCCCGACCTCACCTGGGAAACCACCTACACGCACAACATCGGTCTCGACTTCAGCCTCTGGCAGTCGAAGCTCAGCGGTAGCATCGAGGTTTACCAGAACGATACCAGGGACCTTCTGATTAACTTCCCCATCCCCGGCTCCGGCTACGACAGCCAGTACCAGAACGTGGGCTCCACCCGCAACAGGGGTATCGAACTCTCCATCAACGCACCCATCGTGCAGCAGAAGGATTTCTCCCTCAATTTCAGCGGCAACATCGCCTACAACATCAACCGCGTAACCGACCTCGGCGGCCTTGAGAGCATCACAGCTCAGTCTTACTGGGCATCCACCGAAATCGGCAACGACTACATCGTGCAGGTTGGCCAGCCTCTCGGCAATATGTACGGCTACCTGAGCGACGGCATGTACACCGTGGACGACTTCACCTGGGACGGCAGCAAGTGGGTTCTCAACGAGGGCGTAGTGGACTGCTCCTCCATCATCGGAGCCCAGTATATGCGTCCCGGCGCTCCCAAGTACAAGGATATCGCCGGCAAGGACGTCCTCGACGAGGAAGGCAACAAGATCGGCGTGGAAGGTGACGGCAAGGTTACCGTTGCAGACCGCACCATCATCGGCAACGCCTCTCCCGACTTCACCGGAGGTTTCTCCTTCAACGCTTTCTGGAAGGGCTTCGACCTGAGCGCCAATTTCAACTATATGATCGGCAATCAGGTCTATAACGCCAACAAGATCGAGTTCACCAGCTCCCGCAAGTTCTACAACCGCAACCTGCTCAATATGATGAACGTCGATAACCGCTGGACCAACATCGACTGGACCACCGGCGAGGTGATTACCGACGCCGAGACGCTCCGCAGCGTGAACGCCGGCAAGACAATGTGGAACCCTGCCATCGGCAACGCCATCTTCAGCGACTGGGCAGTGGAGGACGGTTCCTTCCTGCGCCTGCAGACCGTAACCCTGGGTTACACCCTGCCCGAGAAGCTTACGGAGAAGATCAACATCCGCAAGCTCCGCGTGTACGCAACAGGCACCAACCTGTTCTGCCTCACCAAGTACTCCGGCTACGATCCGGAAGTAGATACCCGCCGCGCCACCCCGCTCACCCCGGGCGTGGACTATTCCGCATATCCCAAGAGCATCGGCTTCGTGGCCGGTATCAACCTCACTTTCTAATCTGACGTGCATATGAAAAAGATTATATACATCCTTTCCGCCGCAATCGTAGCCGTATGCGCTTCTTCCTGCGAGAAATTCCTGGATTCCGATTCCCCGTCGGCATTCGACGCCGCAACGGTGTTCGCCAACTACGACCTCGCAGAGAGTCAGTATTTCTCCGCCCTCCAGTCGTTCGGTGAGACCAACTCCTACCGTGGACGTTATCTGCCCTGGATCGGCCTCAACAGTGACATCGAGTGGTACAACACATACAAGACCACCGACGAGAAGTACCAGATTGCCGGTTACACCCTGCTGCCGAACAACGGTCAGCTCAACCTCAGCAACGGCCCGTTCGCCAAGATGTACGAAGGCATCGAGCGCCTCAACCTCTGCATCGAGGGAATCAGGGAATACGGCAACCACGAGGAGAAAGCCGATATGGCCTATCTGCTCGGCGAGGCCCTTACCATCAGGGCCCTGTTCTACTACGACCTTATCAGGGCCTGGGGCGACGTTCCCGCACGCTTCGAGCCCATCACCAGTGCAACCATCTACAAGGCAAAGGACAGCCGCGACGTCATCTTCAAGCAGTTGCTTGCAGACCTCGATGAGGCCATCCCCTACCTGCCTTATCCCGGAAAGGACGCACGCACTTCGCGCACCGACCGCGTGAACAAGATGTTCGCACAGGGCCTGTACGCCCGCATCGCCCTTATGGCTTCCGGTTATGCCATCCGTCCCGATGACGGTATGGTAGGCACCCACGACCTCGGCACCGTACGCATCACCAGCGATCCCGACCTCCAGAAGGAAGTCCTCTATCCCAAGGCTCTGACCTATCTCCGCGAGGCCATCGCTTCCGGCAGCGCCTCCCTCGAGGACTTCGAGACTCTCTGGAAGAAGCAGAGCAATCTTTCCAACCTCACCGCAGGCCCCGGCAACGAGACCCTGTATGTGATTCCGTTCTCCGACGGTCGCGGCCGCTGGAACTACACTTTCGCAGTGCGTTCCGAGGGCTCCAGCTATGCCGGAGGTGCAACCGTCACCCGTGGCGGCGATGCCGGTCCCGTTCCAGTAATGTGGTTCCGCTATGATCCCAGGGACGTCCGCCGCGACATCACCTGCGTGAACTGGCGCTGGAACAACAACGACGAGAAGGAACTTCCCGGCATCCAGAAGTGGTATTTCGGTAAATACCGCTTCGAATGGATGGTCAACCAGCCTTACACAGGAAGCAACGACGACGGCGTGAAGCCCGTGGTGCTCCGCTACGCCGACATCCTCCTTATGGCTGCCGAAATCGCCAACGAGCAGGGCGAGCTGAACGAGGCCAAGGGTTACTTCAAGCAGGTGCGCGACCGTGCCTTCAAGGGCAATGAGGACGCCTCCGAGGCTTATGTGAACGCCATCGGCAGCAAGGACGCAATGTTCAACGCCATCGTTGACGAGCGCGCCTTCGAGTTCTGCGGCGAGATGACCCGCAAGTTCGACCTCATCCGCTGGAATATGCTCAAGAAGAAGATGGATGAGACCATCGCAGAGATGAAGGAACTCCGCACCCTCAGCGGCAGGTACGCCGGCATCAACGGAATGGACGGCGACGTCTATTGCCAGTACGCCGACGGCGAGCTGCAGGTTTGGGGCCTCACCGGCGAGACCACCGCTCCCAAGGGCAACTGGGAGAAGAAATCCGGCTACATCACCAAGACTGTCGACAGCAAGGGTATGGATACCGGCCTCTACGACGACCTGGTAGAGCACAGCCTCTATTCAGACGACCCTGAGCAGCATATGTTCTGGCCTATTTTCAACGATACCATGAGCAACAGCCAGGGTAACATCGTGAATGACTACGGATACGACAGCATCTAATAATTCCGCACCATGAAATACAACAACATAATCAAATACGCACTTCTTGCCGTCCTTACTCTGGGCGCAGCCACGGCTTGCGAGAACAAGGAGTTCAACGAGATCACCGAGCTTTCGCTGCGCCGCTGCCTCCAGCCCCAGGACCTGTCCGCCCGCGTGAACAATGCGAACGGCGTGGACGTTACATTCTCGTGGGACGTGAACAAGGATGCCGACTTCTTCCACCTTGAGATATACAAGGATGAAAACCTGACCGAGATTGAGCAGGGAATCATAATGACAGCTGCCGAGGTGCCTTACACCCTAACGCTGCCCGCCGACTCAAAATACTGGTTCAGGGTTGAAGCTATGGCAGAAGGCCGCGAGGCTTCCCTCTGGGCCGTATATGACGGTTCCGTGAAGACCTTCGCTGTGAAGGACAACCTCTTCCCCGAGGTGGTTGGACGTACTGAGAACTCCATCACCATCAAGTGGGCCAAAGACCTTGCAGATTATGCTGAGGTCACCCACGTGAGCTGCTCCCCCATCAAGGGCGGCGCAACCGTGAAGAAAGAAATCAGTGCTGCCGAGGCACAGGACGCCCAGGTGACCGTTGAAGGCCTCGAAGCCTCCACCGAGTACCAGCTTGTCCTCTATTACCTCAGCGCATCCCGTGGCGCAATGGACGTATGGACCGTTGGCAGCGCAGCCGCGCTTACCGTGGTCTCCGACGCCGTGGCTCTCAAGACCGGCCTGCAGGCTGGCGGTAACTTCTACCTGAAGCCCGGCGACTACAATCTCGTGGCCGTAACCGAGCCCGCCGGAACCACTGTCAAGCCCGCCGGCAGCATCAGGCTCGTCGGTGAAATCGGCGCAGACGGCACCCGTCCTACCGTGCACCCCGGCAAGTTCGAACTTATGGCCAACCTCGTGGAGGACGGCGCAAGCTTCTACTTCGAGGGCATACGCTTCGACGGCGACGCATCCAACTCCCGTATCGTGGAGCACACCGGCGGCGCGCTGAACGTAAAGAGCGTACGCTTCGTGAACTGCGAGATCACCAACTTCCAGGCAGGTCTGTTCTACGACAACAACGACGACGTCATAAAAATTGAGGAACTCTCCTTCGAGAGCTGCGACATCGACGGCATCCTGGGCAGCGGCGGCGACGCCGTGGATATCCGCAAGCCTTGCGAAATTACCACTATCAGGTTCGTCAACAACACCATCTGGGACGGTATCCGCACAATGTTCCGTATCGACGCCAATGACGCCGTGAAGATCGGCGAGATTGACTTCGAGAACAATACGGTGAAGAACATCGCCACTATGGATGACGGTAACAACCGCGGCTTCTTCGCAGTGCGCGTGAACCACAATATGACCCTGAAGAAGAACCTCTTCCTCCACCAGAACGGCGGCAAGACCGGCGAAGATGTGGACAAGGCCCAGCTCTTCCAGGACAACGCAGGCACCATAGTTCCTGCCCTCACTGCGGCTGACAACTACTCCTTCGGTTCCGGCAAGGACTTCTTCAAGAAGGTCTCCGCCGCCGAAGCCGGCTGCATCGAGCTCTCTGCCGATCCTTGCTACAACTCCAAGGGCAACTTCTTCCAGCTGTCCAACGAAGACCTCATCGACAAGCAGGTCGGCGCATCCAAGTGGTGGATCTCCTATGTAGAGAAGACCGAGGACCTTACCCAAAACGTGATTGAGGGCCCTCACACCTGGAACCTGCAGAACGCCACCCTGTTTGCGGGCGACATCAAGAACTCCCGCGTACGCGACGAGCTCCTCCTCGTGGGCACCGAGGCCACTCCTATGAAGGCTGACGGCGGCATCATCTACACCACCGCTTCCGTGCTCAGCAGGAAGGGCGTTCCCACCGAGGGATACGTAGCATTCAAGGTCAACAAGGCCGGCTCCGTCGATCTCCAGGTCTCCGACGCGGAGAACCGCGGCGGCAGCGTGGTCGTGGCCCTGGCCGACGATAATGGCCTTGCAGTGAAGGGCGGCGCCGTAGCTCGCGCCACCAACAGCGAGGTTGAGAAGATAGTCGTGAACCCCGTGAGCGGAGAAGGAACGGTGTATGTGTATGCAACCGGTCCCATCATGCTCGAGAAACTTGCCTGGTCTGAAGACACCAGCGCAGGCAGCAAGGTACTGCCCGCTCCCAAGCCCGTAGTAGAGCCCGTCACCGTTACCGAAGGCGACGCGGTTGCTATTGCTGTAAGCTGGGATGCCGTTCCCAACGCAGCCAGTTACATCGTGACCTTCAACAAGCGCGCACAGCCCGCTCAGACCGATCCCGCCTTCACGGTTCCTGCAGAGGATATCGCAGCACTCAAGGCCGGCCTCTACAACTTCAGCGTGCAGGCGTTCCCCCGCGAGGACGACATCTACTACGTGAAGTCCGAGGCAGGCGTGGCCTCCCTGGCCATCCAGCCTAAGGGCGGTGCAGGCGAAGTCGTGACCGTTACCAAGAACTGGGACTTCTCGCTGGCCGACTGGCAGGCCGAGTTCGCCAAACTTGGCGCAGCCAACACCGACATCACCAACTGGAACCTCACCTACGACGACCTCACCATCGTCTCTACTGCGAAGAGCAAGTACAACACCACCTTCTTCCAGTGGGGCGGCAAGGGTTCCACCGCAGACCGCTACATGAAGTTCAGCGCTCCGGAGCAGGGCACCCTCAAGGTATGGTGTTCCAACACCGGCAGCAGCAACGTTACCGACCGTTTCGTTACCGTGAACCAGAACGGCGAGGAGGTTTCCATCGTGGGAGGCACTCCTTCCAACGAAGATCCTACCGTGGCAGAGTTCAGCGTGGCAGCGGGCGACGTGTATGTATATTGCACCGGCAACGCACTGCGCTTCTACAAGCTTGAGTTCACCTACACCACCTCCGGCGAGGCTGCCGTCGAGTACGACTGGAACTTCTCCGACGCCGACTGGGTGGCCGCATTCGAAGCCAACTTCACCAAGATCAACAACAACGAGAAGCCCAACTTCTCCGTGAACGGTCTGGACGTAATCTCCGGCGACGGTACGCTCAAGTACAACGTACATCCCGACGGCTCCTACTTCATCCAGATGGGAGGCAAGGGCACGAGCGCACAGCGTGCATTCGGATTTGACGCTCCGGTTGCCGGCACCCTTAAGGTGTGGGCTACCAACACCGGTGACTCCGACGCCCTCGACCGTACCGTTGCTGTTGCAGTGGACGGCACCGAAGTTGACGCCCTCCCCGGCGGTTATGCAAAGGTCAACGGCGCACACGAACTCGAGTTCAGCCTCAGCGCTCCCGGCCGCGTAACCATCTACGGCCCCGTGAACGGTCTGTGCTTCTATCATATTTACTTCAGCAACAAGTAAGATATGAGCTTCATCAACGATAATTTCATGCTGCAGAGTGATACGGCCCGCGAGCTGTATCACTCGCACGCAGCTGGTATGCCGATAATCGACTACCACTGCCACCTCGTGCCGCAGTGGATCGCCGAGAACATCCAGTTCCGCGACATCACCCAGCTCTGGCTGGTGGACGGACACTATGGAGACCATTACAAATGGCGCGCAATGCGCGGCAACGGCGTGTCCGAAGAGTACCTTACCGGCGGCACCAAGAGCAGCTGGGAGACCTTCGAGAAGTGGGCGGAGACCGTTCCCTACACAATGAGGAACCCCCTCTACCACTGGACGCACCTGGAGCTCAGCCGCGTGTTCGGCATCGACAAACTGCTCTGCCCCGCCACCGCACGCGAGATTTTCGAGGAGTGCAACGCCAAGCTCGCCACCCCCGAATTCCGCGGCCAGGCGCTGATACGCAAGTTCAACGTGGAGGTGGTTTGCACCACCGACGACCCCGCCGACGACCTCCGCTGGCACAAGATGATTGCCGAGCATCCCTTCGGCACCAAGGTCATCCCCGCTTGGAGGCCAGACAAGGCAATGGCAATCGAGGATCCCGCTTCCTACAAGGCCTATCTTAAGGTACTCGGCGAGGCGGCCGGCAAGGAGATAGACTCCTACGCCGACCTGCTCGAGGCCCTGAAGAAGCGTCACGATTTCTTCGCATCAATGGGATGCAAGCTCTCCGACCACGGCCTGGAGACCTTCTACGCCGCAGATTACAAGGAAATCGAGATCGAGGCCATCTTCAAGCTCGTGCTGCTCGGCAAACGCCCGAACGCAACCGAGCTGGAGAAGTTCCGCAGCGCCTTCCTGCACGATATGGCAGTGATGGACGCCGAGGCCGGCTGGACCCAGCAGTTCCACGTGGGCGCCATACGCAACAACAACAGCAAGATGTTCGCGCGCGTGGGTGCCGACACCGGATTTGATGCCATCCACGACCTGCCTACGGCAGCCGCAGGACACAAGTTCCTGGACCGTCTGGCAAGCGAGGACAAACTGGCCAAGACCATACTCTACTGCCTCAACCCCAAGGACAACGAGGTTATGATGACTATGGCCTACACCTTCAACGACGGAACCGTGCCCGGCAAGATGCAGTTCGGTTCCGGCTGGTGGTTCCTGGACCAGGAGGACGGAATGCGCAAGCAGATGAACGCCCTGAGCAACCTGGGCCTGCTGAGCCGCTTCGTGGGAATGCTTACGGACAGCCGCAGCTTCATCAGTTATCCCCGTCACGAGTACTTCCGCCGCATACTCTGCGACGTGATAGGTACCGACGTGGAGAACGGAAAGCTGCCCGCCTCCGAGCTCCCGTTCCTCGGACAGATGGTCGAAGACATTTGCTACAACAACGCCAAGAATTACTTTCAGTTTTAATGAGATACATTAAAATCAATCCCGACGACAACGTGGCGGTAGCCCTGCAGGACCTGCAGAAGGGCGAGGCCGTTGAAGGCGTGAAGCTGCTTACGGACGTTCCCCGGGGCCACAAAGTGGTCCTGAGGGACCTCCGGGCGGGCGACAACGTCGTCAAGTACGGCTACCCCATCGGGCACGTAACCCGCGACGCGGCCGCCGGCACCGTGGTGGACCATTCCTGCATCAAGACCAACCTGGAAGGCCTCCTTGAATACAAGTACGAGCCGGCGCTGACAGACATCGCTCCTGCGGCCTCGAAACGTACCTTCAAGGGTTTCAGGCGCGCTGACGGCCAGGTCGGCATACGCAACCAGATATGGATCATCCCTACCGTGGGCTGCGTGAACGGCATCTGCCAGCAGATTGCCGAGCGCTTCCGCGCAGAGGTGGCCGACCGGATGGGCAGCGTGGACGCAATCGTGGCATTCCCCCACAATTATGGCTGCTCGCAGCTGGGGAACGACCACGAGAATACCCGCACCATCCTGGCCGACATGATACATCATCCCAACGCCGGCGGCGTGCTGGTGGTGAGCCTCGGTTGCGAGAACAACCAGCTGGACGCATTCCGCGAGCTGGTGGGCCCCGTGAATGAGGCACGCGTGAAGATGTTCACCTGCCAGCAGGTAGAGAACGAGGTGGAATTCGGACTGCAGAAGCTGCGCGAGATTTTTGCCCTGTGCTCGCAGGACAGGCGCACCGAGGTGCCAGTATCCGAACTGCGGGTAGGACTCAAGTGCGGCGGCTCCGACGGCCTCAGCGGCATCACTGCCAATCCCCTTCTGGGAGTCTTCTCGGACTGGATCGTGGCCCAGGGAGGCACCACCGTGCTGACCGAGGTACCCGAGATGTTCGGCGCCGAGACCATTCTGATGAACCGCTGCCAGGACAGTGCAACTTTCGAGCGCACCGTTTCGCTCATCAACGATTTCAAGGAGTATTTCATCGCCCAGGGTATGCCAGTGTATGAGAATCCCTCGCCGGGCAACAAGGCGGGAGGCATCTCAACGCTTGAGGAGAAGAGCCTCGGATGCACGCAGAAGTGCGGCAAGAGCACCGTGCGCGGCGTGCTGAAGTACGGCGAGCGGCTGAGCGTGAAGGGACTGAACCTTCTCAGCGCTCCCGGCAACGACCTGGTGGCCTCCACAGCCCTCGCCGCTTCCGGATGCCAGATCGTGCTCTTCACCACCGGCCGCGGCACCCCCTTCGGGAGCTTCGTGCCCACGATGAAAATCTCCACCAATACTCCTCTGTATGAGCACAAGGGAGGCTGGATCGACTTCAACGCGGGAGTTCTCGCCCAGGACGAACCAATGTCTTCGGTGGCCCCGCGATTCATAGACGCAGTGCTCGCCGCCGCCTCGGGAGAGCCGGTAAACAACGAACTGCAGGGCTATCGCGAGATAGCGATATTCAAGAGTGGCGTAACACTGTAAAAACAAATCAGTTTTATAATGACCAAAAAACACTATACTGTCCCACAGACAGAATGGACGGAAGCATTAAACGCCAGCTGCTTCCTGCAACAGAGTTCGGGAGACACCAAAGCTCTCGAATATGAAGATCTTGGCGGAATCTGGTCAGAATAAAGGAGGACACGGTTATGAAGAAAATCAATCTCATACTCAGCGCCCTTGCGCTCACGGCCTTCTTCTCCTGCCAGAAAGAAGTAGAAATCATTGTGGTCCCGGATGAGCCCGTGACCTTCGAGGCCACTATGCCCGACATTACCAAAACCGCCGTCGACGACAACCTCAACGTCCTTTGGAGCGCAGGCGACGCCATAGACGTTTATGGTTATACCGAAGGCCAGGATGCCGTCAAGGCCGTATTCGAACTCACTTCCGGCGCCGGCACCAAGAACGGCAAGTTCACCCTCAAAGACAGTGAAAGCTTTGGCACCTACGACAGCTACTATGCCATATATCCTTCCGGGCTGGCCATCAAGACCGTTGCCGATAAAACAGGAGAAAAAGTGCTCCCTGATTGGATTACTATCAAGAGCGCCCTTGGCACATTCACTTCACAGGCTGTCGTACAAAACGGTTATGACCCCGCTCACGCCATAATGGTTGCGCACGTAGCAGACGGCAAGCTTCAGTTTACTCACGGAGTCTGCTATTTCAAGGTTCAGATTCCTGCAGATGGCATAACCAAAGTGAAGATTACTGCAGGCGCTAGTGCATTCCAGAAGAGGCCTTCTTATTCAACGGAAGACGGAGCCATAATGGCAGCACAGAGCGGCACCAGTGAAATTAGCACAGCCGTGGGCGAATTCGTCAAAGGCTCCTGCTATTATCTGGCCGCTATCCCCAAAGCCGCCAACTCCCAGAAACTCAGTGGCATTACGGTTACCTACACTCAGGGAGGCTCTGAGAAGAGCGTCTCCAGCACCAAGGATGCGGTCAAAAACCTGTACCCTGTTGTAGGAACGGTGTACGATCTGGGGTGCCCGCCCATAGTGGAGCCCGCGCCCGTGATCAAGGTGACCAATGCGCAGATTGAAGCCGACGCTACCGGAGGCAGCATCAGCTATTCTGTCGAGAACCCGTACGCAGACGGTGAACTGACCGCAGTGGTTTCCACCAGCAAGACCACTACTATCGGTGATTTCACGATCCTCAACGTTACGTCCGACGCCGTTTCCTACAGCTGCTCAGCGAACACTGAGGCTACCGCCAAGTACGGTTACGTAACCTTCACCTATACTTACGACGGCGGCAAGACCGTTACAGCTGAAGGTATCGTGACGCAGGCGCCCGCCGGCGGTGCAGTGCCTACGGGACATACCTACGTGTTCTATGTTGATGACAACAAGAACCCGGTGCAGAAGATGGATGGTGTAGAGGGCTCTTATTTCACGCTGACCGGCACGAGTACTCTCACCTGCTCCGCCTCCGGTTACTTCGGAGTTGACAGCTTTACCATCGGTGGCACGGAGTACAAGAATGCCAAGAAGATTGACGGCAGCAATAACATTTCATTCACCACAGCTGCTGATGCGACCACTACTATACGCTTCTACGCAGCCAGGCGCCAGACTGACAAGGCCGGCACCATAAAGCTTAAGAAAGGCAGCTCCGCTAAAGTGAGTGCCGATATGACTTACGGCCAGCTCTATGACTCCGGCGTTGTCGAACTTGAAAAAGCATCTTCATATCAATTCGACAAGAGCGGCGAAGTCGGCGTGTTCTATGTTGAAGTGACCGAAGTATCCGAATAAACGATAAGACGTTGATTATCAAGTATATGACCAAGCAAAAATACACCGTTCCCGCCTGCGAGCACGACTCGCAGTGGGAACTTGCGGGACTTCTCGCAGACAGTAACCTTGTTGACGACGGTGCCGGCGGCTTCCTCGGCGACGGCGACGATTTCACCTTCTAAACCATTGCAGCGATGAAAAAGATACTTGTTTCCATTCTCGGAATCGCCGCAATGGCGACCAGCGCCTGCCAGCCTAAGGAGCAGGCGGAAATAGCAACTCCCTCCGGAGTACACGAAATCAGTGTAACCTTTACTGCAGACCTGCCCGGCACCCGCACCTTCATCGAAGCTGCGGAAGGCGGCTGGCAGCCCAAATGGCAGAAAGGCGACGCTATGAACGTAACCTACAAGGTAGATGGCGACTACACCGCCCAGAAGAGTTTCGTGAACACCATAGAAGACGGCACGACCGGTTCCTTCTCCGGCAATCTCGAAATCACCGACGGCACGCACACCATCTATGCCTATTATCCCAAAGATATGAAGGACGGTCGCGCAGAGACGACATTCAAGTTCGCCCTGCCTGCAGTGCAGAACGTCCCTTCCCTCAGCACCTTCGATCCTTCCTGCGACCTTCTGGTTTCCGACGCCTGCAGCGTTACCGTTGCAGATGCAGCCCTTGCGAGCGCAGGCACGCTCCACTTCAACCGCGTGCTGGCAGTTGCCAAGGTGGTCGTCGCCGATGCCACCACTGAGTCCAAACTCGCCGGCAAGAAGATCAAGAGCGTTACGCTCAGGTCTTCCGCCGGGACCCTTACCGGACGCGTGCTCGTGAACATCGAGACTGCAGAAATCACCGGCTGGGACAGTAAGGTAAGCTACAACTACGTGACTGCCGCATACGAGGGCGACGACTGGGCGGCCGACGGCAAGAACGGCGCCTTCGTCATCGTGAACCCCGTAACACTTGCGGCCGGGAGCACTCTCACGGCCGAGGTTGTGACCGACGATGATGACCTCTTGGTTGCCAGGACAGTGACTCTGAGCGCACCCGTGGCCCTGCAGTCCGGCGTGATTCCCACCCTCACCTTCAACATCGCCGATGGCGACGTGAGCAAGAAATCCGAGGTCACTTCCCTTACCTGGGACTTCTCTACCGCAGAGTGGCAGGCAGCCCTGGAGGCACAGGCTCCGGCAGCCAAGGACACCAAGGCGAGCAACTGGGGCGTTGCATACGGCGGCCTCTCCTACGCCGCCGGCAAGGACGACAAATGGTCCGTTGACGGGTATATCCAGTCCAACGGAGCAGGCTCCACCAGCACCCGCTACTTCACCTTCACCGCTCCTGCCGATGGCAAGCTTTCAGTATCCGTAAGGAATCCCAAGGACACGGAGAACGAATCCTCCACCCGTACCGTAAGCGTCAAGGACGCACAGAATACGGTGACCAGCGAGGTGGTTCTGTACGGGAACCTCGAGACCAGGGAGTTCAACGTCAAGGCCGGAACCGTGAACGTATATGCTTCCGGCAACGGTCTGCGCTTCTTCACGCTCGTGTTTACGACAAGCGGCGCCGTGGATCCTGAAGATCCCGGTCAGCCCGACACCCCCGCAGAAGCGGCTGAACTCACTATTCCCGATAATCTCAAGCCCGCCGAGGGCACTGTTGATCCTACCGCGATGGTTGGATTCGCCCAGGCGGCCGGAGTTACCGGAGGCGAGGGCGGCACCGTGCTCCACTTCAACAACGGTCAGGCCCTCCAGACCTGGCTGCTCGCCCGCACCAAGACCGAGAAGGCCGGCGACCACACCCCCGTGGTCATCTGGCTCAGCGGCACCTTCACCGACACCGACGGACGCGACTTCAGTTCCGCCCATCCCTGGTTCGACGTGAAGGACGTCAGCAACCTCAGTTTCTACGGCACTGACGGCTTCGTGATGGACCGCATCGGCATCTTCTGCGTGCGCGCCAGCAACATCATCATCCGTAACATCAACTTCCAGCAGCCCAAGGCCAACAACGGTGCCGATGCCGTGAGCATGCAGCAATGCAACGGCGTGTGGGTTGACCACTGCACCTTCACCTCCCTCAACCAGACCAAGGACTACGAGGACGGCAGTACAGACATCACCCACGCCTCCAAGAACGTGACCGTAAGCTGGTGCCGCTACATCAAGACGCAGAAGAGCTGCCTCGTGGGGCACTCCAACAGCGCCAGTGCGGACGTGGACATCACGGCCACGTTCCACCACAACTGGTTCGACGGCTCAAGCTCGCGCCACCCCCGCGTGCGCTTCGGCTGGGCCCACGTTTACAACAACCTGTACGAAGGCTGCACCACCTACGGAGCAGGTTCCGCCTACGGGGCCAAGGTTCTCGTGGAATACAACTACTTCGACGCCGTGCAGCTGCCTACCGACATCTGCACCTTCCCTGCCAAGGACGGAGACGTCTCTAACCTGCAGGGCAGCGTGGCCGGTTACCTGTTTGCCGGCGAAGACGTGTATGTAAACCGTCCTGCAAAGGCCAGGAATCCTTATCCTCTGACCAACCTTGAGTACAAGAAGTACAACGGCGACAAGCTGGCCACTCCGCTCACATACGCCGACTTCAAGCCCGCGTACGCATATACCGTGACCCCTGCCGAGATTGTTCCTGAGGTGGTTAAGGCCAACGCCGGCTATGGCAAGCTTGGCTGGACCGAGGCTCCCGTGGCAGTGGACAACGGCGGCATCACCGATTTCAACGGTACCGACGACGATCCCGAGAATCCCGAACAGGGCGACGGCGATGATCCTGAAGACACTTCCGGACACACCTACACCCTATCCGTCAACGATGGCAAGACCATCATTCAGACGAAAGACGGTGCAGCGGGCGCCAGTTTCTTCACCAGCAGCACGTCGCTTGCAGACTTCAGCAAGGATTACAGCAGTACTTCCTTCACTGTGAACGGAACCGCTTACAAGTACGGAATCAAGTTCGACAGCAAGGGCTCGGTAACCTTTACGACCTCGTCTACGCTAAACTCTACCGCTCAATTCTACTTTGTACGTCGCAAGAGCACTGGCACCGGAGCCAAGATACAGCTTGTCCCGGCCGAGGGCGAAGCTACGGTATTCGAGACTCCTTACGACACTGTCGGAGACAGCGGTGAGGTAGCCCTGGAGAAGGGTATGTCCTATACTATCAAGCAGAAGAGCGACGAACAGGCTCTGATTTATGTAATCGTAAAAGAAACAGAATAATACAATGGAAAGACTCAACAGAACTTCTGCGCCTCAGGCAAAGCGCTACACCGAGAAGGTAATCCAGTTCGGCGAAGGCAACTTCCTGCGTGCATTCATCGAGTGGATAATTTGGAAGACCAACCAGAAGACCGATTTCAACGGTTCCGTGGTGGTTGTGCAGCCCATCGAGAAGGGTATGGTCTCCTGGCTCAACGAGCAGGACGGCCTCTATCACCTCAACCTCCAGGGCCTTCTTAACGGCGAGCCTGTCAACAGCCTGGACCTCATCGACGTTATCTCCCGCGGCCTCAATCCCTACGAGGATTTCGGCGCCTACCTGGCACTGGCCGAGCAGCCGGAGATTCGCTTCGTGATTTCCAACACTACCGAGGCCGGCATCGCATTCGACCCCGCCTGCAAGCTCGACGACAAGCCCGCCAGCTCCTACCCCGGAAAGCTCACCCAGCTGCTCTATCACCGCTGGGAGCACTTCAAGGGCGCTGCTGACAAGGGACTTATCATATTCCCTTGCGAGTTGATATTCGAGAACGGCAAGCACCTCAAGGAGTGCATCCGCCAGTACATCGAGCTTTGGCAGCTGCCCGAGGCCTTTGCAAAGTGGTTCGAGGAGAGTTGCGGAGTGTACAGCACCCTGGTGGACCGTATCGTGCCCGGTTATCCGCGCGACAACGCCGCCGAGCTCTGCGAGCGCGCCGGTTACGACGACCATCTGCTGGACAAGGCAGAAATCTTCCACCTTTGGGTTATCGAGGCCCCGGAGGAAGTCGCCGCCGAGTTCCCTGCCGACAAGGCCGGACTCCACGTGCTCTTCGTTCCTTCCGAGGCTCCTTACCACGAGAGGAAGGTTACCCTGCTGAACGGCCCTCACACCGTGCTTTCGCCCGTCGGCTATCTTTCCGGCCTCAACACCGTGAAGGAGTGCTGCGAGGATCCCGAGATCGGCCAGTTCGTCCACAAGGTGATGTACGATGAGCTTCTGCCCACCCTCAACCTGCCGGAAAAGGAGCTGCTGCAGTTCGCAGGCGATGTTGTGGAGCGCTTCCGCAACCCGTTCGTGAAGCACTTCGTGACTTCCATTATGCTCAATTCCTTCCCCAAGTTCAAGACCCGCGACCTGCCCGGCCTCAAGACCTATCTTGAGCGCAAGGGTTCGCTGCCCCAGGGCCTGGTGCTCGGCCTCGCCGGCATCTGCACCTATTACAAGGGCGGCAAGCGCGGCGACGACGAGATTGTGCCTCAGGACGACCCGAAGATCGTCGAGCTGCTCCAGGACCTCTGGGCCACCGGCGACGTGAAGAAAGTGGCCGCCGGCGTACTTGCAGATGAATTCATCTGGGGAGAAGACCTCAACGCCATCCCCGGCCTCACCGACCTCCTTGCCGCCGACCTGGCTCTCATTCAGGCCCAGGGTATGCGCGCAGCCGTTAAAGCTATCCTATAGATCCTTCGTCGCTTAGCTCCTCAGGGTGACAGGATAATAGTTGTCACGATGACAGGATAATAGTTGTCATTCTGAGCGAAGCGAAGAATCTTATTGATTATGAGTACTCAAAGTAAATTGATGACCAACTGGCGATGGTGGCTGTGCAGCCTGCTGTTCGTGGCCACCACCGTCAACTACCTGGACCGCCAGGTGCTGTCGCTGACCTACGAGGAATTCATCAAACCTGAATTCCACTGGACAGACGCCAACTACGGTACGATTACCAGTTTCTTCTCCATCTTCTACGCCATCTGCTGCCTCTTCGCAGGCAAGTTCGTGGACTGGATGGGGACCAAGAAAGGCTACCTCATCGCCATCGGCGTATGGTCGTCGGGCGCCTGCCTGCACGCCCTGTGCGGATGGGCCACCGCCCACATCGTCGGCCTCGACTCCGTCGCCGCAATGCGCGCCGTGGAAGTCGGTTCCAACGTAGCCCTGGCCGTATCGACCACATCGGTGTACCTCTTCCTGCTGTGCCGCGGCATCCTGGCCCTCGGCGAAGCGGGCAACTTCCCGGCCGCCATCAAGGTGACGGCGGAATACTTCCCCAAGAAGGACCGTGCGTTCGCGACCTCCATCTTCAACGCCGGTGCATCCGTGGGCGCCCTTGCGGCTCCTCTGCTGATACCGCCGCTGGCCGTCAAGTTCGGCTGGGAGATGGCTTTCATCATCATCGGCGGACTCGGATACATCTGGATGTTCTTCTGGGCGTTCATGTACGACAAGCCCGAGAAGAGCAAGCGCGTGAACGAGGCGGAACTCGAGTACATCCATCAGGACGACGCCGAAGAGGCAGCCGCCAAGGCCGCAGTGGCCGAGGAGAAGAGCATCCCGTTCCTCAAGTGCTTCACTTTCAAGCAGACCTGGAGCTTCATCGCCGGCAAGTTCTTCACCGACGGCGTGTGGTGGTTCTTCCTGTTCTGGGCTCCTTCGTACTTCAGCAACCAGTTCCACGCTCCGGCAACCTCGCCGCTGGGCCAGTGGCTCATCTTCACGCTCTATCTTATCGTGACAGTGATATCCATCGGCGGCGGCTATCTGCCTAAGATTTTCGTGGACAAGAAGGGTATGCATCCTTACTCCGGACGTATGCTGGCGATGCTCATCTTCGCATTCTTCCCGCTGGCCGCCTTGCTCGCCCAGCCTCTCGGAGTGCGGTTCGACTCGCCCTGGTGGCCTGCCGTCCTCATCGGTCTGGCAGGTGCCGGGCATCAGGCCTGGAGCGCCAACCTCTTCTCAACTACCGGCGATATGTTCCCCAAGAGCACCGTCGCCACCATCACCGGTATCGGCGCAATGGCCGGAGGTATCGGTTCGATGATTATCCAGTGGGTTGCAGGCCAGCTCTTCACCTACGCCGAGGCCCAGGGTGCGGCTTTCCGCTTCCTCGGCTTCGAGGGCAAGCCCGCAGGCTATTTCATTATGTTCTGCTTCTGCGGCCTCGCCTACCTGATTGCCTGGAGCATAATGAAGTCGCTCGTACCCAAGTACAAACCGGTAGAAGTATAACGATGAGATTCAGGCTCATACCGTTGCTGCTGGCGGGCGTGCTGCTGGCCGGCTGCGAGCCCAATAACCCGGTCGAGCCGGAAGTTACCGAGCCGGGCGTGCCGCAGAACGTGGTGCTGCACGGCGCTACGGATAACTCCCTGACCTTCCAGTGGTCTGTCGTGGAAAATGCCTCCGGTTACGACTGGAGGCTGACTTCCACGGGGCAGGAGGCCCGCGAGGGCAGCGTCGCCAAGCGCAACGTCAGCATCGACAAGCTAACGCCAGGCACCACGTACCTTTTCAGCGTGCGTGCGGTGAATTCCGCCGGCAAGTCGGCCTACAGCAGCGAGCTGGAGGCTAAGACTACGGGGACCGTTCCCACGCCTCCGGGCCCGGGCGACGAGACTTCGGCGGTATGTACGGACGCACCGGTCGTTATCAAGCTCGATTCAGCGCCAGTTCTCGGGAATTCCGGCCTTATCCGCGTTCTTAAGGCCGACGGCACCGAGGTGGACCGCATCGATCTTGCCGATATGGCAACGGTCGATGTGCTCGAAGACGGCACGATGATTCCCAAGGGCGCGAATGCAGATGCCGGCAAGATTGCCATAGGCAACGATTACGTCTTCAACACATTTATGGACGCCCTGCACAGCAACCAGTACCGGGCCGTGCATTACACGCCGCTGCGCATCAAGGGCAATACGCTGGAAATCAAGCTCCACAACGAGGCGCTGGCGTTCGGCCAGTCTTACACCGTGAAGGTGGACGAGGCCGTGCTCGGAAGGGCCGTGGACGATGTTATGTTTACCACCAAGGCCAAGCCTTCGGGAAGCACGGTTTCCGTGAATGCCGACGGCTCGGCGGACTTCTGCACCGTACAGGGAGCCCTTAGCTTCGTTAGCGCTAACGTGGGAAAGGATGACGCCGCAACCATAGAAGTTGCCGCCGGCACCTACCGGGAGCTGCTGTTTATGCGGGGCAAGAACAACGTCACAATCAAGGGAGCATCGCGTACAGGCACCGTCGTCGCATATCCCAACAACGAGTCTTACGAGACCGGTTCGGGCGGCTCGCTTTCGTCTAAGCCTTCCGTTGGAAAAGCCATCGGCAAATCCGGCGGCCGCAGCCTCTTCCTTGTGGAGACCTGCGACAATCTGGTGCTTGAGAACCTTACGCTGGAGAATACGTACAGCATCCCCAGCCACAAGGGACAGGCGGAGACCATATACTTCAACTGCGACGGCAAGCGGCTGACAGTAGAGAACTGCTCGCTGATATCGTATCAGGACACCTTCCTCTGCAAGGGTTCGGTGTGGGTGCACAATTCGCTGATTGCCGGGCACTGCGATTTTATATGGGGCTATCCCACGGCTTGCCTGTTCGAGAACTGCGAGATTCGCGCCCGCGCCGCCGGCTACATAGTGCAGGCACGTGTGCAATCGGCATCAAGCGTCGGATTCGTGTTCCTGAACTGCTCACTTACCTCAGAAGACGGGGTGAAAGCAGGATCGATGTATCTGGCTCGCTCCGCCGGGCAGGCAGAATGCCACGACAACGTGGTGTTCGCGAACTGCACGATGTCTTCCGTGATTGCCTCCGCCGGCTGGTACACCTCGCCCGCGCCCAATCCTTCAGCGCCTACGGCTACGGCCGGCTGGCGCGAGTTCGGGAGCGTTGACGGCGCCGGCAAACCTGTCACCGGGCACAACGCCTACGGAAAGGTGCTGAGTGCAGACGAAGCAGCACCGTATCTCTCGAGAGAAGCGGTGCTGGGCTGGTAGGATATAGCTGGTATGCGGTTTATCCGCTGTAGCGGCCGGAGAAGAGTATTGCTCCGGAGCTGTTTTCCGTAATGAAATAGAGGAAGGGCCGGTTGGCATGGAACGTAACCGTCTTCCCGGGCATGTAGGCAGTGTCCTTCATGAACCCGATGGAGACTGCTGCTGCCTCGGAGCCTTCCTCATTCACTTTTATAATCGCCTTCTGCTTTATAACGCTGATGCAGACGGGGTGCTCCGTCATGGCGCCGAAGTCGGCCGCTGCGGTGAATGCGGTGGGCATCCCGAGCTGCTCGAGCATATCGTTGAGTTCGCCCTCGAACTTGGCCTCGAAGCGCGGGAGCCACAAGTTCACGGACGGCTGGTCGATGGGGGCGGTGAAGCTTTCCCAACCGGTCTTCTTCATTGCGGCGATAACTTCCGCTACCGTGTGGCCCTCGAGCGGCAGGGCGACTACCATTGAGTATGCGCCGTTGCCGTAGGGCAGACGGACGACCTGGCAGACGTCGTTCTCGGTATAATTGAACTTGGCCTCCTGCTTCATCATAGGGACCTTGAGCTTGTCGCCGGATTCCTTGATGAAAGTCTCATCGACGGTGTTCGACTTCTCGAACGGTTCTGACCATTTGCCCTTGAAATAGAGGGCGTTCATCAGGCAGGCGAAAGTGTCCGGGGGGATATTGTCTATTATCTTGGTGATGAGGCCGTTGGTGTTGCGGCTGCACCAGTTGTTGATCTTGTTGACGGCCGCCTGGCTGTTGGCGAAGTCTATGCTCTCGACGTAGGCCTCGTAATAATTGGCGACGGACTTCTTGTAGGTGTCAAGGAGTTCGCCGCTCTTGTCCACCAGGATGGCGTTGGCAATCTTGATGGTGGTTTTGTTGTCCAGCGCGGGGAGCTGCTTGAGCATTGACTTGCAGTATTCATTCACCTGGTCAATCTCGCCGGCGCCGTAACCGAGAACCTCGCAGATTTCGTCAGCGGTCTGCCCCTGTGCGCCATCCAGTATCATTCCGAGCAGGAACTGAAGGCTGAGGGGAGAGATGACGTAGCTTCCCTGAGCATCCTTGTCTATCTTCTCCAGGAAATTGAGGGAGAAGTCGTTGCCCTTCTGGATGTACTCAGCGCCTTTTGTGGTGAGCTGCAGGTCCTTATGAGGGTTGGTGTCGATTTCGATTCCCGAAAGGTCGCAGCCGGTAAAGGCGAGGGCCGCGGCTAAGCAAAGAATTATTGTCTTACGCATTTTTTTTATTTATTAAATCACGCTTGTTTCAAAATCTTGCGCGAAGTTAAGAAATCTCGGCGGGTTTTGGATTATCTGTCTATTTGATTATATTTGCGAGTGGTGGGCCTTCACCTCCTAATATGGTAAAGTATAATATGTTATGGATTCCTCTGGCACTGTGCCTGCTGCTGTGCTCCTGCGGCGGGACGGTGGTGCCGGAGCCGGATGACCCGCCTCAGCCGGAACCGGAGAAGGAGGCCGTGGAAGTGCATTTCCTCGGGGCAGATGGGCAGGAGATTACATCCCTGTCTTTGCCTGGCTCGGGCGCGGCCGTTTCGGTAACCGTGTCCGGCACGGGAGCCTGGCGGCTGGAGTGCGACGACTCCTGGCTGCAGGTCCAGCCGGCCTACGGCGGTGAAGGGCAGACGGAGGTGTCCGTCTCTGCTTCGGCACCGAATACTTCTCCGGCCAGTATGATAACCGTTCTCAAAGCCGTTCAGGGCATAGACGGGAAGGCCTGTTCTTCGCTGGAGGTTGAGCAGGAGCCCTTTGTTGTCAGCAAGAATATTGTGTTTCCCCCTGACCCGGCGGTGGTGTTCGCTGCAGGAGGCAGCACTACAGTCAGTTTTGAGTGCGCTTCTGAATGGCAGGCCGAGAGCCTGAGCCCGTGGCTGACCGTCTCCCCCGCATCCGGACCTGCCGGTCTCAACGAGATTACTTTTATTTCTGCGGCCAATACCCTAATAACCGACAGGATTGGAATTGTGTATATCCATACTGCCTCTGGAGACGAGGGGGTGCTGGTCCGACAGCACTGCGAAATATTCAGACGGAAGCACATAAGGACGACCAGGGTGAAGCACGCATTAACTGTTAAGCACGGCAACGGCTTCAGGATGTCGGAGATAGCGATACTGCTGCCCTTTCCCGAGACCAACGAGTATCAGGTTATCTCCGACTCGCAGGTAAGTTCGGGAGAGATTATTACCAGTGATACGGGAGTCAAGTATCTGATGTACCACCGGACTTCGAACTTCCCCGCTTCCGGAACAGAGTTCATCTCACACACTTACACCGTTGATTACTACACCCGCACCACGGCTTTCGGGCAGATTACGGAGCCGGCCCTGCCCTACGACACCTCGATACCGGAATACAAAAGGTACACCGATGTCTGTATGGGAGAGGAAGACGGGGTTATGGGCGAAATGATAGACCCGTATAATCCCAAGATAGCGGTGTGGGCAGATAATCTATGGGCGAAGGCTGGCGGAAGCTATGTGGAATACGCCAAACTCTGCTACGACTGGGTGACTTCAAAGTTCAGATACGAAATCTTCTACAGCCACAACACGATAAACGACATCCTCAACAGGATGGCCGGCGACTGCGGCAACCAGACGTCAATCTGGATTTCCCTGGTTCGGGCCAAAGGCATTCCGGCCCGGCCTGTGGTAATGATTTCCCCGATAGGCTCCCGCCAGGATGAAATGGGCCATCACGTCTGCGGCGAATACTACCTTGCCGGCTACGGCTGGATCCCTATAGACCCCACAGGTTTTTATGTTGGATTGTTCCCCGACGACAACTTCATCGTCCAGAACCGCGACTTCTCCTTCGACTTCACCGTCGGCTCCGAAACCTTCAACTGCCCCCTCCTCCAAGGCGTCTGGTGGCTCGTCTGGGGCGACGGCAACGGCCTCCTCGACGGCACCGAAACCTTCACCGAGCTCTAGCCGTTTTCCTCAACTCCCTGATTCCCAGCCATTTCTATATCTCCTATGCGCATTTTTACGCACAGGAGATACAGTTGTTGTTGATTGTAAGGGAATTACAAAAAACGGCGGATGTGGGTATCAGCCGGCGATCCAGCGGCAGGCTCTCGCAGCCTCTGCCGAACACCCCCTTATTCCGGGCTTGACCCGGAATCCCCCGGATTACCTCCCTGTCCAGTCCCTTAGCTTGACCTGGTTCTGTCACGAAATCCATCTGGAGGCTCTCTCATTGATTTCGTGACAGCAAAATCCCCGAAAACGGCCTTTTCCGTGTCACGAGATACACAGGAAGGGCCGCTGGTGGATTTCGTGGCAGGAGGGGCTAGAAAGAAACCTTAAGACTAAAGCCGAGCGAGGGCTGGAGGGCGGGGTCAAGGCCGATTGCCGGGGCCAGGGCAATTTCCGGTTGCCTTTCCACGTCCTGGTAGTACATATTTTTGACCTCAGCGACACGGATAGCATCGAAGATGTTCCATATGGACAGCGCTGTGGCCCCTGCGAGGGTGACCAGTGCGGCGGCAAAGCTCACGCCCACAATACGGCTCGAGACCGGATCCGCCGTTCCGTGCTTACGATAATACTCAGAGTTTACTGTCGCACCGTAGAACATCAGGGATGCTTCCGCAGTTCCAAGCAGGGCAAGTCCGGCACTTGCGCCTAATAATCCGAGACCCCGACCCCATTCCTCGCAGTAGCACTGACCCAGGCCAGGTACCAGAAAAGAGGCAACCCCGGCAATGGTTGGATTATAACGGTCGCCGTCCTGCTCCGAGTATTGAGTGTGGTCGTAGCAGTCCTTGATGTCCCGGTAGCGGACATTGTAATCGTCCTGTGCCCGGGCCACAAGCGGCATCAACATCAAGCAGATGAAGAACGAAATAAAAAACCGGTTCACTTGATAAAGCTATTCATCTTGCGGACAAGGGCGCGGACGGTCTTTTTGGCCTTGGCGGGCTCGCGGAGGTCTGCGACGAGGACGATGCGGCGGCCGTCGCGGCTTGTCAGTGTGGCGTGATAAGACTGGTAGGTGTCGCGCTTATGGGGCTCAAGGGTGCAGCTGATTTCGAGCACGTAGCCGTCGGGGCCGTCGTAATGATGATGCCCTTTCTTGTGATGGAAAGGCCTGTCGCGTCCGGGCATACGCTTCTGGTTCATATCTATAACGTCGTAGCCGTTGGCCAGCAGTTGGCGGACCAGTTCGCCGTAACCGCTGCGGGATACGTCGTTATACGGAGCTATCACCACTGGAACTTCCCGGCTGTACTTGTCGAAACCGGCGCGCATAGTGTACTTGAGCGGCGAACAGGACGCCAGCAACATCAAGCAGCAAGCAATAAAAAGGACTCTTTTACTCATATCGTAAATCATTAATCGTCAATACTGAAACTGCGCTCGAACTCGAGTTTGCCGGAGGGAGCGTACATCTGCAGCGAAACCACGCCATCGGCGCAGCGGACATCCATCCGCCGGGCGTCGTCGTTCACAACAATCGGGAAGGCGTTGCCCATCGTGCCGGCCTCGCACATCATAAACTCGTGCAGGTCGGCGCCTATCATCAGGTCGATGCCGGCCTCGTTCAGCATAGGCACCATTTCCTTGTTCAACCAACGTTGGAGCAGGTAGTCGGTCTGATCGGGGTGGTCTATCATCGGAACGTGCAGCAGGCAGATCTTCACCGGCGCATCGCGGAAGTCTGCATCAAACAGCACCTTGCGCGCACAGGCAATCTGCTCCCGCAGGTAGTCTTCGTACACCGGTCCGCCGCTGAACAGGTACGAACGGCTCTGCCCGGTCTCGCCGGCATCGAACACCACGAACGCCACCGGCCCCTCGCGGAAGGTGTAGTAGAACGGCGCCTCCGACGGCTGCGGGTACACGTCGGCTATCAGTTTCAAGTTGTTGCCGCGCCCCTCGTGGTTGCCACGGGCGAACATCAGCGGCAGGCCGTTCGCCAGCGTGCCCAGCGGCTCGATCGCGTAGTGCACCAACGTGTCTGCCACATAGTTGCCGGCCGAAACGATATCCCCGTTGTAGAAGATGAAGTCGGTGCCGGCAGAATCCACCTGGGCGGCCAGCTTGCGGAACTCGCGGACGCGCATATGGATGTCGTTGAAGATGGAGAAGCGGCACGACGGAGCTGCGGCGTCGAAGGTGCGCACGGTGTGCCAGCAGCCGGCGTAGCAGTCGCCGAATACCGGTTTGCGGGCGTTGGAGTCGTCGGTCAGCACCTGCCCGCAAGCACGATAGCGTACCGTCTGCCCGGGCCGGAGGCCGTCAAGCCGAATGCTGTGGAGACTCCCGAAGATGCGGCGGCCGGCGAAGGTCTCGTACTTCTGCGTGCCGTCTTCCAGTTCAAGCCAGGCCAGCCCCGGCTGGTCGCTGGTCCAGAGTATCGTAACCGTATCCTCCCTCACGCCGGATATCCAGGGTCCGGCCTTGATGCCCTGGGCGTGCACGGGCAGCAAAACGGAAAGGACCGCAAAAATCAGTATTATACGCTTCATATCCATAACGCTAAGTTAAGACTTTTTTGTTACATTTGTGAGCGTTCAAGGTCTCTTATACCCAAATGAAATGAGAAAACTGCTGATTGCTTGCCTGCTTCTCTGTCTGTCGCTTGCTGCGATGGGGCAGGATGATGCCTCCCGGAGCGCGTCCGCTGATGTGCGCTACCTGATGCCGGATTTTACTGATGGTATGATTTTTTTCCACAGCGGCGCACCTGCCCAGGGGAAGCTGAATATCTGCGCGGAAGACAACACGCTGCGGTTTATCGACAAGAGCGGCGTGGAGCTGGCGGCGGCGAACGAAGACAACATCTACAAGGTGCGCATAGACACGGTGCTGTTTCTCCGCAGCGGCGGGCTCTACTATAGATTATACAAGGTGACCAGCTACTGCGGAATCGCCCTGAAGCGCGACGTCCGCCTGGTCAGGACCGGCAAGCAGGGCGCCTTCGGCACTACTTCGCAGACCTCGTCTATCCGCGAGAGCGGCAACATCTACGCCGACGGCGTGTCCTACGACATCGAGAAGAACAAGGATGCGGCGTACGAGGCCGTAGAGACCCTGTATCTTTATAAGGGAGACGAGGTTCTGGTCTTCAACAAGCGCAACCTGCGCCGGGCTTTCCCCGAAAGCAAAGACGCGATAGATGCATATTTCAAGGGCGGCGGGGCCGTGCCTGCGACCGTTCCGGAGGCCTTGGCGCTGATGAATTCTTTTAAATATGAATAAGGAAAGGGAAATCTGGTTGGACTGGCTGCGGGTGACCGCGTGCTTTCTGGTGATGGCTACGCACAGCTGCGAGCCGTTTTACCTGGGCGGTGAGGGCTCGCTCATCCTGACCAAGGCCGACGCGCTCTGGGTGTCGGTGCTGAATGTGATACCGCGCGCCTGCGTGGCGCTTTTCGTGGTGGCCTCCAGCTACCTGCAGTTCCCGCTGCACTATCCGACCGGAGAGTTCTTCAAGAAGCGCGCTCTCCGTATCCTCCCGCCGTTCCTGATTTGGAGTGTCGTGTACGCCTTGATTTGGGGCGAGCCGGTGCAGAATTTCAAGGACCTGCTGCTCAACTTCAACTATGCCGCCGGGCACCTGTGGTTCGTCTATATGCTCCTGGGCATCTATCTGCTGATGCCGCTTCTGTCGCTTTGGGCGCAGAAGGTCGGCAAGCGGGAGTTGCAGTTCTATCTGTCCCTGTGCCTGTTCACAACCGTTATTCCTTTCATCCGCCAATGGGCGGGCGGCAATCCGCCGGTCATCTACGGACCGTCCGGGATTCCTAATCCGGCGCGGTATCCCCTCTGGGGCGAGGCCAGCTGGAACGCTTACGGCCTGTTCTATTACTTCAGCGGATTTATCGGATACCTGCTGCTGGGATTGTACTTCAAGAAGTTCGTGGGGCGGCTCTCAGTTGGGCGCACGCTGGCGATTGCAGTGCCGCTGTTCCTTGCCGGCTTTGCTATCTGCAACGCGGGCTTCCTCTCCCGCGTCTGGGCTGACTGCGGCGGACAGTTCCCGATTGAAGGGCCAGTCGGCCTCGCCGCCATCTGGGAGGGACCGTGGCTGAACGATACCTTCGGCGTAGCGCTGATGGTTGTGGCGTGGATGTTGGTCTTTAAGCTGATTCGCACCGGCGGCCGCTTCTACGAGAAGGTTCTCGTCCCCGTGAGCGAAGCCAGCTACGGTATGTACCTCTGCCACCTGGTGATACTCGGCGCCATCTCCGCCTGGTTCCGCTCCTCCCTCGGCCTCGGCGACGCCGGCCTCCTCGGCATCTGGACCACCCCTGTGCAGATCCTCGCCACCGCCGTCCTCAGCTTCGCCGCCTCCGCCTTGTTCTGCCTCCTCATCCGACGCATCCCGAAACTCGGTCGCTGGATTGCCGGTTAACTAGCGGTCCATGAGCTTGCCCTGAGCTTGTCGAAGGGCCAGTCGAAGGGCCCTCTCCGACCTGGCCTCCTGTCACGAAATCCATCAGCGGCCCTTCCTGTGTATCTCGTGACACGGAAAAGGCCGTTTTCGGGGGTTTTGCTGTCACGAAATCAATGAGAGAGCCTCCAGATGGATTTCGTGACAGAACCAGGACAAGCTAAGGGACTGGACAGGGAGGTAAGCCGGGGGATTCCGGGTCAAGCCCGGAATGAGGAAGTAAAGCCCGAAGTGAGGATGGCCGGCTCGGAATGAGATGACCGCGCCTGGTTACAATAGTGCCAGGCAGCGGCGAATCTGTTGCGAAGTTATCGTCTTGCCGGATAGCAGCCCTCTGCGATTATAAGAGTTTTTACTTTCACGCCAGAGGTAATCGCCAATCTCGGCACGTTGCGAATGGCTCAGCAGGTAGATTGAGGCATCTTCCGTATCTTTCAAGTACCGAGGCACGAGTTCTTCGTCAATTATCCGACACAATTCTAAATCCGTCATAAGTGTCTTATTTACACGCCCTTGCTCTGAGATCAGGGCGGCGCGCACGTCAAAATCGGATACGCCTTTTTCAATCGACTCCAGTGTAACGGGAGGCAATCTGTTTTCCGCGGCTTGCTCTTTCACTATTCTTTCGTCGCTTTGCCGGTTCATTTGATACAGGTAGTTGCGCGGCGTGATGTAAACCTCTTCCACATATGCGGTATCCAATACTTGTTCTTTAAGAATCAAGCCACTTGCGGTCATTCGATACGACTCTGGCAGCGTTTTTCTGTGCGGGAGAAACTTGTACTCCTGGTTTTTGTCGCACAGATCAACCGGTCCTGTTTTGCCAAGCGCTTTCCGAAAAAATGCATTCGCCGAGCAATACGGATAATCGAAAGGGGTGGATGCAAGTCCGTGATGCAGGCCCTGCCGGATAACATAGTTCAATGCCGTCTGAGTATGGTACACCCCATCAACTTCAAGGCTGAAGCACTCCCTCTCGCCCAAACGCCCCTTGCGGGAATACTTTGCGTTGAAGTAACGGGAATATGCATATCGGTCAGCATAAACAAAGGCTTTGACGTCGTGCGTTTGAACTACTTTATGATTATGCGTCGGGATAAAACCCTCTGCAAGCAGTCTGGAATCTGTCTCCATTGCAGCCAACGCCAGGCAGTTGAACCCCATTACCAAATCAGCCTCATTCCTGTACATTACCTCTCTGTGAGAAGACAGACATAAATGATATGTCCGTCTCATAATCAACTGGGCTTGCCCGGGGAAGAACTGCCATTGGGAATCCACGTGGCTTTCCCCGCCTTGATCATCATATCCATTGTTTCTCTGAATGCCGTGCCAGAGGCTTTTGAATCTAAATCAAGATGTTTGAGCAACTGTTTCCGATTATTGGAAAGGGCTAGATCAGAAACGATAAGCGCACGGATAACTGCGAATATGTTGGTCTCTTCTTTCCCGAACAGCTTTGCGGACATAGACATCATCAATTTGGGGATGAGGTCCATAACTTCTTGAGGTTTCTGCATGAAGTCCAAATCCGTCTTGAATCGGATGTCCGTGTTGGAATACTCTAATACTTCAAGAATCTTTTTCATAGTCGTCATTAATTAAAAAGGTGGATACGAAGTCGTACAAGTCGGGAGACAACGGCATTGATGCTGCGGCCGAGTTCTTCCGCTATATCCTCGAACGGGATGTCTTGGTTGTACAATTCAATCAGTTTCGATTCTTCATCATTGGTCCAGGCATTGGGCGCCGGCTTTGGAAAGTATAAGCCGAGCGCCTTCAGCTTCATTTTCACCGAATTGGGCGTTCGCTGCAACTGAACAGCAATATCTTCAATAGGAATTTGATCTGCGGCCATCGCCTTGAGTTCTTCGACTTCCGTGGTTTCCCAGGGTTCATTGAACTTTGCATACTGGCCCTTGACTCTGTCGAATTCTTCCTGCGAAAGGAAGCACGTGCTACGATTGGGTTTCATAGTGTCTGTTTTGGTTAAACGATTAATAAAAGTCAGTCTCAAAAAACGGACTGATTCCGACCGCAAGTTACGATAATAAAAGCGTGTTTTTTTCGCGCGCAACGCTTATTTGAAAAAACACCGTCCTACCGCAATGAAATTGCGTTCTCAAAATAGGACTGTTCAAAAAATCGGGTTATTTTTTCATATTTCAATTCTCCAGCCACGATGGCCCTGTCGGAATTACACCTTTCGCCCCTGCTTTTGCTCAATCCGCCACGGTCCTCTCAGCTCCCTTATGCCACGAAATCCATCAGCGGCCTTTGCTGTGTATCTCGTGACACGGAAAAGGCCGTTTTCGGGGGTTTTGCTGTCACGAAATCAACGAGAGAGGCTCCAGGTGGATTTCGTGGCAAGGCAAGGGACGGGGCAACACGCTCCCCCTGCCCTTACATACCCCGGACGGTGTAGTCGTTGGGGACGGTGAAGAGGGAGGCGGGCAGAGATGGTTTCTGCTCGATGCTGATAAGGGTGGTGGAGGACTTGGGCTTGTCGATGTTGTACTTGATGGGGATGCCTTTCCAGACCCAGGATGTGATGGTGGAGGTGGTGAAGATCTGCTTCAGCTTCTCCTCCCAGACCGTGCAGTCGCGCCCGTCAACCGTCTCCTGCCCTATCACCTTGGCCTTGCGGGCCTTGACCATCTCATCTGACATTTCCAGATAGTTGACCTCGATGCGCTTCATCTCGCTGGCAGTTTTGCGCGACTCATCGAGCATATAGGCCTTGCCGTCGGGCAGGGCGATGGAAAGCCATTCGGCTGTTCCCATACCGCCGCCCATATCCATAGTGGTCAAGGTGCGCTCGCAGGCGCCGTAATCGTCGAACCAGAGGGTGTTGTACGACTTCTGGCCATTGGCATTCTCGGTAACGGTCTTGACTATGGCGCACTTGATACCGTACTTGTGCGGGGTCTGCGCAAGGGCCACAGCCGCAGCCAGCACGCAAAAGGCGAGGATAAAAGCTCTCTTCATAATAATATAATTTCTAGGAGGCCGCAGCAAGGGCTTCGGCGCAGAGGTTGTCGCAGACTTCGTTCCAGCGGTGGCCGCCGTGGCTGGGCACCCACTGGAATTCTATCGTAAGTTTCTTGTAACGGACGAGTTGGCGATAGCGCAGAAGCAGGTCTATGTCCGGCTTGTTCTTGCGCCTCGGGCGCGTGCCCAGAGAAAGGGCCGCATATTGGTAGTCCGTGATAATCAGCGCCCGGCTGTGATCGGGCAGTGCGTAAAGGGCTTCGATGATAGCTTTGAGCTCGGCACGCTGGCTGGTTTCGCGGTAAAGCACGAAAGAGCCTTGCTTTACCACCGTCTGACCGTCGGGCTTCAAAATCACATAGGCGCCAGAGCCTATGTTGTGGCTGATTGAATAGCCTCCGTCCGTATAAACTATGAATTCCCTCATTCGGTTACACCAAGCCCAAATTTAGCTTTTTACTTTCAAAAAAGCAAATGCTAACGCTTGATGGATCCGAGGTAGGAGTTGATGGCCTCGATGCCCTCCTGGAGGCGCTTGGGGGGCCAGGCGTTGTCGGCGCTGCAGCTGACGCCTCCCTTATCGAACTTGAAGTACACGTGCCACATAGTGCCGTCCAGTACCTGGCAGGGCGGACGGTAAGTCTCTTTGAGCCGGTAGAGCTTGTACTCGTTGATGAGGAAGGCGACCTTTTCCGCAACCTCCTCCGGAACGGCAAACGTGGTTTCCTCGGAGCCGTTTGCGGCCCGGGTCAGGGTCAGGCCCTTCTCTTCCGAACGCTCCAGCCGGTAGAACTCGTGAGGGTACTCCCGCATAGTGGTGGAACGGTATTCATAATACTTCAGGGCGCCTTCCGGACGGCAGCATCCGGAGCTCCCGCATCCAAGCACAGACAGTAGCATTGCAATGATTATCGGTTTCATTTTACAGCAGCAGGTCGCTGATGGAGATTTTTGGGACGAAATGGATGCCGTCGCGGCGGTAGTAGCGAAGGTCGGAGCCGGCAGGAACCTCCACCAGTTCAATCTTTTCAGTGCCTTTGCCGACGGCGAGCACAGCAAGGGGCTCCAGTTCCAGGCCGAGCGCCACCTTGACCTCCTCGCGGTTGAATGCCCTTATGATAATGGCGTTCAACCCTATCTCGACGGCCTTGAGGGCCATACTCTGGAGGGAGATGCCGAGGTCGATGTCCACGGTCGGCGTCTCGGGGCAGGTGCTGCAGACAACGATAAACGCCTGTGGCTCGGTGCCGGGTATGGGAAGATGCAGTTCCGGCAGGTAGCCGCCGAAGCGCAGGTACCGGCAGAAGTCGGCGCCGCCGGTTGAGGCATCAAGCAACTTGAATCGGAGCACCTGGCCGTTCTTGCCGGACGGGATCTTGTTGTTGACGGAGACGATGGTCTCCAGTTGGCGCATTGCCACTTTGTATGAGACGTCGTACGCCCTGTGGCTGCGGTTCTTAAGGAGGAGGGTGTCGAGGGAAGGGGTGTTACGCCTCACAACTAAGCGCCCCGCCGACCGCAGGGCCTCCTCACGTTTTTCCAGGTAATTGTCTGCCATAATCATTTTACTGCGGCCACGCTGCCGTTTATAGTCCACAAGGCAGTGGTGCCATTAAAGCTCCGCTGGCCATATCCTACATAGGTGAAAGAAAGGGTATTGCCGGACAGCGTGGCCGTTCCGAACGTGTAATTGCAATAACCGTCGGCATAAGACTGCGGACAAGGGTTGAACTGTATCGTGTTGCCACTCACAGTGCCGGTAGTGACCCACGTGCCGTTCATTTGTACCAAGTCGTCGGTTATCTTGGTCAGGGTGATGATGCCGGCCAGCGCAGAGGTGTAGGAACTGGTCCCCCACGACACGAAAGCGTGGTCCGTATAAGAATACGCCCCCACGAAGTCATCTGCCGTCAGTACCGCGTCCGGGTCCGGCAGCCTCTTCTCGCAGGCCGCCAAACACAAAACCGTCGATATGAGCAACAGAACCCTTTTCACCGATAGCAAAGTTAAGAATTTATTTGATGGCCTTTATGTCTTTTGGCTCAAGGATTATTTGCTCATTCTGATAGAGGAATTCTTCTGGAATCCCACCAGGCAATAAGGAGTTGATTAATGACTCTGATTCGATATTAATCAAAGAATCAAAAGAGGATTTACTATGAAGTGAGTCCCGGGTTGAAGAGTAAAGGATGTAGCTGAATGATTCTCCCGGTTTGATTCTTTTCATAAAAGAGAAACCTAATTCGGGTTTAAAGCTGCCTTCAAACACAACATTATCAAACATCAGGCTGGCAAAAGAGAAGTCGCCTTTAGGAGCAAACAGGTAACGCTTTAGCCAGACGCTGCTATCTTTAGAGTCCTTACCTTGATTGGAGTCCAGCCAGGTATAATAGCACTGAGAGGAGTTATTGGTGATGCGATACTCCTGAAGCACTATTTCTTTTTCCGCTATATTATATGAAGTAGAGAGCCTCCTTAGCTCGACTGAATCCTGCGGGTGGAGCGGGATTAAGTTTAAATATAGAATAGCTATGAACAGTGCTTTCATCAATAATAGTGGTTTTGAGCGGTTCCGGAGCTGATTTCGGCTGGTTTAGCCAGTTCGTTATATGCAAAATTCAAGCCGCGTAAAGGGCCTGTTGCTCCTACCCCTGTTGCTCCTGCCCCAACGTGCCCCCGCCCCGCCCGCCTGTCACGAAATCCACCTGGAGCCTCTCTCGTTGATTTCGTGACAGCACCCCCCCCGAAAACGGCCATTTCCGTGTCACGAGATACACAGGAGGGGCGTTTGATTGATTTCGTGACAAGATAGGAGGCGGTGTCGAGACGCGAGGTGATTGTGAGAAGCTGAAAGTCACGTCAGAGTGTGTTTTGTGACAAAAGAAAGGTTTGCAAATTTGTGCAAACGTTTGTATATTTGCGGCGAAAAGATATCAACACAGTTCGCGAATATGACAAACATCTTCTCTCTCAAGGGCCGGAACGCCTGGGTTACGGGCGCCGCTTACGGCATCGGATTCGCCATTGCAAAAGCATTCGTGGAGGCCGGAGCCGACAATATCATCTTCAATACTTCCAACCAGGAGTCCATGGAAAAGGGCCTGGAGGCCTATAGGGCCGCCGGCATCACCAATGTGCACGGCTATGTGTGCGACGTAACGGATGAGAAGGCCGTCGCCGCGCTGGTAGACCGCATCCATAAGGAAATCGGACAGATAGACATCCTGGTGAACAACGCCGGCATCATCAAGCGCATCCCCATGCACGAGATGAAGAGGGAAGAGTTCCAGCGCGTTATCGACGTGGACCTGGTGGCGCCGTACATCTGCGCCGCTGCCGTTGTGCCCGAGATGATGGAGCGCCGCGAGGGCAAGATCATCAACATCTGCTCGATGATGAGCGAGCTCGGCCGAGAGACCGTGAGCGCCTACGCTGCCGCGAAGGGCGGCCTCAAGATGCTCACCCGCAACATTTGCTCCGAGTACGGCGAGTACAACATCCAGTGCAACGCCATCGGCCCCGGCTACATAGCCACGCCGCAGACGGCCCCCCTGCGCGAGCGCCAGCCCGACGGCAGCAGGCACCCGTTCGACAGCTTCATCTGCGCCAAGACTCCCGCCGGCCGCTGGCTCGACCCCGATGAGCTCGCAGGCCCCGCCGTCTTCCTGGCCTCGCACGCCTCCGACGCCGTCAACGGCCATATCCTTTACGTTGATGGCGGCATCCTCGCCTATATCGGTAAACAGCCCAAATAATGGAACAAGTATTCAGTTATATCATCGGCCTGGGAGCCGCAGTGATGATGCCCATACTCTTCTTTATCCTGGGAGTGTGCATCGGCATCAAGCCCGGCAAGGCCCTCAAGAGCGGCCTGCTGGTGGGCGTCGGATTCGTAGGCTTGAGCGTGGTGACTGCCCTGCTGACCTCGTCGCTGGGCGGCCCGCTGAAGCAGGTAACGGAGATTTACGGCCTTCAGCTGGGCATCTTCGATATGGGATGGCCCGCAGCGGCCTCCGTGGCGTACAACACCACCGTCGGCGCGTTCATCATCCCGGTGTGCCTTGCAATCAACATCGTTCTGCTGCTAGTCAAGGCCACCAACACCATCAACATAGACCTATGGAACTACTGGCACTACGCATTCATCGGCGCCGTGGTTTATTTCGCCTGCGACAATATCTGGTGGGGCTTCTTCGCCGCTATCGTGTGCTTCGTCATCACCCTTGTGATGGCCGACCTTACGACCAAGAAGTTCCAGAGCTACTATAAGGACCTCGAAGGCATCTCCATCCCTCAGCCTTTCTGCCAGGGATTCGTTCCTTTCGCTGTCGGGCTCAACTGGTGTATGGACAAGATTCCCGGATTCAGCAAGCTGGACATCGATGCAGATGGAATGAAGAAGAAGTTCGGCCTTCTGGGCGAACCGCTATTCCTGGGTGTAATTGTTGGAATAATAATAGGTTGCCTGAGTTACCCCTCCTGGCCTGAGATAGTTGCCCACATCCCCGCCATCCTGGGTCTGGGAATCAAGATGGGCGCCGTGATGGAGCTTATCCCGCGCATCACCGGCCTCTTCATCGAGGGCCTCAAGCCCATTGCCGAGGCCACCAAGGACCTCGTCTCCCGCAAGTTCAAGAACTCCGCAGGCATCAACATCGGTATGAGCCCGGCGCTGGTTATCGGCCATCCTACCACGCTGGTAGTCAGCCTCCTGCTCATTCCCGTAACGCTGGTGCTGGCCGTGCTCATGCCCGGCAACGAGTTCCTGCCGCTGGCATCGCTGGCCGGTATGTTCTACGTGTTCCCGGCCGTGCTGCCGGTCACCAAGGGTAACGTCGTGAAGACCTTCATCATCGGCCTCGTTGCCCTCACCGTCGGCCTGTATTTCGTGACCGACCTCGCCCCCTGGTTCACCCAGGCCGCGCAGGACGTGTACGCCCGTACCGGGGACGCCGCCGTGGCCATTCCCGACGGCTTCCAGGGCGGCTCGCTGGATTTCGCGTCCAGCATCTTCTCCTGGGTCATTTTCCATCTTGTCCACGACTTCAAGTGGATCGGAGCGGGCATCCTCGTCGCCGGCACCACCTTTATGGCCATCATCAACCGCCGCAGAATAATCAAAGCATCTTATGAAAAGAATATTGACGGCAGCACTGCTGCTTAGCACCATCGCAATGAGCGCACAAACCAAGTACACCATCCAGACCGCCTGCCATCCCGAGGATGTCAAGCACTACGACACCGAGACCCTCCGCGCACGCTTTATGATGCCCGAGGTTATGGTTAACGACGAAATCCGTCTCACCTACTCCCTCTACGACCGTTTCATCTTCGGCGGCGCCGTGCCTGCCACAAAGCCACTGAAGCTCGAGGCCATCGACCCTCTCAAGGCCGATTACTTCCTTGAGCGCCGCGAGCTTGGAGTCATCAACGTCGGCGGCGACGGAATCGTGACGGTTGACGGCAAGGATTACGTGCTGAAGTTCAAGGACGCCCTGTACGTCGGTCGCGGCTGCAAGGAGGTCGTCTTCAAGAGCAAGGACGCGAGCAAGCCCGCCCACTTCTACATCAACAGCGCCACCGCACACAAGTCCTACAAGACGCAGCTGATCACCATCGACGGCCGCAAGGGTTCCATCAAGGCCAACTCTTTCCCCGCAGGCAAGATGGAAGAAAGCAACGACCGCGTCATCAACCAGCTGATAGTCAACAACGTGCTGGAAGAGGGCCCCTGCCAGTTGCAGATGGGTCTCACCGAGCTCAAGCCCGGCAGCGTGTGGAACACCATGCCCGCGCATACCCACTCCCGCCGCATCGAAGCCTACTTCTATTTCAACGTGAGCGAGGGCAATATGATATGCCACTTCATGGGCGAGCCCCAGCAGGAGCGTATCGTCTGGCTGGCGAACGAGCAGGCCATAATGAGCCCCGAGTGGAGCATCCACGCCGCCGCCGGCACCTCCAACTACATGTTCATCTGGGGCATGGCGGGAGAGAACCTGAACTACGGCGACATGGACAAGATCGCCTACACCGAGATGCGGTAGGATGACCACCATCACGGAAATAGCCGCCGCTCTGGGTATCAACCAGGCCACCGTGTCGCGAGCCCTCTCCGGAAGCCCCCGGGTGAAGGAGGAGACGCGCCGCGCCGTGGAACGGAAGGCCGCCGAACTGGGGTACGAGCGCAACGTCGTTGCCAGCAACCTCCGCAAGGGCCGTTCCGACATCGTAGGCATCGTGGTGCCCCGCATCCATCGGGAGTTCTTCTCCAACGTGATCGGAGGCGCCGAAGCGGTGCTGAACGAGGCCGGCTACAACGTACTCATCTGCCAGACGCACGAGCGCTTCGACGCTGAGCTGAAGGCCCTGCAGACGCTGCGGAACTACCGGGTGGCCGGGGTGCTGCTCTCGCACGCCATCGGTTCGGCCGACGGCTCCCACATCCTGCCGGCACTTGGCGGAATACCGCTGGTGCAATTCGACCGCGTGTTCAGCGAACTGCCGGGTTCCAAAATCGTCAGCAACAATTTCGACGGCGCCTACCTGGCAACGCGGCACCTGCTGGACCAGGGCTTCCGTCGCATCGGCACGCTGGCCGGATATATGAATTCCGAAGCATACGTGCAGAGGTTGGAGGGCTACCGGCAGGCGCTGCGTGATGCCGGGATGCAGCCGGGGCCGGAATATCCCGACACGATAGTGAGGGAGACCGGATACGAGGCGTGCAAGAAGGCCCTGGCGGCCGGTTGCGACGCCCTCTACAGCGCCGGCGATTTCTCCGCCCTGGGTGCGATTGACGCCCTTCGGGAGAATGGGGTTCAGCGATTCGGCATCGTGGGTACGGCCAACGAGAGTTTCACCGCGCTGATGTCGCCCAGTATGAGTTCCCTTGCCCTCAATCCCTACGAGATGGGTCGGCAGGCGGCGCTGGCGTTCCTCGGAGGAGCGCAGGACGGCGTCGTGGTGGTGCCGATGGAACTGAAAATAAGAGAATCATCAAACATTAACACAATATGGCAAAAGTAGTTACATTCGGCGAAGTGATGCTTCGCCTTTCGACGCCCGGGTACCTCAGGTTCAGCCAGGCGCATCAGTTCGACGCAACCTTCGGCGGCGGCGAGGCCAATGTGGCCGTCTCCCTGGCGAACTACGGCGTTGACGCACATTTCGTTACCCGTATGCCGCAGAACGACATTGCGGATATGTGCATCGCGGAGCTCAAGGGCTTCGGCGTGAATACCGACGGCATCGTGCGCGGCGGCGACCGCGTTGGCATCTATTACCTGGAGACGGGAGCCGTTGCCAGGGGTAGCAAGGTTATTTACGACCGCGCCAATTCAGCCATCGCTGAGATTAAGCCGGGTATGGTTGACTGGCGTTCCGTCCTGAAGGGCGCCGACTGGTTCCACTGGACCGGCATCACTCCGGCGCTCAGCCAGGGTGCCGCCGACGCGTGCCTGGAGGCCATCAAGGTCGCCAACGAGATGGGCGTTAAGGTCAGCTGCGACCTCAACTACCGCAAGAAACTCTGGAAGTACGGCAAGAGCGCATCAGAGGTGATGCCTGCTCTCGTTGAGGGCTGCGACCTCATTCTTGGCAACGAGGAAGACGCCGAGAAGGAATTCGGCATCAAGCCCGAGGGCTTCGACGCAGAGAAGACAGGCGGCGAAATCGATCAGACCGCATTCGTGAGCGTGTGCCGCCAGCTTATGGAGAAGTTCCCGCGCTGCAAGAAGGTGGCGGTGACGCTCCGTGGCAGCATCAACGCCAACCACAACACCTGGGGCGGCGTGCTCTACGACGGCAAGACCCTCTGGCAGAGCCGCAGGTACGACATTACCCACATCGTCGATCGCGTGGGCGGCGGCGACTCCTTTATGGGTGGACTGCTCTACGGACTCCTGGCTTACGATACCGATCAGCAGGCGATCGAGTTCGCTGCAGCGGCATCGTGCCTCAAGCACACCATCATTGGCGACTACAACAGGGTAAGCGTAACCGAAGTCGAAGGCCTCATGGCCGGCGGCGGCAGCGGCAGGGTTTCACGATAATGTCATTCTGAGCGTAGCGAAGAATCTAATCAACGAAGCGAAGAATCTATGGCAAAGTTCAATAAAATAGATACTATCAGTATCATTCGGAAGACCGGGATTGTTCCGGTGTTCTACAACAAGGACGTAGAGATTACGAAGAAGGTGGTAAAGGCCTGCTACGATGGTGGCATCCGCGCCTTTGAGTTCACCAACCGTGGCGACGGCGCTGCAAAGGTGTTCGAGGAGCTTATCGCCTTCGTGCGCGCTGAGTGCCCCGAGATGGCACTCGGCGCCGGCACTATGCTGGACGCACCTACCGCGGCTCAGTATATCCAGATGGGCGCCGACTTCCTCGTGTCGCCCTGCCTGGTGCCTGAGATTGCCCCCCTGGCGAACAAGCGCGGCGTGCCCTACAGCCCCGGCTGCGGCAGCGTCAGCGAAATGGTTCGTGGAATGGAGCTCGGCTGCGACCTGGTGAAGGTCTTCCCTGCAGGCAACGTTGGCGGCCCGTCGTTCGTCAAGAACGTGCTCGGCCCTCTGCCTTGGGCGATGATTATGTGCACCGGAGCCGTGGAACCCACTGAGGAGAACCTCACCGCCTGGGCAAAGAGCGGCGTCACCGCCGTCGGCATGGGCTCAAAGCTCTTCCCCAAGGAAGTCATCGCCGCCGGCGACTGGTCTGCCATCTCCGCCCTCTGCGAGAAATCCCTCGCCTGGTTCCGCAAGTAGCGCCTGGCTTTTGGCTCCTCATTCCGGGCTTGACCACCATCGTTGCCACGAAATCCACCTGAAACCTCTCTGGTGTATTTCGTGACACCAAAACCCACGAAAGCGGCCCTTTCCGTGTCACGAAGTACACAGGACGGGCCGCTGATGGATTTCGTGGCATAAGGGCGCGCAGGAGCCGGAATCAGGGCGTGATGGTCCAGCCGGAGGGGACGCCGTAGGTGCCCTGGGGCCAGGTGACGCCGGAGGCGCGGGTGAAGGTGCCGGAGGCTTTGACGCCGGACAACCAGTCCGAGAGGGCGGCGGCGTTGGGAGCCTCGTAATCTGGCTCATCGGCGTCCCAGGCCCAGGAAGGGTTGGTGGCGAGACAGGTGACGGCGCCGAGGGAGCCGCAGTCGCGGAACATATAGGCATAGCAGAATCGCACCAGCGTGGGAGCCTTCAGCTCCGGAGCCTGTGTGAGCGACGGGCAATAATCGAACATATTCATATAGCAGCCTTCGGCAAGTGTCGTGGCAGGTAGCGCCGGAGCCGTAGTGAGGCTTTCGCATCCGCTGAACATTCCTCCGTAGCAGTACTCGAAGAGGAGGGTTGCCGGGAGCGCCGGCGCCGAAGTGATGCCGGTTCCGGCAAACATATTCTCATAGCAGCCCTTGGCCAGGCCCTTTGCAGGAAGGGCGGGGGCCGATGTCAGTGCTGAACATCCCTCAAACATCCCGGAATAGCAGGAATCACCCAGTCCGTTCGCCCCAAGGACCAGATTCTTGGCCGAAACCAGCTTGGTGTCGCGGGCGAAGAGCTGCACGAAGGCATAATCCGCAAGTTCCGAAACGTTCGCATAGCCGCCGCTGGAGACGAGGCTGCGGAGGTCGCCGGACACGTTGTGCTTCCCGCTGCAGGAAATGTTAGTGTAGAGATAAGCCGCATACTGGTGCCCGTACACAGCGTTGTCGCCCCACAGGCGCAGCTTGTCGCCGGCGGAAACGCTCACAGTGATAGAGCTGTTGCTGGAAGTGGTTGCCGAGCCCATATATATTTCCTTCCCGTAGGTGATGGAGAGTTCCTGCGGGTTGGAGATGGTGACGACGCCGTCTTCGATGGCCTCTATGGTAAGAGGCTCCACGAATCCGTTCCATCCTTCAGGGATGCCGTGGACACCTTCGGGCCAGGAGACCGAAGTGTCAGAGATGAAAGTGCCGCCGGCCGGAACGCCTGATACCCAACTGCGCGTGGCTCCGTTCGCTCCGATGTTTGTCCTTGCATAACAGGTAATTTGCTTAAGCGCTTTACAACCCTGAAACATAAAAGCATAGGCATCAGCGCCGGGATTCTGGGCCGGAAGGACCGGCGAGGCTTCAATGGGACACCCTCTGAACATATTGAAGTAAGCGCTTTCCGAGACGTAAGCAGCGGGAAGGATGGACGGAGCCTTGACAAGGGAAGAGCATCCGGCAAACATCGAATGATACGGTCCGGAATTCTCCGGGCTGCTGTACGGCCCGCCCGAAAGCTTGGTCGCCGGCAGTTCAGGAGCGCGTGTAAGATGTACGCAGTTGTGAAACATCATAGAATATGAGCCCTTGTTTACGGTTGCGGCAGGAAGTTCGATGTCTTTTTCCGGATGGTTATAAAGATTCGTATCATCCGCAAACAAACGGGCAAAAGTCCACGGTTCCAGGCTCTTGATATAAGAATTCATATCAGGCCACTGGTAGTTTGAATAATGGATGAGGCTCATCACATTGCCATATACGTAATGGGGAACATCGACGGAAATGACAGTCTGTACACCCGTGAAGCCCGTATCTATATTCGTGCCTATGCCATTTGCGTATGCCCTGGACGAAGCAGATGAAAGATCTCCGCCGAGGAGCAGTTTGTCGCCGGCCTTCACCGTAATGTTTATAGGGTTCCCGGTCGCAACGTTGCTGTTGACCCGATTGCTGTTCACCCCCTCGAAACCATAATAGAAAGAGCGTCCGAGCGGGTTCTGTATGGTTACCGTTCCGTCCCGGAGAGGCTCTATGGTGAGGGGCTGCCTCTGGGATTCATATATGCTCAGTTCTTTGGAAGCCTTATAGAACTTGCCGTCGGCAAGAAGGGCCTTCATCGTGCCGGAAAGAACGGTCCCGTCCTCTGTCTCGGCTACGAAATCATAGGGTATCTTGGCCTTATCCGTTTGGTCGAAATTAGCGCCGTATTTACCCGGAATGGCGATGAAGAACTCCGTACCGGGCGCTTCCGGCACCACGGTCACGGGGTGGTCAAGGCCCCAGGAGGTAATGGTGAGTTTGGTTATCTTGTTGGTTTCGCTTCCCGTGTAGGAGAAGTTGAACAGGGTGATGCTCTGCTGGCTGACTAAGCTGGCGCCGGCAAGGCTGATTATTGATGACGCATAATCAATGCTAGCCACCTCCGTCGTCGCAAACGCATAATCGTAGCGTTTGGCAATATCTTCAATCGTGCCTTTCTGCTTCGCATACATCTCCTCGTTGCTGGCAGGGAGGCAAGGATATACGAGCACGAGCTTATCGCCCGGATTGAAGTATCCTGTGATTGTACCGCTGAACCGGCAGCTGCTGTTACCTCCGCGGGAAGTGAGCGTGCCGAGATGGTTCTGCTTATTTGTGTCATATACCTCTATCACATCCGTTCCGCTCCAGTATGCCGACAGATAATCGTTGTCGAGAATCAGGGCCTTGGTGCCTTCGTCTGCCTGCTTAACGGCATCGACTTCCACCGTCCATACCTGTTTCGGCGCAACTTCCACTTCGAACTGAGCGCACGCGGCTGCGGCGAGGGCAGCCAAAAGAATCAAATACTTTCTCATAGCTAGTTCCCCCATTCGTCAGTAATCCATACTTCGTAGTCGCTCCGGGTGAAATCCCCGGATGCCTGCAGGATCTCCCCTGCCATCCCGAGCCGTTCAACGTCAACTGCGGGCGTGATGTAGTTCTTTCTCATATTGCACAAAGCTAATCATTTTTCAGGAGCCTCTAATTATTTTTATTATCTTTCGAATTGGAAAAACCATTTCACTAATCAGGCTGAAGTGGCCAAGACCGCCATACATAAAACTAATAATTATGCTGAAAATCGGTGACAGAATGCCCTCCTTCGAGGTTATGGATCAGGACGGGAATATGGTTAAGTCAGAGGACTTTATCGGCAAGGGGAAAAAGACCATCATCTACTTTTATCCCAAGGACAACACTTCCGGATGCACGGCCGAGGCCTGCTCGTTCCGGGACAACTACGCAGAACTGACCGCTGCCGGATACAATGTAGTCGGCGTCAGCAAGGACAGCGCGAAATCCCATACCGGATTCCGGGCAAAGTATGAGCTGCCTTTCCGCCTGCTGGCAGATACCACTACGGAGATGCTCCAGTCCTTCGGCGCCTGGGGCGAAAAGAAAATGTACGGCAAAACCACCATCGGCACCCTCCGCCGCACCTTCATCTTCGACGAGCACGGCGCCCTCGAGCGCATCATCGAGAAAGTCGACACCAAGAACGCCGCCAGCCAGATCCTGGAAAGATGATCGACAGGTTAGAGAAGTATCTTGTCGAACCGATCTGCATACTTTCGGTTGTGCATATCGGTTCCCAGAAAAGAATAGAATCCCTCCTGTAGCAGCCAGAGAGCCCTCTCGGCTGGGCCGGGGCCGTAGAAGCCTTCAATGGAGCCGAGATTGCGCTGGAAAGCTGCACCGGCGTCGAAGAGCTTCTTGTAGTAGTCCTTAGTAGCCCATTCGTACCGTTCCGGATGCGCGAGCACTGGCTGGTAGCCGTCGGCAATAAGCTGCCTGATCTCTGCTGCCGGGTCGATGTCCATCAACTTCTCAGGATGACTGATAGGTAGTTCCACGAGGATATGGTTCCCCTCCCAGGGCAGCAGCCACTCGTTCCGGCGTATCTGAGGCCAGGTCTCGGGGATGAGGCGGTATTCCAGGGACGGAATAAGCTTCAGCGGAATGCCGGCCCGGTCGAGTTCCTCCTGCAGGCGTTCGCACGCAGGTATGACCGTGCTGGGCGTGTTGCGAAACAGGAAAGAACTGTGCGACGTGCACACCGCCCTCTCGAACCCGTACGCCGCAAGCCGCCCTGCAAGATACAGTGAATCCTCCATCGTCTGTGCCCCATCGTCCAGCCCCGGCAGAATGTGGCAGTGACAGTCGTATTTCGGCAGGCGTTCCATACGGCAAAGCTAAGCATTATTTTCTTTTTTATTATCTTTAGAGGCTTTATCATCACAACCATGACGCGCAACTATTCCAGGGCCGGGAGTATGGCCATTATTACTTTGATTTATGGCATCGCAATAGCAGTGGGGTGTCTAGTATTCGATAAGGTATCTGAGATGATGCCGGAAATATGGGCGCTGCTGCTCGCAGATGTGGTTGCGACTATTTTTGTATGGGGTGCGGGCCTGGTGTTTAAGAACGTTTCGGTTTACGACCCGTATTGGAGCGTGGCGCCGCCGGTGATGTTCACGGCGTGGGCTTTCTACAAGGGCTGCTGGACTCTGCCGGTAGTGCTTCTGCTGATTGCCGTGTGGTACTGGGGCATCCGCCTGACGGGCAACTGGGCGCGCACTTTCAAGGGCCTGGGCCACGAGGACTGGCGATACACTATGTATCGCGAGACGCAGCGTCCTTACCTTTTCCATATCACCAATTTCTTCGGGTTGAATATGATGCCCACACTGCTGGTCTTCGCCTGTATGCTGCCGGGATTCGGTTTGTTTGAGGCAGAATCGGCGAATTGGATTACATGGCTGGGCTTCGCAATATGCCTGGCGTCGGCAACCATTCAGTTGATAGCAGACACGCAGATCCATCGCTTCCGGGCATCACATCCCAAGCAACTCTGCAACGTTGGCCTTTGGAAGCACGGCCGTCATCCCAACTATTTCGGCGAAATACAGATGTGGTGGGGAGTATGGGTGATGTACGCCTCCACGAACGGCATCGACTGGCACATCTTTGCCCCCATAGCAATGACCGGCCTATTCCTTTTCATCAGCATTCCGATGATGGAACGGCGCCAGATTCAGAACAAGCCGGGATATGCTGAATATAGAAAGTGCACGAGAATACTGATATGAAACGTTTAGGATATATCGCTATGTTGCTGGTGCTGCTGTGCTGCAGCGCCTGCAAGCTTTCGACGCCCATAATGAAGATGCTCATCAAGGCGAATTATAAGAATATGCAGCAGAGTACTGTAACGGAAGACTATGCCAACAGAATTGGCGTCCCGTATGTTGAAGATGGCGCTCCGGAGCAGGTTGTGGATATCTTCTATGCCGGGCCGGAGAACCGCAAAGATGCTGTAATCATTGATATTCACGGCGGTTTCTATGTCGCAGGCAAGCGTGAATTCAACCGCATATTTGCGGAAGTATTCCTGAAGGAGGGCTTTGACGTGGTGTTGGTTGAATATCGCCTGAACGACCGCGTGCGCGATGTCTCCGATGAACTTCGCGATTGCGCGGCCGCGCTGGACTACCTTAGCGTTAACGCAGAAGAACTGGGCCTGAACAAGGACCGAATGTTCCTGACGGGCGATTCTGCCGGCGGGCATCTGGCCCTGTACCTGGCGGAAGGATCCGAGAATCCGTCTATGCCAGTCCGGACGGAGGTGTTCAAGCCCCGGGGCGTCCTGGTGAACTGCCCGGCTTACGACTTCGCCACGTATGGCGAGGCGAACGCTTACACCGAGGATTTCAAGGAGTGGTTCCTCGGCCCCCGGTATAAGGATAAGGATTATCTGAAATCCCTGTCGCCCAGAACATTCATCAGCAGTTATACCGGATCGCTCTTCCTCTCCACCTGCACCAACGACTTCATCCGCGGGGAATCACTCAAGCTTAAAGCAGACTGCGATGCCCTCGGCCGCGATATCGTTTTCATCGACATTCAATCCAATGACCGGCAAGTCGGCCACGTGCACAACGTCGCTTCTCCGGCCCTTCCCGAATCCCAGGAGGTTAATGCGGCAATGATTGCCTTTATGAATCACTGCCTGTAAGGTGTGGCTGACCATCCATTCGATGGACCCTCGGCTACGTTTTCCCGGGTAAATCGTGACTGACCGTACAAGCAATGGACCCTCGGCCACGGGCTACAGTCGCAAGGTCCCCTCAAAACGAGAACGTCCGCGCTTCACAGCGCGGACGTTTCGCAATTCTAACCTAAAATTTAACCTATGAAAAAACTATTCGGTTAAAGGAAATTGCAATGAGCGTGCCAAAGTGCACGGGTTAGTTGAGATTTTCGTCTAATTTGACGGAAATTATTTTTACGGGCTCAAGGGGGAGGCCACGGCCATCGGTCTGGACGGCGGCAATCTTGTCGATTACGCCGAAGCCGTCGATGGTCTCGCCGAAGATGGTGTACTGGCCGTCGAGGTGGCGGCAACCGTCTTCACTCTGAACGATGTAGAACTGTGAGCCGCTGGATTCCTTCATAGGGTTGGCCATATCGCCCTTGCGGGCAGCAGCCAGGGCGCCTTTCTTGTGATGGTGGCCGGAAACAATCTCAGCAGGAATCTGGTAGCCGGGGCCGCCGGTTCCGAATTTGCCCTGGTTCTCGATGTTCCTGGTGAGAGGATCGCCGCCCTGGATCATAAAGTTGGCAATTACCCTGTGGAACAGGAGCCCGTCGTAGTAACCTTCGAGCGCCAGTTTGGCGAAGTTCTCACGGTGTTTGGGGGTGTCGGCGTAAAGCCTTACCTTGATGGTTCCGAGGCTGGTCTCGATATCGAACACCGGCTCGGCAGGCATTGCTGCAAGTCTTTCCATTATACTAGGTTGTTTGGTTTGTTTAAGGGAGTCTGCCAGAGCTTCAGCCTTGGTGAGGGTTTCTTCTGATGCATCGGCGTCCGATCCGCCTTTCTTGCCGCCCTGGTTGCCGCAAGCCGTAAACGCCAGCACAGCAACCGCAGCCACGAGAAGCATAAGTCTTGTTTTCATATTATACTCTGTTCAAAATTCTCATAAAGATACGTAAAAATCAGCAAAAGTTGAGGATTTATATTAACTTCGCGCAGCTAACCTGATACAATGGCACGAAAGCAACTCTCTAATTCTAAGCGGACGACAGTGGAAGCATTGGTCTTCCTGGCCGTAATAGCCGGCGTCTTTATTCCCCTCGGATATATAATGGGCAGTGGCAACCTGCTGAATACCATTATGAAAACCGCCCACGGCCTGCTGCTCAACACGGTGTTCTACCTGATGGGCATCACCGTTCTCACCGGAGCCCTGTCCAAGCTGATGTCGGAGTTCGGAGTGGTGTCGCTGCTGGAGAAAGTCTTGCGCCCGCTGATGAAGCCCCTTTTCAACCTCCCAGGCGTAGCGGCACTGGGCGCGCTCATGACGTTCCTGTCCGACAATCCTGCCATCATCGCGTTCGCCAAAGACAAGAAGTTCTCTTCCTATTTTAAAAAATACCAGCTGCTGTCGCTCACCAATTTCGGCACCGCGTTCGGAATGGGCTTCGTGGTGATTATCACAATGATAGGCTTCGGCCACGCGGGCGGAGCGCTCATCGGATTCGCCGGCGCCTTCTGCGGCTCGATTATCTCTACCCGGATAATGCAGCGCAGCTGCCTCAAGGCCTACCCCGAACTGGACTCGCCCGTTCACGATGAACCGATAGAGGAAATCGAAGCGGAAGATGAGCAGAAACCCCGCGAGAGCGTCTTCCTGCGCTTCCTCAACGCCATCCTCGACGGTGGCAAGAACGGTGTTGAACTGGGCCTCGCAATCATCCCCGGCGTGTTGATCATAACGACTTTGGTGATTCTTGTGACCTTCGGAGCCGGGCCTGGCGGATACACGGGAGCCGCCAACGAAGGCGTGCCCATCTTGCCCTGGCTAGCCGGAAAGATTCACTGGGTGTTCGAATGGCTCTTCGGATTCCAGGATATGAGGTTGATTGCCTTCCCGATGACGGCCCTGGGCGCCGTTGGAGCGGCCCTCGGCCTGTTGCCGACCTTCAATGCGGCCGGCATCCTGGACGGCAACGCAATAGCCGTGTTCACCGCAATCGGTATGTGCTGGAGTGGATTCCTCTCCACCCACACCGCTATGCTCGACACCCTCGGCTTCCGCAAGGCCATCTCCAAGGCCCTCGGCGCCCACACCATCGCCGGACTCTGCGCCGGCATCATCGCCCACTTCCTCTACCTGCTGGTCTCCTGCATCTTCTGACGGAATTTGACCAATAATCCGTCAGAACGGGTAAATAATGGGGGTTCCTGACTGAAATTGCCCGTAAATCCGTCAGATCAACAAGATTTGTGTCCGAGGCCAGCGCAAAAAAAGAACGAGCCGCCGGAAGGCGACTCGCTTTTGAGTTGAGATAGAAGGACAACCACTCTTAGGAAACTACGGTTTATTTTGGAAACGTATATATGTTTGATTATTCGCTTGTTATAAAATCGTAATAAACTAAGATAAATTTGAATATATCGAAAAGTGTGCGTAAATTGCGTGCGTAATTTTAAAGGAAGGAAGTTATGGTCAACTTCTATTTGGAGAATCGCACGAACAAGAAACAGGAAGCCGTCATCAGGGTTTCCATCGCCATCCGCGGAGCCCGCCTGGTCACCTCAACAGGGTACAATATCAAGCCGGCTGATTGGAATGCAGAGAGGCACGAGGTCAAGCCCAGGAAGGAGAACTGGAAGAAGCAGACAACTTACGATATCAACACGGCGCTCGGCAACATCAGGCGACATTTCGACACCTACGAGAAGGACCACGGCGAAGTGACAGAAGAAGAGCTGCGCAAGGAGTTCAAGGCCTTCATGGGCAGAGTTGAGGTCAAGGAGGAGACCTCAGACACCGCCGAAGAGCCCAAGGAGCCCACTTTTTTCGGGCGTTTCGACCAATTCATCAAGGAGGAGAGCATCAACAATATGTGGGTGCCATCCACCAAGCGTGCCCTCAACGTTATCAAAGGCCATATCGAGGCCTGGAATCCGGAGACCAGCTTTGATATGCTTACAGAATCCGTCCTCAGTCAGTACATCAACTATCACCGCACAGATCTGGACCAGAGGGAAGTTACCGTGGAGAAGCAGTGGCGATACTTCAAGTGGTTCCTGGACTGGGCCACCCGCAAGGGATACAATACCAACACAGCCTATCAGCGATTCAAGCCCAAATTCAAGACAACCGACAAGACCATTGTCTTCCTGGACTGGGACGAACTTATGCGCCTGTACAAGTTCAAGGTCCCTAAGACCGGAAAGAAAGTAAAACTCACAACCTACGACGGCATTGAGTATGAGAAGACCGTCGGCCTCTCTTCTGCCCTGGATCGTGTTCGGGATTTGTTCTGCTTCTGCTGCTTCACATCACTCCGCTACTCTGACATGCGCAACCTCAAGCGCTCGGACATCGTAGATGGCGTCATCAACCTCACCACAGTCAAGACCCACGACAAGATTGCCATCGAACTGAACGACTATTCCAAAGCCATCCTGGACAAATACGAAGGCATGGTCTTCCCCGGCGGCACCGCCCTTCCTGTCATCAGCAATCAGAAGATGAACGACTACCTGAAGGAACTGGCCGAGCTGGCTGGCCTCAACGCCCCAGTTACCCAGATCTACTACAAGAACGGCGAGCGCATCGAGGAAACCAAGCCCAAATACTCCGTTATCGGCACCCATGCCGGCCGCCGCACCTTCATCTGCAACGCCCTCTCCATGGGCATCCCTGCCGATATTGTTATGAAGTGGACCGGCCACTCCGACTACGCCGCCATGAAACCCTACATCGACATCGCCCAGTCAGAAAAGAGCAAAGCAATGGCGAAGTTCAACGTGAGATGATTAAATCTCATGTGCTTGTTTTAAAAAGATTTCTATCACCTCAGTTATACAGGAAGCCTTGTACACAATTCCAAGATCAATCATTTGGCTTGATTTAACCACGGGAATGTCTTTTGTGGGAATTTGAATTATTTCTAATTGATTCATATCGGTACGGACATAGACAGAAGCTACTATTCCTAGAAAGATAATCCTATTCCCAGCATACAGTGTGTTTTCTCCCTTTTTGGTAAAACTTCCTACATTGCAAATAAATACAGGGCTACCGCTAGATCCCGGAAAAATTGAGGCGTCGATTAAGAATTTGGGCTGATTGTCGAAATCAATGTTAGCTGGAGTTGCTGTGATTCCCTTCCTTACGATTGGCAATAAATGCTTGGTGTCGTATAGTCCGTTCGGATAGCCAACAATTATTACATCTTCTACAGCATCAATTTCTTTTAAGACCTCCTCTGTTGGCACAATGTCATTAGAAATTGAACGATAAAAAATAGCTATGTTATTTTTTGCGAGCTGGTTAACGATTGGACCGAGAGGAGATATTGCAACATCTACCTCGGGATTTGGATGGAAAAACCACTGATTGCGAAAATTGTTATAATGTATCGTATGGATATTACCTAAATCAGGTTGATTATCTTTAGCTAAATTGAATTCAATCCATCCTTCAATGGAGTTTTCGACAACATGTTTATTGCTAACCAAAAAGGGAAATGATTTCCCATTATGGACATAATTGAAAATAAACCCCGTCCCGGTACTATTTCCTTTTGGAATCGTAGTTTTTATACGAACTGTCGTGAATAACAACTGTTCAAATAATGATTTGACTTCCATATTACAACAAACTAAACGCTCATTATAAATGGGCCGCTAATGCGACCCAAAAAACAATACATTAGGCAAAAGAAACAAAGGTTCTTTAGCCAGGAGGAGGACAGTCATCGTTTCCATAACTGTTCTTTTCTCGAATCTTTCCGTCCACACCGTGTATAACGACTTCCTGTCCGTTGTTTTTGGCGATTTCTCGAGCCCGATTTATCGCCTCACGTTGCGTTGGGAAGAGACCAGATGCGCGTTGGGCTTTTTCTTGGGTTGCTGCCCAATTATTGCCCCGTTTAACAACATGGATATTTTTCCCCATATCAAAAACGTTTCGTTTATATCGCAATCACCAGACCGGATTGCCTTCGGTCTCTGCTTTTATAGACAGCAGAATGTCTGGACTAATTATAAGTCCTGTGGCGTACCTAAAGTATTGTAGGTCGCCCAACTTGTCACCTCCGATACGCATAGGCCATCATCCTCGTCAATGAATTGTCTGAAATAGTTCCGAAGTTTCTCAGCATCCGTATTGATGCGTTTGAAGCACCATTCGGATTCTAGAATCCTTACTGCGTGGAACTTTTCAAGTTCATCATAAAGCGTCTGATAGTCTCTTTCCCCTCGCAGGTCATAACTCAAGAAAAACAGAGCCATAGATTATGCTATTAGATTATTATCAGGGTCCCTGCCCCAGAGCAGCTCGTAGAAGACAAATGAGATACGAGTTCTCGGTTGCGTTCTAATCAATCTCTATACCCAAGTTGTCCATCTGACACTTTGTCAGTTATTCCATTTCATTAACTATTCTCCCGAGTCATTTTACACCCCTTTTCATAACCTTACACCATTACACCCTAATTCCCGAAAGTGAACTGTGGATTTGACAGTTTCTTTCGGGAATTGCCGATTTGTGTCAAATTGGGCATCCCACATTCATGCATTAGAGTGTAATGGGATTTCATAGATTTTCAACATTCAAAATAGTGTAAAATGCGTATAATCAGCATCTTGACTGTTCAAAAATAAGCGCCCATCTTTGCGTTAGATTAATCTGCATAACACGCACAACCGGTTGTGTTTTCATTAACTTAATTTCGGTTGAACTATGTTTATCGAAGACACGACACCCATCGCAGCGCTCACCGTTGCAGACCTTAAGAAACTGCTCAAAGACTCCCTCCGTGAGCAAAAGATTGACGCCATTCCGCCTGTTACAACACCCGGAAAGCGCTATGTCTATGGACTCAAAGGAATCCAAGACCTCTTCGGCGTGTGCCACCTCACCGCCCAGCGCTACAAGGATGGCTTCCTCGCTCCCGCCTGCATCCAGAACGGGAGGAAGATCATCGTTGATGCCGATATGGCCATGGACCTTTTTAAGAACTATCAGTATGAGAACGCTCGATGAAATCGACCCTATCGCCGCCATTACGGCCGAGATAGAGAAGTTCCAGAAGATGCCGGATAGAATCGGCATCATGTCCGTCAAGAGCGCCAACCAGTGGGTCGATGACGCCATGCAGGAACCCGACCCCAAGATGTACTTCTACGACCTCCTGGTCGAAGGAGAATGCACCGTCCTTTTTGCCTCCTCTAACGCCGGCAAATCAGTCCTGGCCACCCAGATGGCCGAGGCTGTTGCCCGAGAGAACACTGTCCTTTACCTAGACTGTGAACTCTCGGCCAAGCAGTTCCAGATGCGTTACGTTGAGGGAAAGGTCTCTCCCATCATCCACCGCTTCCCTGATTCCCTCCTCAGGGCCGAAATCCGTCCTGACGACATCGTGGACACCAACCTGGAGGATGCGATCCTTGACAGCGTTGCCGCTGCTGCAGAATACCGAGGCATCCGCCACATCTTCGTGGACAACATCACCTTCCTTCTCAACGATTCCGAGAAAGGCGAAGCTGCCGGTGCATTCATGAAGAAGATACTCGCCCTCAAGAGGAAGTACGGCCTAACCATGGTCATCGTCGGCCATTCCCCGAAACGACAGCCCCGCACGCCGATGGTCCAGAACGACCTTGCCGGCTCGGCTAAACTGATGAACTTCTTTGACGCCGGCATCGCCATCGGCCGAAGCGCCAAGAGTTCGGAACTCCGCTATGTCAAACAGGTCAAGGTCCGCACCGGCATGAACAAATACGACGGCGAGAAGGTCCTTCTCTTCAAGCTGAAGCAGGAACAGGGCTACACCCAGTTCATCTATGAAGATACGGTGAGTGAGGCCGATCACCTCCGCCAGAAAAACGCTCTCACCGAAGCCGAAGACTTCCAGGAGCTCATCGATCTTCAGGCACAGAACAAGACCGTACGGGAAATTGCTGCAGAAACCGGCTTTGCCCCCACCACTGTCCATCGCAAGATAAAGAAAGCCCTGGAACTCGGTTACAAACCTTCCTGTTCTGTTCCGTTCCACAGTGGAGTGGAACAGACGGAACAGTTAAATAATTGAAAAATATTTAGCCGTGAGCGATATTTTTTGTATCTTCGCGGCTGGATATTTTTATTGCTTATGAAATCATTCATTATTGCAAGGGAAAGAGAGCAGGCCACGCTCAAAAGGTTGTTAGAAGAACCCACGGCACAGTTTTTGGCCGTTTACGGCAGGCGTCGTATAGGAAAAACGTTTCTGATTCGGGAGTACTTTGATGACAACTTTGCTTTCCGGCATACCGCCATCTCTCCATTGGAATTGGAGAATAAAGACGAGAAGCTTCTCTACAAAATACAGTTGGAGGAGTTCGCTCATTCCCTAGAGAAATACGGAGCGCAATTGGACGGCCCTCTTGTGAGCTGGTTTGATGCCTTTCATAAACTGGAAGAGATGCTTGACCGCAAAAGGTCTAAGAAAAAGATGGTGGTTTTCATTGATGAAATGCCTTGGCTCGATACGGCTAAGTCCGGATTCATGTCTGCCTTCGAGCACTTTTGGAACGATTGGGGCTGTGCAAAGCATAATCTTCTCTTGATTGTTTGCGGCAGTGCCACTACCTGGATGTTGGACAAACTCATCAACAACAAAGGAGGGCTTTATGGACGTACCAATAGGGAGATGCACATGCATCCTTTCACTTTGAACGAGACCGAGCGATATTTCAAGTCTAGGAATATCACAATGGACCGCTATGATCTTGCCCAGACCTATATGATTATGGGCGGAGTAGCGTATTATATGTCTTTCTTTGAGCCCGGGAAATCCCTTGCCGATAATATTGACGATATCTTCTTCCGGGAGGGTGGCTTTCTCCGTGCAGAGTATGACCGTCTCTTTACGTCTTTGTTTGCCGACAATGAGAACTACAGAAAAATAGTTGAGGCACTCTCTGGGCTTAGGTATGGTGCCACGCGTGAGCAAATCTCTAACGTTACCGGCATCTCGGAAGGTGGTACTCTAAGCGCAATGCTCAAAGCTCTCGTAAAGAGTAACCTGGTTTCAACTTATTATAACTTTGGAGAAACCAAACGGAACCTCTACTACAAACTCACGGATATGTTCTGTCTCTTTTATCTAGGCTTTGTCAGCAAGAATCCCTCCAATAATCCGCATTTCTGGCGAGACAATCAGGCATCTCCGAAGCTCAACCGTTGGCGGGGAATCGCCTTTGAAGATGTTTGTTTTGTCCATCAGGAACAGATTCGAGCCTCGCTTGGTATCGCTGGAGTCCAGGCAGAGATATATCCCTGGCGAGCGACTGCAGATGGAGATGCGCTAGGCGCTCAGATAGACATGCTTATTGACAGAGCAGATCGAGTGGTGAATCTTTGCGAGATGAAATTCACTCGTGGTGACTTTGCCATAGACAAAGATTATGACGCCAAATTGCGGAATAAAATAGATGCACTATTGACAGCCACCAAGAACAAGAAAAACATCCAGCCCACGCTAGTTACTACGTATGGCCTTAAGATGAACATGTATAGCAACCGTATCCAACGAGTTGTGACAATGGATGCGTTGTTTGAGAAGGCTATTTAATTGGCTCACAATTGGCACAATAAAAACATATCGTGTCCCATCCGTTCCGCATGTTCCACTCCAAGAATGGAACTCTGAGTTTTGCAGCAATTTGTACT
>DBYB01000042.1:0-3237 GCA_002309995.1 Bacteroidales bacterium UBA1197
GCGGTGAGGAAGGGATTCGAACCCCCGGTACGCGCAAACGTACACCTGTTTTCGAGGCAGGCTCCTTCAACCACTCGGACACCTCACCGTTGGGACTGCAAATTTACGATTTAATTTTCAATTTGCAATCTTTTGGACCTTACTTGAACCACTCGGTGAGGTGATTCTTCGCGTAGAGGTAGTAGACGACGAGGCCGACCCAGCTCGTGATGAGCACCAGGACGCAGGAGATGACCTTGCCCACGAGGGAGATGGGCTTCTTGATGATGTCGATAACGGCGAGGATTGCCAGGACGAGGCCGATGAAGTAAATGATGGAACCCATGGTAGTATTTGTTAGATGTTAAACGTTCGTGTTGTCAAAAATACGAAAAAGTCACGGAAATCCAAGCGTATTTTTTCCTAACTTTGTGCGTCTGAACCCCGACCGCCCATGAACGAGACCTGGAGATTCCTGAAATTCGTGCTGTTCTCCGCCAGTGCGGGCATCATTGAAATCGGCAGTTTCGCCCTCCTGAACGAACTGCTGGACTGGCCGTATTGGCCCTCCTATCTCATTGCGCTGGTTCTGAGCGTGCTCTGGAATTTCACGTTGAACCGGAAATTCACCTTCCGAAGCGCAGCCGATGTCCCGCGGGCGATGCTCCTTGTGGCAGCTTACTACGCGGTTTTCACCCCGTCTACCACCCTCCTGGGCAACTGGCTCGCGGAGGACCTGGGCTGGAACGAATATCTCGTGACCGGCATCAACATGCTCCTGAACGTCACCACGGAGTTCCTTTGGCAGAAATACGTCGTCTACCGCCGTCAGATCGACACGGCGGTGCGGCCTACTGAGTAGTTTTTCAATGTTTTGATTTTCAGTGTTCTAAGCTGACACTGGTGCACCGCATGGTGCACCAGTGAGAAGCTATGTCGCTGTATGTCAGAGGATAAAGAACAGATAAAATACCTACTGAAACAACACAAGTTATCAACAATGCGTTACGCAACTGAGTGATTAGGCTTATCTTTCCGAAAAAAATAGTTCTTGTATGCGAGGCCACAAAAGAAAACTTCCGCCGAACACTTTCCAGCATATCTACCAGCGGTCGATCAATCAGTTCGTCATTTTCTACTCGATGGAAGATCGGCTGGTCTATTACACGATCTTTGCGGTCATGGCGCGGACCTATGGAATCATCGCGCTGGCGTTGGCCTTGATGTTCGACCATGTCCATTTCCTGATCAAGGCATTGGACCGCAAGGCCTATACTCAGTTTATTGGTGTGACAACATTGACCTTTGTCTTGGCCTATAACCGGGATAGTGGCCGAAAAGGCCCCCTTTTTGAGAAGGCATATGGAAATGGGCCGAAGCGCAAGGACAAAGATGTCCGCACGTGCATTGCCTATGATTACAACAACTCCGTTGAGAAGAAACTCTTCGCACGCGCAGAGCAGGACCGGTGGAATTTTCTTGCTTACATCGACAATCCCCACCCGTTTTCAGCGCCCATTGATAAGAAAAAGGCATCCAAGAAACTGCTTTTATCGATGGAAGCAGTCACCCGCTACCAGAAGAGGAACGAATACCTGGACTACCCGGTCGTCCGAAAACTGTTCGAAGGGTTGAATGTCGATGAACGGGAGCAACTGCTGGATTTCATCATCTCCCTGTATCTTCCGATTGACCGGGATGCATTGCTAGGGTACTATAAAAGTTACGAAGACATGGTCATTTCCATCAATTCCAATACGGGCAGTGAGTACGATGTGAAGGAGACGTTCGATCCCGAATCGCATCAAGATTTTGCGCGAATGTTGGAAATCACACAACGATCGAGTTTCGCAAGCGATGTGCGTTCCATCATCTTGGCCCCCGCGGCATTGAAGTGGCAGATAGCAAACAAACTGATGGGCCTGACCGGTGGTTCCCTCAATCACGTGAAACGATTTCTTCATCTTGTTTAACGGATTGTTTATCAATGCAATAGCCTTTCACTGGTGCACCGCACGGTGCACCAGTGAAAGGCCAAATTGCTGAAGCTCAACGATTTACGATCGGGCGCGATTAGGCAGAAGGGGCATCGTCGGCTTTCCGCCGCACGATTCTCCAACCGATGGCCGCGATGCAGATAGACATCAGCGGACTGATCAGGTTGAAGAAACAGAAGGGGGCGTAGACGAGGGTGGGAACGGAAAGGATGGTGGCCTGGGTCATGCCGCAGCTGGACCAGGGGAAGAGCGGCGAGGTCACCGTAGCGGAGTCCTCGACGGAGCGGCTGAGCAGGCGCTCCTCGTAGCCACGCTCTTGGAAAGTCCCACGGAAGATATTGGAAGTCAGCAGGATGGACAGGTACTGGTCCGAGACGATACCATTGAGGGTCGTGCCTGTGACGACGGTCGATGCCACCAGCCCGGTCCGGGTGCGGGTGAAAGGATTCAGCAGCTGGGCGAGCCGGGCGATCATGCCGCTGGCCTGCATGCAGGCGCCGAAGCACATCGCGCAGAGGATCAGGAACACCGTGCTGAGCATGCCCAGCATGCCGCGGGTCGCCAGGAGGCCGTCCACTTCGGGATGCCCCGTTTCCAGGGAAAGCGTATTGTAAATGCTCTCCACCGTGCCGGCTAGCAGGATGCGGGCGCGTGATCCCTCTGTGACTTTCGCGCCGATATCCGCGATGATGCCAGGCTGGAAGACGAGTGCCGCCAGGGCGGCGGCGAGGACCGAAATCGCCAGCACCGGCAGTGCCGGCATCCTGCGCCAGATGAGCACGAGCGTGATGACGGGGACGAGGAACAGCCAGGGCGTGATATGGAACTTGCCGGCCAGGACCGAGGTGTACAGGTCGATCTGCGAGGCATCGGAACCGTCGTGGAACAGGCCCAGGACCGTGAAGATAATCAGGGTGATCACGATGGATGGAACCGTCGTGAAGAACATGTACCGGATGTGCGTGAAAAGGGGGACCTTGTTGACGGAAGATGCCATCACCGTCGTGTCTGACAGCGGAGATATCTTGTCACCGAAATAAGCGCCGGAGATAATGGCGCCGGCGATGATCCCGTCGGAGAAACCCTCGGCCCGGCCAATGCCGAGGAGGGCGACGCCGATGGTGGCGATGGTGGTCCAAGAACTGCCGGTCATTACGGAAATGACGGCGCAGATGGTGCAGGCCGACAGGAGGAACACCTTGGGACTGATGATCTGGACCCCGTAGTAGATGAAAGTCGGGACCACGCCGCTCATCGTCCA
>DBYB01000042.1:3384-3763 GCA_002309995.1 Bacteroidales bacterium UBA1197
ACCTGGCTCGCGCCGAGGATGGCGTCACTGCCGAAAATGCCGATGTTGATGGCGAGCAGCGTGATCAGGACGAGGACAGGGATCAGGGAGAGGACCGCCGTCCAGGCGGAGGATTGTTTCATATACGTTCGTCTTACCGGAGACAAAGATACGAAAAAAGCAGTATCTTTGTATGTATGAGAAAATGGTTCATTGCCCTCATGGCCGCGCTGTCGGCCCTGACAGTCACCGCCCAGGAATATGGCGTCGTGGATATTTCCGTGTGCAACCTGCGCGCAACTCCCGATTATGATGCTGAAATGGTTTCCCAGGCTCTTCTGGGAACGCCTGTCCATATCCTGCAGATTACCGACAAGAACAACTGGCCCCAGGTGCAGAC
>DBYB01000009.1:0-2837 GCA_002309995.1 Bacteroidales bacterium UBA1197
TGCGGATGCGGCCTTCTACGTAGATCTGGCTGCCCTTGCGGATGTATTTCTCCGCGAGGTCGGCGAGCTGGCGCCAGAGGACGAGGTTGTGCCACTCGGTGTTCTCTCGGAGTTCGCCGCTGCGGTCGCGGTAGCGGTCGGAGGTGGCGAGGGTGAAGGTGGCTACTTTAGTGCTTTGTCCGTTCTGTGAGGGACCCTGATCGAGGTAACGTACTTCCGGATCTCTTCCAACGTTACCGATTAAGAATACTTTATTCAACGATGCCATAACAATACAATTTTACTGTTCCAAATATAGAGAGAAAAATCGGAATACTCGAAAGTTTTTTGCTAATTTTGTGGCCTGAATGTACGAATTGCTGGAAAGTATAAATTCCCCCGCAGATGTCCGTAAACTGGACATCGGGCAACTGGAACAGCTCTGCTCGGAGCTGAGGGCCTATCTTATAGAGTGTTGCGCCGTAAACCCGGGGCATCTGGCCTCCAGTCTCGGCGCAGTGGAGCTCATAGTGGGCTTCCACTATGTGTTCAGCAGTCCGGAAGACAAGATAGTCTTCGATGTGGGGCACCAGGCTTACGCCCACAAGGTGCTCACGGGCCGCCGGGAGGCTTTCCGCCGCAATCGTACCAGGGACGGCCTGAGCGGCTTCCCGTCCCGTTCCGAGAGCGAGTACGACTGCTTCGGGGCCGGACATTCGTCAACTTCCGTTTCCGCCGCCCTCGGCCTGGCGGAGGCCGCCAAACTCCAGGGCCTTCATAACAAAGTAGTCGCTCTCATAGGCGACGGAGCCCTTACCGGAGGCCTGGCTTTCGAGGGACTGAACAACGCCGGCACTGGCCAGTCCGACCTGCTCGTGCTGCTGAACGACAACAACCAGTCCATCGACGGCAACACCGGCGCCCTTCACAACTATCTCCTGAAAGTCTCCACCAGCGTCCGCTACAACCGCATCAAGGACAAAGTATGGCGGCGACTGGGCGACAGCCGCCTGCGTTCGATGATCCAGCACTGGCTCCGCAGTTTCAAGTCGTGGCTGGTGGGGAAGTCCGGCGGCTCCCTCTTCGAAGCCATGGGCTTCAGGTATTTCGGCCCCGTCGACGGCAACGACATTAAGGCCGTCGTCTCGAATCTCCGCCGTCTGCGCGATATGAGCGGTCCCCGCGTGCTGCACTGTTGCACAGTGAAGGGCAATGGATACGCTCCAGCCGAGGCCGACCCCGTTACCTGGCACGCCCCCGGCAAGTTTGACCCGCAGACAGGCGAACGCAAGACCGGCAAGCGCAACGTGGCCCGCTACCAGGACGTCTTCGGCCAGGTGCTCTGCGAGCTCGCCGCCGCCGATCCCCGGGTTGTCGGAGTCACGCCCGCGATGGCCAGCGGCTGCGGTATGACGGCATTTGCCGGCAAGTACCCCGAGCGCTTCTACGACGTTGGCATTGAGGAGGAGCACGCGGTCACCTTCTCCGCAGGCCTCGCCGCCGGCGGTATGCGTCCGTTCTGCAACATCTACTCGTCGTTCTCGCAGCGCGCCTACGACCAGATAATCCACGACGTCGCCTTGCAGCGGCTGCCGGTCGTACTTTGCTTCGACCGCGCCGGGCTGGTGGGGGAGGACGGAGCCACCCATCAGGGGGCCTTCGACCTGGCGGCGTACCGCAGCATTCCCGACACCGTGGTCTGCGCTCCGAAAGATGAACTCCAGCTGCGGCAGCTGATGTACACGGGACTACAGCAGGAGACGGGTCCATTTATAATAAGGTACCCGCGCGGAGCGGGAGAAGGCGTTGCCTGGGAAGACGCAGCATTCGAGAGTCTGCCGGTCGGCAAGGCCGAGATGCTGGCGGAAGGGAGCGAGATAGCCATCGTGGCCGCCGGGCCTGTAGTCAACCGTGCTCTTGAGGTGGCCGCACACTTCGGCGGCAGGGTGGGAGTGTACGACTTCCGCTTTGTGAAGCCCCTTGATACTGAGATGCTGGATGCGATAGCGGGGAAGTACCGCCGCATCATTACCATTGAAGATGGAACCGTGCTCGGAGGGCTCTATGGAGCAGTGAGCGAGCACCTCGCAGGAAGCGGCTTCCGCGTGCCCGTTGAGCCCATAGGGATAGGGGACCGATTCGTGGCGCAGGCCTCTCAGGCTGAGCAGCGTGCGGAGTATAATATGGATGCCGCCGGAATAGAAAAAATCTTGCAAAAGTTTTTGGAGAATTGAAAAAAATCCTTACCTTTGCAATCCCTTAGAAAAGGGCATTGACATAACTGCCGATGTAGCTCAGATGGCCAGAGCGTGTGATTTGTAATCTCAAGGTCGTGGGTTCGATTCCCTCCATCGGCTCATCGCAGTATTTAAAACTCAAGGGCAAGTACCAGAGTGGCCAAATGGGGCAGACTGTAAATCTGCTGGCGCACGCCTACGGTGGTTCGAATCCATCCTTGCCCACGAAGCGGAAGAGAATCTTCCCATTATGCGGGGTTCGTATAACGGCTATTATGTCAGCCTTCCAAGCTGAAAATGGGAGTTCGATTCTCCTACCCCGCTCCAAATTTTGCCGATGTAGCTCAGGGGTAGAGCGCCTCCTTGGTAAGGATGAGGTCATGAGTTCAATTCTCATCATCGGCTCCAGTACCGGAGCAATCCGGTTTATTTTTGTAACAACTTTACGCATAATATTATGGCAAAAGAAACATTCAAAAGGGACAAACCCCATGTGAACATCGGCACCATTGGCCATGTTGACCACGGTAAGACCACTCTTACCGCTGCTATCACCCAGGTTCTCGCAAAAAAGGGCCTCAGCGAAGTCAAGTCGTTCGATCAGATCGACAACGCTCCCGA
>DBYB01000009.1:2844-2965 GCA_002309995.1 Bacteroidales bacterium UBA1197
AGAAGGAGCGCGGTATCACCATCAACACTGCACACATCGAGTACCAGACCGCAAATCGTCACTATGCGCATGTCGACTGCCCTGGTCACGCTGATTATGTGAAGAACATGGTTACCGGTGC
>DBYB01000023.1:0-461 GCA_002309995.1 Bacteroidales bacterium UBA1197
CTGAACGACGACACCGAACTCCCCGGGCCTACGATAGACCGACTGCTGGCCGATTTTGACAAACTGCCGGCCGACGCGGCCATAGTCGCGGCCAAACTTCTCAACGCCGACGGCAGCCTGCAGCTCTGCGGGCGCCCCGACTATCCTGCCGTCAACTACCTCAGGCAGCAATGGCACCGCTACAAGGAGCCCATAGACAACGGCACCGGGCTGTTCCGCACATATAACGTAAGCGGCGCCGCATTCCTCATCAAGACATCCATATTCCGCGAACTGGGATGGTTCGACGAGCGCTACTACTTTACCCCGGAAGACATCGCCCTCTCGACTCTCGCTCGCAGGAGGGGCTACTCCGTCTGGTGCGACTCCGAGGCCGAAGTAATCCATAAATGGCGCACCACAGCATCCCGCCTGGCGCCGGCAGTGCGTCCGGCAGCCGTCCGCGGCAGCCTCATCTTCTC
>DBYB01000023.1:514-13033 GCA_002309995.1 Bacteroidales bacterium UBA1197
CATCAAGGCCCGCCTGCAGGGGCGCAGGGACGATTATATCACCTTCCGCAACATCACACGGAGCATCTTCACCCGCAGGACTCCGAAAGAGATATTCATAAAGTACTTCCATGAACTCTGAGATTCTTGTTATAGTAGTGACTTTCAACGGGATGCGCTGGCTCGAGCGCTGTATCGGATCGGTGCGCGCATCCAAGACTCCAGCAGATATCCTGGCCATCGACAACGGTTCCACTGATGGTTCCGTGGAATGGCTGCAGGGCCACGGCGTGGAGGTCATCTGCACCGAGTCCAACCTTGGATTCGGCGCCGCCAACAACATCGGAATGCGCAGGGCCGTGGAAGAAGGATACTCCTACGTCTATCTGCTCAACCAGGACGCCTGGGTGATGCCGGACACCTTCGGCAAGCTGATATCTGCATTCGACCTCGGGCCCTACGGAATACTCAGCCCCGTACAGTACGATGGAGGCGGCAAGAAGATGGACAAGCAGTTCGCCAAACGGTGCCGCAGCCGCATACGCAAGCACAAAGGCGCGGCAGTTGTTGAAGTGCCCTTCGTGATGGCAGCCCACTGGATGATAAGCCGGGGTTGCCTGATGAAGGTGGGTGGATTCTCCCCCGCTTTCCGGCAGTACGGCGAAGACGACAACTACATCGACCGCACGCACTGGTTCGGCTGGCGTGTGGCCGTGGTGCCGGATGCGTCCGCCGTGCACGACAGGGCCGGCCGGCCGGGCTCTCCGGAGCAGCGTATGTTCCTCAAATGCAACGGGTCAGTAATCAGGGTGAGCAATCCGGCCGGCGGCCTTCTGCTGCGCCTGCTGGGCGAGCCGCTGCGCCTGGTCGCAATGGGTTGCCTGCACTTCAGCGGCGCCCCGTTCCGATTCATCGGGAAACTCTGGAAAAGATATCCGGAACTGATACGCTACCGCAAGCAGAGCCGCAAGCCCGGAGCCTTCCTGCTCTAGGCGTTGTTGGGCACTCCGATGTGCAGCCTTTTGCGTACGATGCGCTTCAGGCAGCCGGCGGCGATTCTCCAGCGGGAGATGCCATTCCTGCGGCGGAATTCTTCTGCGGCCGCCCGTGCCTGCGGTCCTGCGTTGGCGCACATCATCCACATCCCGTAGAACGGAGACAGCGGTATCTTGTTGATATCGAAGAGATTCTGCACGCGCCAGTAAACGTACAGCCGGTCGCGTACCTTCTGCGGGTTGTCGAAATAACTATGACTCACGGAGCCCTCCCTTTCCGTCACGACATACAGCACCGACGGGTCGAAGGTCACCTTCCGGGCCTTGAGGCCGCAGAGAACGGAGAACATATAGTCGTTGGCGCAGGAGGTCTCGTCGAAGCGTATCCCCTCCCGCTCCACCATCTCGCGCCGAACCATCTTTCCGGTGGGCTCGGGATAACAGTAGCGGCAGTAGAAATCGAGTTCCGCCGGCCGCTGCGAATACGCGCCGAGGTAGTGAATCTTGTTGTCAGCCCTGCCGCTGGGAGCACCGGTGCCTATCATCTCCGCACGCTGCTGGAAGTAAATCAGGTCGGCGTCGCCATCGGCGTGCCTGTCGAGTATATCGAGGGCGTCAGGCGAAAAGCGGTCGTCGGAATCGAGGAACAGCAGCCAGCGCCCCCGGGCCTGAGCAAGCGCCTGGTTGCGGGCGTATCCCGCTCCACGGAAGTCCTTGTCCTGCACAGCGATAAGCTCGACGTCCTCCCTCACCGGCACCGACTCCAGCGCCCGCTTCAGCAATTCGTCATCCTTGTGCCACGGCACGATTACGCTGTACGTTATCATCGCAGGAAAGGTATTTTGGATTTGACGAACGACTTCTCCCCATCAGTGAGGCCGAACAGCCAGATTCCGCCGGCAGCGCCGATGGCTCCTGCAGCAGCGGTCGCAAGGAAGCGCCACCATTCGCACGGAAGCAGGCGCCACAGCAGCAGGGCCGCCGCGCCCGAAGGGACCACCGCCGCCAGCATAGGCAGCAGGGCCTTACGGACATAGGTTCCCACCGGGAATCCCGTATCCTGATGGGCGACCGTCAGCATAGCAACGGCCTTCAGCACGTAAACGCACATATACGCAACGTAGCCCGACCACGCCGGCGCGCCAAGTTTGAACGCCGCATAAGTAATCGGGAAGCAGAGCACCGCAACGCCGCTGGTCACAAGGTAATACTTGCGGATCCGCCCGTTGGCCTGCTCCAGGATGTTCAGCGTGCCGGGAGTGAAGTCGATGAGAAAGCACAAGAGCGTGAGGCGGGTGAACACTGCGGCCTCGGGAGGCACCTCGCCGAGCCAGAGGCCGAGCAGGGTCTCGGCGTCGGTGAGGAACGGCACGGCCAGTATCCAGAGTATCCAGAAATAGTATTTGGAGCCCTTACACACAAGGTCGAAGGCGTACTTCCTGTCTCCGCCGACGAAGGATTTAGTTAACTGCGGATTAAGGGCCAGGGCGATGTTCGTGGCGAACTGCCGCACCACCTGCTCGACCTTGTCAGCCACACCACGGGCGGCATTCATCCTTACTCCGAAGAATATATTTAGCAGCTGATTAATACCCTGCGTGTTAAGCATATACGCTCCGGAACCGAGGAAGTTCCAGCCGGCAAAAGCGCCGATTTCCCTGGCTAACGCCGGCTCAACGCGCCAGCGGCCTCTGCACTCCTCGTAACGGCGTATGGAGTATGTTGCATAGGCCCCTTTAGCCAGGAGCGTCGCCGCCACGAGCAGCCAGGCATATACCACCAGGGAATCGGCATTAGCATACCACACTCCCGCAGCCACCGCCAATTTGAGAATCGCCTCAAATATAGACAGATAGGCATAGGCCCCCATATGCTCGTGGGCATTGATGACCGCCGTGAACGGAAGACTCAGCAGGTTTACCGCCAGCACTATCATTGAGGTGTGGAGAACGACTTCTGCAGCCTGCATACGCCCGTCCGGTATAATCATCTTGTGATGCAGATACCAAAGGCCGCCGGTTTCAGTAATCGCGGCAATGAGCAGGGCGAAGCCCGCCATAATCGCAACGCTCGTTGCGAAGACTGTGCGCAGCCTGTCGCGGTCGCCTGCACCAAGGCCAACGGTGATGTATCTGGTGATAGCCGAAGCAACCGTGTTCGTGAGCAGAGTAAACACCGTTACCACGCCGCCCACGGCCGAATAAATACCGTAGTCCGACACGCCCAAAGCCCTCAGGATGATGCGGTAGGTAAACAGACCTATCAGCATCATCACGAACATCCGAATGTACAGCATAAGGGTGTTCCGGGCAAGCCTGCGGCTGTTCTCCGATATGTCTGACTTGACGGGCATACCTTGCAAAAGTACAAAATTTATTCTACATTTGCAGTCCAAGCAGGATTAGCACATCGGTAGTGCATTGGCTTCCCAAGCCAAGGAGGAGGGTTCGACTCCCTTATCCTGCTCGAAGAGCAGGAGGGGTTGGCACACAAAAAGAGAGGTCGACCGAAAAAGCCGACCTCTGTTTTTATTATACCAAACCTCTTTAGAGTTTCTCCGGAGCGGGGGCGGGCTCGGCGGGGGTAGCAGGAGCGGAAGCGGCCTCGACGGCGGCCTTCTCCTTGCTCTTCTTGCCGAGGAACCAGATGAGGGCGCCGGCGGCGACGAGGAGGCAGACGCCGAGGACAGGGCGGTAAACTATCCAGCCAATGGCGACGACCACCAGCGACCAGGCGAAGCCGAGTACCCAGGACACCAGACCGACACCGAGGCCGGCGATGTTGCCGAGGAACGGGAGCACCTTGAGGAGGGCCACGATGATGTTGAAGATGTTCCTGAATCCGAACACGACAAGCAGAAGGCCGATGACGCGGAGTATCCAGGCCATGGTCTTGTTGGAGCTGTGCTCGTTCGCGAACATACTCTCCATACTCACGGTGCCGTCTTCAAGGGTCATGAAGCTGTAGCCGCTCTTGGCGGTGAACTCACCGAAGGAAGTGCCGCACACAACGGCCAGGATAGAGACATCTCCGGGAAGCACCTTGTTGTAAGTCACGCGCACGTCGCCGACCGACGGGTGACTGGGATTGGTTCCCAGATAAAGCACGTTGCCGGAAGGATGAACGTAACTGACGTCAGCAGCGCCGCCGAATTCCTTGTGGAAATCGGCCTCGTACTGCTTCACTACCTCGGGTGCGAGCTCAACGGAGAGGGGCTCCCTCTTGTTCATCTGGCTGACGAGGCCCTCCGGCAGGCGGTACGCGCCGAAAGACACGTTGGCCGCCTGCAGGGTCTTGTCGTCCACCTTAAGGAGGATGTCGTTCTTAATCCCCTTGTACTCAGGATCTTCAAAACTGGATGAATCGACGGGACGACCCACCCACTCCTTGCTGTAGGTGTAGGTGGTAATCGTCTCCTGCCCTCCTCCGACCTTGTCCCTGGTCTCAGTGGACTGATGCTCAACCCACTGGTAGTACTCGGAAGAACGGATAAGTTTGATGGCATTGAGCGAGATGCCGAACTGGCCGTCGGTGAGGATATCCTCAGTGCCGGCATAACCGCAGGCGTGAATCATCTTGCCGTCGGCGGCAGAATTGATTTCGGCCGGATCGCCAAGCTCGATGCAGACGCCCTGAGCCTCCTTGAGCATACGGGTTGTCTTCACCGTGCGCCCTTCATTCCAGAAGAGCAGCACGGTACCCGCGATGAGCATAATGAAGCCCGCTGCGACTCCGCTGAGCGCATTCTTCAGGCGTCCGCCGTAAGAAGTATGGGTAACTTTCTGATACGCCATAACTCAAACTGTTTAAGGCTCCCAGGTTATCTGTACCTCAGAGAGATACATAGCGGAGTTGTCGGAACGGAATCCGATGAAAGTATAATCACCGCTGATTTCGAGTTCTGTGGAAGTGCCCTTCACGATGGAGCCAACAAGAGTGCCCTGCTTTGAGCTGTCGTACAAGTCGGTAGCAGCGGTATAAGCAGAGTTGGAGCAGTAAACGTTAAGTTTCCTGCCGCCAGCAGTATCACCGTGCCAGGTAACGACTATCTTCTTGACCTTGCCGCCGGAGGCCGTAGTCACAACACCTGAATTGTTGTTCTTGGACCTGAGCTGTATGCTATTCTTGTCAGCTGCAGACTGACCGGCATAGACCGCATTGGAGTTGCTGCTCTTGCCGGTCCAATCGCTATAAGAGTTGCCGGTAACACCGATAAGCTCAGCGTTGAGCACATCCGTAACGGACTGGGCGGCCTGGGAAGTAACGGTAATCGTACAAGTCTTCTCGGCTGCGGTGTAAGAACCGGCGACAGCTGCCACGGAAGCAGTAACGGTTGCGGTACCTGCAGCAATGCCCTTTATGACGCCGTTCGCATCAACTGTAACGACACCGGTATTGGAAGAGGAATAGGTAATCACAGCCTCGGCCGGAGTGGCGGTGGCGTGGATATCCTTGCTCTCTCCGACCAGGACGGACGCGGAAGAACGGAAATCCAATTGAGTAAGGGCATCTCCTGCCTGATGCGACACATAGTAGGCGCCGATGACCTCGTGGGTGGTACTATTATATATGATATGGTATCCGATAATGGTAACCGTATCACCCTCCTTGAGGCCAAGGCTGGCGAAGGACTTGTCGTTGATGCCGGCGAAGGAATTGCCGGACACCTTGATACCCTGCTCGGTAGCGGTAAGGCCATATACCAGCACGGAGCCGGTGGCATCCTCAAGGATGAAGTTACCGTAAGTCGTCTGCTGGATGTCGGTAATCATACCGGTCAGCTGGTACTTCTGGGCGGAGCTGACGCTCTCAACCACACCGGCGGCAAGGAATTCGGCGATCGTAGCCGGAATAACAGTAGTATTCACATTGCCGGTAGCCTGCTTGACGGTAACGGTGCACACCTTGGAGGCGTCCGTTGCGTGCTTCACGGCAAAGGTCGTGGTGCGCTCCTCGCCGTCGTTGGCACCGCAGGCCAGCTTGATGGCAGAACCTTCCTTATTCACGTCCAGCCAGCTTGCGGTCTCGCTGTCGTCAACCGTCCAATTGGCATTGTCGGTAGAAACGGTCACGGTTGCCTCGCTTGCTGCCTTCTCGAAGTTCACGCTCTCGGTGCTTACGGTAAGCCAGGGATCGATAGGCACCTCTCCGTCCTCGAGAGTAACGGTGATGGTGTTCACGTAGAAGGTCTCGGAAGGAGTGATGATGACTGTGGAGCACTTTCCGGTCCAACTGCCGGAGGCATATCCCTCAGGGTTGGATTCGGCATTCTTCTTGGCCTGGGAGCCCGCAAAAGCAATGCTCGCGATGGACTTGCCTGCAGGAGCGTTGAATGTCAGGGTGTTCGTGTTGTAGAACCTCAGGTCTAAGACGTTGTTTTTATTCCAGATGCGGGGAGCGTCGTTGGCGCCGCCCTTGGTGAAAGAAAGCTTGATACCATCTGAAGAAGTGATGGTGACTCCGTCAAGACTGGTCTCCTTGGTCTCGGCATCGGGAACGGTCAAGCCAAGGGCAGTGACACCCTCAGCCGTATTGAATACGAATGTAGGCTGCTCGTCGGGACCGGGACCGGGGCCGGGAGCCTCACCTGCTGCCTGGGTAACGGTAACGGTGGCAGTCAGGGAAGCGTTGGTGGCGTGCTTCACCTCGAAAGAAGCGCTGCGCTCCTGTTCAGCCTCATTTGCCTGAGCGGTAACCTTCACGGACGCGCCGTCCTTCTCAACGGTAAACCAGGTTGCAGCGGTGCTCACTGTCCAGGCGTCGTTGTCGGAAGACACGGTAAAGCTGGAGGTGCCGGCAGCAGCCTTCAGGTTCAGGCTCTCGGGGTTAACGGTGAGCCAGGGATCGATGGGGACTTCGCCGTCCGCGGTCAGGATGGTAATGGTATTCACGTTGAAGGTGTCACCGGGGGTGAGTATCACCATAGAGGACTTGCCCGTCCACTCGCCGGAGGCGTATCCCTCGGGATTCGAAGTGGCTTCTTTCTTCGCATTCTTGCCGGCGAAAGTGATGCTCACGATGGACTTTCCGGAAGGAGCGGTGAAGGTCAGGATGTTCTTGTTGTAGAACCTCAGGTCCAGCACGTCGCTGCTATTCCAGACACGGGGAGCGTTGTTGGCGCCGCCCTTGGCGAAGGAAAGCTTGATACCATCGGACGAAGTAATGGTGACGCCGTCCATGCTGGTCTCCTTGGTCTCGGAATCGGGAACGGCCAAGCCAAGGGCAGTGATTCCCTCAGACGTATTGAATACGAAGGTAGGATCGGGATCGACCACGAAGGCCTCGACGTTCACGGTGACCTTCTTGATCTTGCCTGCAGCGAAAGTGCACTTGTCGGCAGTGGGATGCAGGGCAACCTCGGCGACGCCGTGCTTGCCGTTCACCTCGCCCTCGACGACTACCTTGAAGGCCTTGGATGCATCGTGCACGTAAGGCTTGACCACTACGTAAACCTGAGCGGCAGCGTCTGCAGCAAGCTCAGCGGCGTTGGACACGCTGGTGCTCGCAACGTTGCTGATATACTGGGCGTCGCTGTTGTTATATACGGGAGCATCGCCGGTGATATCCATATAGAAGGAACCTACGATGGCCTCTCCGGACTCGGATTCGTCAAGCGTCACCTTGGTAATCTTCACGGCAGCGCCGGTCTTGTTGACCACGTTGAACTGAATGACGGAAGCCAGCTGCTTCATTGAGAAACCGGGCACGCTGCCCTCGGGGACGTTCAGTGCAACGCCGTACATCGGGCAAGCAGAGCCGCAGAGAGCTGCCATGCTGTCGTAGCCGTCCTGCTTGATGCCGCGGGTGTCGCCAACATAGACGAAACCTCCGTCCTTGCTGGTGGAAGCAGGGCTGACCCTGTCTTCGCGGTAAGGATAGATGGCATACCAGTTGTGGGAGCCGCTGCCCACAGACTGGGCGGTCTCCGACGCGAAAGTGCCGGTCTTGCTGCCCTCGCCCTGAGTAAGCGCGAACTTACCTGCTGCGGCATACTCGGAGCCGTTGGAATAATACACGGATAGGGCGTCATTCTCAGCCCAGAGGGTGGAAATACCGCTGTTGGTGGTCTTGGTGCCGTCGGTAGAGGCGGTTACCTCAAGGATGCGGCCTGGCATCAGTTCGGCCTGCTCCTTGGGCTGGCATCCGGTGAGGGCGACGATGGCTGCCATCATCAGCCCTGAGAGTACGGGAAATCTCTTCATAACTAGAATTCCTGCTCGTCAACGACCCAGTCCTCAGTAGTACCGCTTTCGCAGATCATGACGTTCTCGAGGAGTTCAGAAACGTCGGATGCGGGAGCCAGATAGGCCCTTCTTGCATTGGTTTTGGAAACAATCATATCTGTATAAAACATAATGTTCGGTTATCCTGCAAAATTACGTATTATATTCGTAGGAGCCAAAAAGAATACCTATATTTGTAAACAGGTTTTCAACAAATGAAGTACGACATCATCGTCATCGGAGGGGGTGCAGCAGGGCTCACGGCAGCCTGGTCCGCAGCCCGCGAGGCAGCCGCAAGAGGCTTTGCGGCAAGGGTTTGCGTCCTGGAAAAGATGCCCCGTCCCGGGCGCAAGATAATGATAACCGGCAAGGGCCGCTGCAACTTCACCAACATAAAAGACTGGAACGCTTTTTCCGCCCACATCCGCTCGGGCGCCCAGTTCGTCCGCCCTGCCTGGCGCGGTTTCCCGCCGGAGAAGGTGGCGGAGTTCTTCGAGGCCTCGGGAATGGAGACTGTAGTGGAAAGGGGCGACCGGGCCTTCCCCGAATCGCACCGCTCCGCCGATGTCGTTGACGCCCTCGTACGCGAATGCCTCGGTGCAGGTGCATCAATCCTAACCGACTCCGAAGTAAAAAGCATTGAAAAACTGTCCGACGGATCATTCTCCGTCAGCCTCGCCGACGGCAGCACACATAAGTGCAACTCCCTGATAATCGCTACCGGAGGCCTCAGCTACCCCGGCACCGGCAGCACCGGCGACGGCTTCGCCTGGGCCCGCAGCCTCGGGCACACCGTCACCCCGCTCTTCCCCTCGCTCACCGCACTCGTACCCCGAGGCTACAAGACCGACGCGCCCGCAGGAGAACTCCCGCACCACATCTCCCGCGAGGCTCCCCTCTCGGAGCTTGGAACCAAACTCTGCGGCATCTCCCTGAAGAACATCGGCGCCAGGCTGCTCATCCAGGGCACCGAGGCCGCTTCCGAATTCGGCGACATAGATTTCACCGACGGCGGACTGGAGGGCCCGCTGGGCTTCCAGATGAGCCGCAAGGCGGTCAAAGCAATGATAAACGGCTCAAAAGTCGCCGTAGAACTAGACCTCAAGCCCGGAGTGAGCCTCACCGACGTCACCACGCGCGTGAAGGAATTGTGGGAAGAGATCGCCCGCGACCCGCGCAGCGCCCGCATCCGCGAGAAGGAGCGCTGCCGCATCCTGCTCGGCAAACTGATGCCGTGGGACCTGATTCCCGCCTTCACCGCCGCGCACCCGGAAATCATCACCCTGGAGCGCCGCGGCCGCGCCGACACCAAGGTGTGGGTAAATCTGGTCAGCATAGCCAAGGCGCTGAAAGCCTGGGACTTAGATATAGAAGGATTCGTAGGCTGGGAGCGCGCGGTAATCACCGCCGGCGGCGTGAGCCTCGACGAAATCACCCCCAAGACGCTCGAATCGCGCCTGGTACCGGGATTATACTTCTGCGGAGAAGCCCTCGACATCGACGCCGACACCGGCGGCTACAACCTACAGCTGGCATTCTGCACCGGTGCTCTTGCCGGCCGCAGCGCCGCCTGCTACTCCCACTCTATGGTTGCCGGGGGTTTGGAGGAGATGTCGTAAAGCACGCGGTTGACGCCCCTTACGTTATTGATGATACGGTTCGACACGGCCGCCATAAAGTCGTACGGCAGAGGGAACCAGTCGGCCGTCATGCCGTCGGTCGATACCACCGCACGCAGGGCCACCGGATGCTCGTAGGTGCGCTCATCCCCCATCACCCCGATGCTCCTGATAGGCAGCAGCACCACGCCGGCCTGCCAGATGGCGTCGTACAGGGTTCGCGCGGGGATGCCGGGTTCGGCCGCCGACTGCAGGTTCATACCGCTGCAATCGTATTCCCGGAGCGAACGGATGAAGATGTCGTCGGCCTCGCGAAGGATGGCCAGTTTGTCTTCCGACACCTCGCCGATGATGCGGATGGCCAGCGACGGGCCGGGGAAAGGATGACGGTTGATGAGGTTCTCGCTGATGCCGAGGGCGCGCCCGACACGCCGGACCTCGTCCTTGAACAGCATACGCAGGGGCTCCACTATCTTCAGGCCCAGCGTCTCCGGGAGGCCGCCGACGTTATGGTGCGACTTAATCTTGGCCGCCGCGCCACCGACTCCGGCGGATTCTATCACGTCGGGATAAATCGTCCCCTGGGCGAGCCAGCGGGCACCTCCGACGCTGCGGGCGTACTTTTCGAAAGTCTCCACGAACACGCGGCCGATGGCCTTCCGCTTGGCTTCCGGGTCAGTCACCCCCTTCAGCGCGTCCAGAAAATCGCGGCCCGCATCAACTCCGATGACGTTCAGGCCCATATGGCGGTACGACTCCAGCACGTCGCGGAATTCGTTCTTGCGCAGGAGGCCGTTGTCCACAAAGATGCAGGTGAGCTGTGAGCCGATGGCCCTGTCGAGCAGGACGGCGGCCACGGTGGAATCGACTCCACCGCTGAGGCCCAGGATGACCTTGTCGTCCCCAATGGTCTGACGGAGGCTCGCGACGGTGCTGTCTACGAACGAGTCGGGGGTCCAGTCGCCGGTGCAGCCGCAGATTCCGTAGGCGAAGTTGCGCAGTATCGTGCCGCCCTCGGGGGTATGGTACACCTCCGGATGGAACTGCACCGCGTAGGCGTTCAGACCGGGTATCTGGTATGCGGCGTTGCGCACGTCTTCGGTGGATGCTATGGTAATGGCACCATCGGGGATTTGGGAGATGACGTCGCCATGCGACATCCATACCTGGGTTTCGGCAGAAACGCCCTCCAGGAGGGGCGACGGGGCCACGGTGCGCAGGAAGGCGCGGCCGTACTCACGCGTTGCGGAGCGCTCCACCGAGCCTCCGAGGCTCCAGGCCAGATACTGGGCTCCGTAGCAGATGCCGAGCACGGGAACCTTGCCCAGGAGGCCTTCCAGGGCCATTCGCGGGGCATTGTCGTCCCGTACCGAGCACGGGCTGCCGGAGATGATGACGCCCTTGATATCAGGTTCCGGCGCCGGCACCGAAGAGAACGGCACGATTTCGCAGAACACGTTCAGTTCCCTCAGCCTGCGGCCTATCAGACGGGTCACCTGCGACCCGCAGTCCAGAATGACTATCTTCTGCATCTCAACTCTTGAAGAACTTGTCTATTTGCTTGATAGTCTGCGGCAGGGCGAAGATTGCGACCCTGTCGTAGTCTTCTATGCGGGTGTCGCCGACGGCAATGAAGGAATCGCTTCCGCGCACTATGCCGGCGATGATGGCGTTCTCCGGGAACCCGAGGTCCTTGATGGGCTTGCGGGTGATGGCGCTGCCCGGGGCCACCGTATATTCAATTATCTCCGCATTGCTCTCGGAGAGGTACTTCACGAAGCGGGCCTTGCCGGAAAGGGTGAACTTGAATATCCGCCCCGCGGTGATGAGTTTCTTGTTGATTACGGTGTCAACTCCCATCTCCTCGGCCAGGCGTATGTACTCTATATTCTCCACCTCGGCCACGGTCCTGGGCACGCCGAACTTCTTGGCCACCACGCAGGAGAGCACGTTGCTCTCGTCGCTCTCTGTAAGCGCCACGAAGGCGTCGTAGTCGCGTATGCCCTCCTCATAGAGGAAATCGGAATTGCTGCCGTCGCCGTTGGAAACCAGCACGTTGTCCGGCAGCCGCTCGGAGAGGGCGATGCAGCGCTCCTTGTCCTTTTCTATTATTTTTACCACGTTCATCGTGGGAGCAAGTGCGCGGGCCACCATCTCGCCGAGAGGCGCGCCGCCAAGTATCATCACGCTTTCTATGGCCTTGTCGGTCTTGCCGAAGTACTTGATGATGCTCTTCATACCCTCCCTCTTGGAAACCGTGAAAAGCACGTCGCCGAAAAGGAACTTGGTGTCGAACTTGGGGACTATCGTCTTGTCGTCGCGTGAGATGGCGATGATGCGGAAGAGCGACGTCTCCTCGGGGGTCATCATCTGGATGAACTCTTCCAGCTTGAGATCCACCATAGGCGAATCCTCGTCTATCTTGAACACGGAAATCTGCAGTCTGCCGTGGGCGAAATCCATAGTGTCGGACGCAGAAACGTGCTTGAGGGAACTGACTATCTCGTCGGCGGCGCTCTTCTCGGGGTAGAACATCAGTTCGATACCCAACTCCTTGAACAACAGGCGGTTCTCGGCGTCGAGATAGTCCTCGTCGTTGATGCGGGCTATCACCTTCTTGGCCCCGAGGCGCTTGGCCAGCAGGGCTCCCACGATGTTCACCTCCTGGGTCGTGAAGGGATACACGGCGATGAACAGGTCGGC
>DBYB01000023.1:13071-13489 GCA_002309995.1 Bacteroidales bacterium UBA1197
AAGGTCTCCACGTCGGCATAGCCGCCGAGCGCGTTGAGCCTGCGGGCGTCATTGTCGATGACCGTAACGTCGTTGGCCTCTGCGCGAAGCATCTTGGCAAGATGGGAGCCGATTTCGCCGGCGCCCTCAATGACTATTCTCATAACGCTTCAAATAACTGAATATTCCGTCTCCACGGAGAAGACTCTGCAATATAATGTTTTTTTTCCAATAGCCCTTTACCGGGGCTTTACTTGCCGGCTTTGCAGCAGCCGGAGCTTCTCGGCGCAGCCGGCGGTAGCCGCTATGCGCGCGCAACACCGCTCGGAAGTCGGCGGGACGGCCGCTCAGCAGGTACAAGCAGGCCGAAGCCAGATCCAGCAGCTGCCGGGCGCAGATTATCATGCGTGCCCTAGCGGCCCCGACCGTAGCCGGGAGG
>DBYB01000021.1:0-4048 GCA_002309995.1 Bacteroidales bacterium UBA1197
TTCTCCTTCATCTCCACCTCGGTGGTCGCACCGACATAGAGGACGGCCACGCCGCCGCCGAGCTTGCCGAGACGCTCCTTGAGCTTCTCCTTGTCGTAGTCGGAGGTGCTCACCTCGATCTGCTTGCGGATCTGCTCCACGCGGTCTGCAATTTCACTCTTCTTGCCGGCACCGCCGACGATGGTGGTGTTCTCCTTGGTGATGGTGACCTTCTCGGCCTTGCCGAGCATATCGGGGGTGACGCGTTCCAGGGTGAAGCCGCGCTCCTCGCTCACGACGACTGCGCCGGTGAGGGTGGCGATATCCTGCAGCATCTCCTTNNCGCCGAAGCCGGGGGCCTTGACGGCGGCAATCTTGAGGGTGCCGCGCAGTTTGTTCACAACGAGGGTAGTCAGGGCCTCGCCGTCAACGTCTTCAGCAATGATCAGCAGTTCCCTACCCTCGCGTGCGATGGGTTCGAGAATAGGAAGGAGATCCTTCATAGCGCTGATCTTCTTGTCGGTGACGAGGACTGCCGGATTATTGAGGTCGGCCTCCATCTTGTCGCCGTTGGTCATAAAGTACGGGGAGATGTAGCCGCGGTCGAACTGCATACCCTCGACCACCTTTACCTCGGTCTCGGTGCCCTTAGCCTCCTCGACGGTGATGACGCCGTCCTTGCCGACCTTGGACATTGCGTCCGCGATGAGCTTGCCGATGTAGGAATCGTTGTTGGCGCTCACAGTGCCGACCTGCTCAACCTTGGAGTAGTCGCCTCCTACCTGCTTGCTCTGCTTCTTGAGGGAGTCGACCACGGCGGCGACGGCCTTGTCGATGCCGCGCTTGAGATCCATAGGGTTAGCACCTGCGGTAACGTTCTTCAGACCCACGTTGATGATGGCCTGAGCGAGAACGGTGGCAGTGGTGGTACCATCGCCTGCCTGCTCGTTGGTCTTGGAAGCAACTTCCTTGACCATCTGGGCGCCCATATTCTCGAAACGGTCCTCAAGCTCGACTTCCTTGGCGACGGTGACGCCGTCCTTGGTTACCTGAGGGGCTCCGAACTTCTTGTCGATGACCACGTTGCGGCCTTTGGGGCCGAGGGTCACCTTGACTGCGTTTGCCAACTGGTCTGCACCGCTCTTCATCTTGGTGCGGACATCCGTATTGAAATTAATCTCCTTTGCCATAGTGATTACAGGATTGCTAAAATGTCAGACTGCTTAACGATGAGGTATTTCTTGTCTTCGACGGTTACCTCGGTGCCGGCGTATTTTCCGTAGAGGACGACGTCTCCGACCTTGACCTCCATAGGCTCATCTTTCTTGCCGGGGCCTGCTGCCACTACTGTCCCCTGCTGGGGTTTCTCCTTTGCGGTGTCGGGGATGAAAATGCCGGACGCCGTCTTGGTCTCGGCCTCCTTGGGCTCGATGACCACTCTGTCTGCTAAAGGTTTAAGCATAATATAATGTGTTATTGTTACCAAAATAGCGCCCCCGGAAAACCCGGAGACGCTACTGTATCAATCAACGTCCGTGCCAGTGACAATTTGTCAACATTTATTCAGAGGCATACCGGCCGTCATCTGGTTAACCTTCTTGCGGACGCTCGCAAGCACCTTGTTGTGGGCGGCGAGGGCATCCTTCTGCGCGGGCGTGAGTTCATCCTTGGCGGTAAGGGCGTCCATACAGGAGGCGCAGGAAGTGAGCACCGTATCCACCAGGTCGGCTATCTTCACCATATCCGCAGCCACGAAACCACGGGAGGTAATAGCCGGCGTGCCAACACGGATTCCGCTGGTCTGGAAAGGGCTGCGGGTGTCGAACGGCACCATATTCTTGTTGACCGTGATGTCTGCCTTCACCAGCTCCTTCTCTGCCACGCGTCCGGTGAGTTCGGGGAATTTGCCACGCAGGTCGATGAGCATAAGGTGATTGTCCGTTCCGCCGGCGGCAACCTTGTAGCCAAGGCTGAGGAAACGGTCGCACAGGGTCTTGGCATTCAGGACCACCTGCTGCTGGTAGGCCTTGAACTGCGGCTGCTGGGCCTCAAAGAAGGCTACCGCCTTGGCGGCAATCACGTGCTCAAGCGGGCCGCCCTGCACTCCAGGGAACACGTAGGAGTCGAGCACCTGGCTCATCTTCTTGACCACGCCCTTTGGCGTCGTGCGCCCCTGGGGATCGTCGAAGTCCTTGCCAATCAGGATAATGCCGCCGCGCGGGCCGCGGAGAGTCTTGTGGGTAGTGGAAGTGACGATATGCGCGTACTGCACAGGGTTCTTCAGAAGGCCTGCGGCTATCAACCCCGCCGTATGAGCCATATCAATCCACAAAATGGCTCCGACCTTGTCTGCGATGGCGCGCATGCGCCCGTAATCCCACTCGCGGGAGTAGGCCGAGGCGCCGCCGACGATCAGCTTGGGCTTGTGCTGCAGCGCCAGTTCCTCCATCTTGTCGTAATCGACCAGGCCGGTTGCCGGGTCGAGGCCGTACGCTACTATATTATATAGTATGCCGGAAGCGTTGACCGGAGAGCCGTGGGTGAGATGCCCGCCCATACTGAGGTCGAGGCCCATCATTGTGTCGCCGGGCTTGAGGACGGCCATAGTGACGGCCATATTGGCCTGGGCGCCGGAGTGCGGCTGAACGTTGGCCCACTCGGCCCCGTAGATGGCCTTGATGCGGTCGATTGCGAGCTGCTCTATCTGGTCCACAACCTCACAGCCGCCGTAGTAGCGCTTGCCGGGATACCCTTCCGCATACTTGTTGGTGCAGACCGAGCCCATCGCCCTGAGGACGTCGTCGGACACATAGTTCTCCGAGGCAATAAGTTCCAGCCCGCTGTGCTGGCGCTCAGACTCTTTCTTGATCAGCTCGAATATTTGGATATCCTGTTTCATACGCCGTTGTTTAATCAGTCAAATATAGGAATTTTTGTATCTTTGTGCAAATGCGCGATCGCAAACTTCTGAATATCGAACTCGGGCGTGTGAGCTCCGAGCAGTACAAGGCCCTCCCGGAATCCGGCATCTCCCTGATACTGGACAACATCCGCAGCGCCCACAACGTTGGCAGCGCATTCCGCACGGCCGACGCGTTCAAGGCCGACAAGCTCTGGCTCTGCGGCATATGCGCCACTCCCCCGTCGGCGGAAATCCACAAATCGGCCCTCGGCGCCGAAGACAGCGTGCCGTGGGAGCACCGAGCCGACACCATACAACTGGTTCGCGAGCTGCAGGAGCAGGGATGGACGGTGCTGAGCGTGGAGCAGACGGAGCACGCAACGGAGCTGCAGGACTTCGAGCCGCAGCCGGGAGCCCGATACGCACTGGTCTTCGGCAACGAGGTCGATGGCGTGCAGCAGGAGGTGGTAGATGCCTCAGATGGCGCGCTCGTCATCCCGCAGTTCGGCACCAAGCACTCGCTGAACGTCTCCGTCAGCGTCGGAGTGGTCCTATGGCAATTCGTACGAAAATGAAACGATACTTCATCATCCTGGCGCTCCTTCTGCTGACCGCGAGCGCCGCGCAGGCGCAGACCGTCCGCCACACTATGAAATTCCAGGGCAACGAGCGCGAATACTGGCTCTACGTGCCCGACTCCCTCTGCGCCCAGCGCCCCCTGGTCTTTATGTGCCACGGCTACGGCGGCAAGGCTGACGGCTACTTCCCCGCTATGATCGACTGCGCCCGCAGGCACGGCTTCGTGCTCTGCTACCCCCAGGGCCTCAAGGATCCCGGCAAGGGCAAGCCCGGCTGGAACGTCGGCTACCCCTCGCAGGAAGGCTGGAAGGTTGATGACGTGGCCTTCATCCTCGCCCTGCAGCGCAAACTCCAGCGGGAATATAAACTCAACCCCGCCAACACCGTGTTCAGCGGTATGTCCAACGGCGGCGAGATGTGCTACCTGCTGGCATACACGCACCCCGAGCGCTTCGCTGCAATCGTCTCGCTGGCGGGCCTGACGATGGAGTGGATATACCGCAACGTCGAGCCGCAGGGTCCCGTGCCGTTCGTCGAGGTTCACGGCACCGCAGACAAGACTTCCCACTGGGAAGGCGACCCCGACAA
>DBYB01000021.1:4143-9060 GCA_002309995.1 Bacteroidales bacterium UBA1197
ACCGTGGTGCGCCACCGCTACCTCGAAGGCACCAACGGCAACGAGGTGCGCCTCTACGAAATCATCGACGGCCTGCACAAGAACGGCTCCGCCGACCTCAACGTCCCCGAACTCATCTGGGAGTTCTCGAGCCAGTACTTCAAATAATCCACCAAGGATATGATTTCAATCAACAGAAAACTAAGCGCTATAATCGCCGCCTGCCTGCTGTGCGCCGGCCTGCACGCGCAGGAGATGATTGCGGAGCATATTTGCACGATAGACCGCAGGCTGCCCAACGACGGCGACTGCTTCGGCGACCTGTTCTTCCAGTTCCACTCGCAGAACCAGGAGCCCGAAGGCGACTTCCACGGAGTCTCCGTGGCCAACCTGCTTACGGGCGAGACCCTGTCTTTCAACGACCTGGGCTACAACGAGAACTTCCACAACTCCAGCATCACCTTCTCCAAGAAGAAACTTTCGGGCTTCGACCGCTTCCCGCTGCTGTATGTATCGGAGAACTATGCGCCCAATTCCTACTACAAGATACACGTGTACCGCGTGCGCAAGGGGCTGCACGACAAGTTCCGCTTCGATATGGTGCAGACCATAGAAATGCCCTCTCCCGAAAGCCTGGAGATACTGTACCCCCACGCGATACTTGACGAGGACGGCAAGCACCTCTGGATTGAAGGCTACTCCACAGACAAGAAGCGTACGGTCTTCCTCTGGTTCGACCTGCCGGCCTTCAAGAAAGGCAGCACGGTGAGCCTTGGCGAGCCGATCGGCTGCTTCGAGATACGCCGCAAGAAGGTTACCGACCAGGCCTACTGTATGCATAACGGCAAGTTCTACCAGGTCGCTGGTGTTAAGCGCGAGGCCTGGCTGCGCGTCATCGACATTGAGTCCGGCACGCTGGAGCGCGAGGTGCTCTTCAACGACCACGAACTCCCATACGAACCAGAGGCGGTCTTCTTCTGGGGAGACCGCCTCTGCGTGAGCTTCTCCGCCGATGGAAAAGCGGAGGTTTATTCTATAAAGCTACTGTAGAGCTACTTGACCGTGTACACCAGTTTGGTGTGCTTGAAGTCGGCGCCGTCTTTGTTGCTCCAACTGTAGAGCGCAATCACGTCGCCCTTCTTTATTCCGGCCACATCCAAAGGCAGCCTGGTTTCCAGTTCCACCTCGGTGTCGGTGTAAGCACCCGCGAACAGCACGGAGTTCAGTATGCTTGAACTGGGCTTGGCGCTGCCGCTGGCAGAGGTGGCGAAGGCGGGAGCGGAAGAAGTCCCTGCGAACGGGAAGAAGTACATATACATAGTCACTCCATAGAAGCCCTCGCTGTCGTGGTTGATACCGGTGGACTCGTCGTTATCGCCATCTATATAATAATAGTAATAGGCGCCCTTGTTCCAGAGGGTCGAACGGTTGTCGCGCTTGGAGTAGAAGTAGATGTAGTTCTTGTCGTTGAACACCTTGAAGCTCTTATAGACCGTGCCGGTAAGGCCGTCGGGCACTGCAGCCCAGTCCCAGAACTCGCCGTCTATCTCTATCTTCACCGATTCAGGGTCATCCCCGCCGGCGGAGAATTCAACACCCGCATCGGCATTCGCCAGCGATCCGAAGACTCCGCGCTTGATGGTAACCGAACCGGAACTGTTGAGCGTTCCCACGCCCTCCTCGGAGCGGAAAGTCAGCTTGAAGCCGTTGGCGAGCGTACCGGGCAAGGCCACTATGTAATACCACACTCCGGGCTCGAAAGCCTCGCCGGGAGCCTTCAGGGTAATGGATTCGGACGCATCGCTCACGCTCTTCACTACTGGCACTCCGTTCTCGAAAGCCGTAGTGAAAGTACCGGCAAGCGCCTCACCGTTATTGCCCTCAAGCACAACGCGCTTGATTCCGCTCCTGCCAACGCTGAAGCGCAGGCCGCCGCAAACGTTGTAGAATGCCAGCCCAAAGTTCTCGGAACGGGCCACGGTGATGAGGGTATTCTGGTCGAAGCTGCCCGCCAGGCCATTCTGGTTTGACGGGAGCGTGGTAGAAACGGAGCTGCCGTCGGAGGTGGCATCCACGCGGTAAGGATAGAGACCCCATATGACCTTGTCGGCCTGGGCACCCTCGTTTCCTCCGCCGAGCACATTCATTGAGCCCACGAAATCAGATACGGTGGCAAGCCCGGTGCACTGGGCCTCGAAGCGGCTGCCGGTGCCGGCGTAGAAGACCTTGATGGCGTCGCCCGGCTGCCAGTAAACCTGGGAGCCGGCTTCCTGCAGGGCGGTACGCGTGCCGGCGGCGCCTTCCTGCCAGGCGGTAATCGTCACAATGCGCTCAGTCTGAGCGTCCTGCATTGCATCCTTCGCACAGGCCGATGCGGCCAGTGCGGCAAAAGCCAGAAGAATATAGCGTGTTTTCATACCTATTCGAGCATAAGGTTACGGAAGTCGTCAATATCGGTCTGCGAAACGCCAACGGAGAGGAGATACTTCTCCATTCCGCGCGCGAAGGACTCGTCTCCGCTCACGAAATTGTTCCAGATGTAGTTGGCAGCGCCGTCGTAATCGGCCAGGCGCGTCATTATGGTGTGCTCACCGTCGGAGGTGCCCCAGTAGTGAGGGGCGAATTGCGTTAGCTCGTACTCCTTGGAGATGTCGCCCTCGTTCACTCCAAGGATGCCCAGCACTATCATCGCCATAGTGCCGGTGCGGTCGCGCCCGAGCGAGCAGTGGAAATACACCGGCCGCTCTTCCCTCACGCACTGCACCACGAACTCGAAGCACTGGCGCACCTGCGAGCCGTAGTTCTTCAGCATCGTTGAGTAGCCCTGCTCGATGACGGGGGCGCAGAAGGCGCAGTCGGAGCCAAGGTCGGTGCCGCTCAGAACGTCGGAGGTGCCGCGGAGGTCAAGCTGGCCCCGTATGCCCTCGGCACGGATGTCCAGCAGGCCCTGGTCCGACAGCACGCCGCCCTTTTTCTCGAGCCGGCCGCCACGGTACACCTTGCGGTACTTCACGTGCTTGCCGTCGGTCGTGGCCCATCCGCCCAGGTCGCGGCAGTTGCGTATCTGCTTCTGGAAGAAGAGCTGATGCAGGTGGCCGTAGGTGGTGAAGGAACCGCTGGCCAGAGTTGCACCGCCGGAGCCCTTCACTTCGTAGGTATATGTGGCGTCCGGCCGCAAGTTGCTGACCTCCAGGAACGATGCGCCTGCGGGCAGACTGCTCACCTTGCTCCAGCCGCCGTCCTTCAGGGTTGCGGTAATGGCGCCGGCAGATGCGTCAGCGGTCCATTTGATGGCGTACACCGGGGGCAGGTCGGCCTGACCGGGAGCCACCGGAGGATAATCGAGCAGACGGGAGTGGGTGTAGTCGCGCTCCTTGTAGCTTACCTCCGTGAGGAACTTCTCCACCAAGGGGTTGGTGGCGAGCACGTTGTCGCCGTCGTGAATCTCAGGCAGGAGTTCCCTGGCGGCGTCGGAGGAGAAAGTGACGTTCTTGTCGATCTGCTCCACCTGGCCGAAGACGCCCCGCTTGATGGTGACGGACGCGCTGCTGTTAAGCACGCCGGTATCGGAATCCTTGCGGAAAGTCATCTTGAAGCCGTTCTGCAGTGTGCCGGGGAGCGCTACGATATAGTACCACTGGCCGGTGCGGAAATAGTCGCCCTTGGTTGCCGTAAGCGTGATGGATGATGCTCCATCGACCACCGACTTGACCACCGGCTTGCCGTCTTCGAACGCGAGCTTCACAGTGCCGGCGAGTGCTTCCCCGCCGTTGCCCTCCAGCGTGACGCTGCGTATGCCGCTCTGGCTGAGGGTGAAACGCAGGCCACCGGTGACGTTGTAGAACTGCATTCCGAAGGAGTTCGAGCAGGCCAGGGTAATCTGCGTGCGCTTGAAGAAAGTGCCGGGCACGCCGGTCTGGTCGGCGAGCAGGGTCGTGGTGACGGAAGAGCCGTCGCTGGTGGCATCGGCACGCCAGGGGTACAGGCTCCAGAGCATCTTGCCGGCCGCAGCGCTGCCGCCGAGCGGGAAGTTGTCGAGGGAACCCTCGAACGATGCGGTGGCAGAATAGACCGTGAGGTCTTTGTTCGCGTTCACGAAGCTGCTGCCCACACCGTCGTAAAATACCTTAATGTTGTCGCCGTACTCCCAGTAAACCTGAGAGCCTCCGTCCTGGAGGGTGGTCTTCGTGGCAGGTTCCTGGCTGGCCGTGATGACTATACGGCGTCCGGTGGTGCCGGACTGCATTGCCTCCTTGCTGCACGAGCAGGCGGCGAGCGCCATAATGGCGATGATCAGTAATCGTGTTCTCATAGCCGTCAGGAAATTACCCAGTCTTCATAATCAACACCCTCGCTGCCCCCGAAATCCGGGTCGCTCGCGCAGAGCACATACGCCCGCAGCGCAAGGTTCTCCTCGCACTCGGGACTAACGTATAACTTTTTTACCATCATATCGCAAATATATCGATTTTTCGCGAAAAATATGCGTTTTCCGGAACTACCTGATTCTCAATCCCTTCCAATTCTCCTATGCGCATTTTTACGCACAGGAGATACAGATGTGGCTGGGAATCAAGGGGTTGCGGAAAACGGGCGGAGGCGAGCGGGGGCAAAAAAAGAGAGGCCGACGGGATAGTCGACCTCTCTTTATTCGGGCAGCGCGAGCCGGGGAGGCTAGCGGAGCTTCTTGTAGCCGTACTGNNCTTACTTGATCTTCTTGTAACCGTAGGCGGCGGTGTCGCCGAGTTCCATCTCGATCTTCATCAGGCGGTTGTACTTGCAGATGCGGTCGGTGCGGCTGAGGGAGCCGGTCTTGATCTGGCCGCTGTTGGTAGCAACTGCGATGTCGGCGATGGTGGTGTCCTCGGTCTCGCCGGAACGGTGGCTGGTGACGGTGGTGTAGCCGTGACGGTGGGCCATCTCGATGGCGTCGAGGGT
>DBYB01000021.1:9202-36318 GCA_002309995.1 Bacteroidales bacterium UBA1197
GAGGCCGTCCTCGATGGAGTCGATAGGATACTTCTCGATGAGCTTCTTGAGATAGTTGATCTGCTGGTCGGTGCTGAGCTTGCGGCCGCGGGGATCCTTCTTCTTGCCGTCCTTGAGCTGCTTGTAATCGTAGTAGAACTTGCCGTCCTCACCCTTGAAGCAGAACTCGGAAGCTGCGCAGTCCATAGCGATGGTGACGTCCTTGCCGGGCTCCAGGCCAGCGGCCTTGATGGCGAGGATGATGCAGTCGAGAGCGTCGTCGATGCCCTTCAGTGCGGGAGCGAAACCACCCTCATCACCGACTGCGGTGCTGCAGCCGCGGTCCTTGAGGACCTTCTTGAGAGCGTGGAACACCTCGGCGCCCCAGCGGACAGCCTCAGCCTCGGAGCTTGCGCCCACGGGACGGATCATAAACTCCTGGAATGCAATGGGAGCATCGGAGTGGGCGCCGCCGTTGATGATGTTCATCATAGGGACGGGGAGCACATAGGTGTTGGTGCCGCCGATATAGCGGTACAGGGGGATGTCGAGGTAGTTGGCGGCAGCGTGGGCAACTGCGAGGCTCACGCCGAGGATGGCGTTGGCGCCGAGCTTGCTCTTGGTGGGGGTGCCGTCGAGCTCGATCATAGTCTTGTCAATGGAGCGCTGCTCAAGAGCGGACATACCTATGATAGCGGGGGCAATGACGTCGTTCACGTTGGCAACAGCCTTGAGGACGCCCTTGCCGAGGTAGCGCTTCTTGTCGCCGTCGCGAAGCTCGAGGGCTTCGTTCTCGCCGGTGGATGCTCCCGAAGGAACAGCTGCTACTCCCTTGATGCCGGATTCGAGGATAACTTCTACTTCAACTGTGGGATTGCCCCTGGAATCGAGGATTTCCCTACCTGTAACTTGAATGATTCGCATATTTTTGATTAAAAATTGAGTGTTTTGCGTTGTTGCGCCGCAAATTTAGTCAAAAATCACGAAAAAATGAAAAAATCAGTGCAGATTACCACGGATCAGCGAAGCTGTGTAGGAAAAGTACTCGCGGGGAGCGTAGCGTAGCGCAAACGGCAGTTTGCAGAGTATTCGCCAGGCCGTGTCCAACTTGCGGCGGAATTGTCCTTCGGAGGCCAGAGCCTTCTGCCGTCCTGGGCGGAAATGGCCGAAGTTGCCGCCGGACAAGATGATGCGCTCCAGCGGCGCAAATGAACTCCCCCGCTCGAACAACCCGGCATCAACACCGAGCCGCTCTTTAATCAGACTGCAGAGCATAAGGTTCCAGGCAAGCGTATGTGAAGCGGCGAACGCCTGCAGCAGAGCGTCACGATCGTAAGAGGTAGACCGCAGCGTAATGGCCATATCGCAAATCTGGCGCATACCCACTCCGGGGCCTGCAGCGTGCTTGAGGATGTGGGCAGACAGCATCAGAAGACGGGCCTCTGCAGAAGGCACCGGGGGCAACTGGCCGGCTGGAACGTGAAGGTCGTAATACGAGGTATGCAAATCAACGTCAATCGGCCCGCCGGTGCAGTACAGGCTGCCGTCCGGGATATCATATACAGTGCAGCCCTTGCCGCGGAAATATTCCACGGCCTGCGGCATCTGTTCTTCAGGCAGATAGATATCGAGGTCGCCGCTCACGCGGAGCTCGGGGCGCGGATAATAGCGCGCCACTGCGGGGCCCTTCATCACCACCGGGTGCAGGCCGAGGGCGCGGAGTTCATCCACATACACTGCGGCTGCGGAAACGTGCCGCTGCGCGCGTGACCGGATGCTCAAAGCGTCCTCCTCAAGGGCCTTCAAAACGGAAGAGGGCACCTCAGTGCCCCCCCCTAAATGCGAAACCGCATCGTATATCCATCCGCTCACGGCCTGGCCGCGCGCCAGTTCCGGCAGCGCCTCCCACTGCTCCGGAGTAAGCTCCGGGCAGGCGGGAGCATCGATGCCGAAACTCTGCCGCAAAAGGCTCCAGACTGCGTCCCTCAGTTCCATCTACTTACCAATCAACCTTTTGAGCCAACGCGGGCGATGCCGATGCCGGGAATGCCGGGCCGCAGCCTTGCCGCTGATTTGCTGGTATATATCACCCCAGTCGGGCAGGCCACCGAGGTTGTGGTCGTCGATGTACACGTCGGCCTCTATCTTCGGCGACGCGCTCTTGCTGCCGGCGAACAGCGACCCCTGCGGGTAACTGCTGTTCACGGCATACCAGGTGACGCCGCGCTGAGAGCACCACTCCAGGGCCTCGTCAAGCAGCGCCCCGCTGCGCACCGTCCAGAGCACCAGCTTGTGCCCGTCGGCGGCCAACTGGCGCAGGGTCTCGCAGGCGAAAGGCTTCTCCTTCCCTATCGAGGGATATTTATGCTCGACGACGGTACCGTCGAAATCTACTGCAATTATCATTCGTCGCTCTGTCCGTAGCCCTTGCCGTAGCCATAGCCGTATCCGTAACCGTAGCCGTAACCATAACCGTAGCCGTAGGAGTATCCGTAGCTGCGCGACAGGTCGGTACCGTTGAGCACTACGCTGAGGTGCTTGAGGCGATCTTCCTTCACAAGGGCCTCAATCATAGGCAGTTGCCTGCGGTCGGAGAGGCCGCTGCGCACGATGAAGAGATTCATATCAACCAGGCGTCCGACCACCATCGAATCGGCCACCATATTCACCGGCGTGCCGTCGATGAGGATGTAGTCGTAACGCTCGCGCAGCTGGGCGATCAGCTCGTCCATACGGGCGCGGGAAAGCAGTTCCGTGGGGTTCGGCGGAGTGTGGCCGGCGGGAATGAAGTCAACGCCGGGGAACACGTCCTTCTTAATGACGGCTGCGAGCTTCAGCTCCTTGTTAATCAGGAAGTTGGAGAGACCCTCTACGTTGTGCTTGAGGCCGAACCAGTCGGAGATGGAACGCTTGCGGAGGTCGGTGTCGATAATGATGACCTTCTTCTGCGCGTCTGCCAGGCAGGCCGCCACGTTACGGGTAACGAAGGACTTGCCGGCGTCGGAGTTGAACGATGTGGTCATAAGCACCGGCGACGGGCAGTTCTCGGGGCGCATAAAGTCGATGTTGGTGCACATCATTCGCATCGCCTCCTTGAACACGCGGGTTCCGCCCTCGGTGTATTCGGCTTTCCTCTCCCCCGGTGCCGGTGCGGCGGCTTTGCGCGCACGGCGAGGCTTCTTCACGATAGGGATATCCGCCAGGAACGGCAGTGCGGCAGCCTCGTCGAGGTCGCGGCGGCTGCGGATGCGGGTATCCAGGAACAGGCGGGCCAGCAGGATGACCGCAGGCACGAAGAGGCCGATCAGCAGGGCCACCAGCAGCATCTTGTTGCGCTCGGGATAGATGGGGCGCGACGAGCCCTCGGCGGTATCTATCATGCGGGCGTTGTTGTCCACCATAGACTGAGTGAGGGCGTTTTCCTCGCGCTTGTTGAGCAGGAACACATAGAGGTTCTCCTTTATGCTCTGCTGGCGCTCGATGGAGATGAGCTTGCGGGCCTTCTCGGGCATCTTGGTGAACTGGCGGAAAGACTCCTGCTCCTTCTCGGCAAGTTGGCTCTTTTCCAGGGAGAGAGACGTACGCAGGGTGGTGATATAGCCGAGGATGTTCTGCCGCAGGGGCTGCAGGGCCTTCTCCGTCTGACGAACGGCCGGCGAGTCGGGGCTACTGGCCTCAATAAGCCGCTCCCTCTGGAGTATCAGTTTGTTGTACTGATCGATAGCACCGTTGATATCGGCGTCATCCAGACCGGTATTCACGGGCACCACTTCATACTCCTGGAACGAGGAACGGAAGTATTCTTCCATATAATCGGCCAGGCGCAGGCGCGTCTCAATCTGTTCGATCTTGTTGCTGTAGCCCTTGCTGGCAGAAAGATACTCGCTGGCGGCGCTGTTCACGTCCATCATCTTCTCGGCCACCTTGAAATGCGCGATGTCGTCTTCCACCTCATTCAGTTCGTTCTGAATAATCAAGAGGCGCTCATTGATAAAACTTGCAGTATTCACCGCGATGCGGTTCTTCTCGCGTATGGCGTCTTCGTTATACTTGACCACCAGGGTGTTAAGTACGTCGCAGGCCCTGCGCAGGGAGAAGTCCTGGAGCGACAGGTAAAGTATGGTGCCGTCGCTCTCGGCCTGCTGTATCTTGAGGCGGGAGAGATACTGCACGGCGGCGCTCAGCACGGGCACCTTCACCACGCTGATTTCCTTACCAACAAAAGCATCATAATTGACCGTAGGAACGAAGCATACGGGCGTGCCGGCAACTTCGAGCGTGTCGCCGAGGCTTACCAGAGAGGCCTTGTCGCCAACGGTCAGCTCGATGCAATCAGCGTCGATGGGGCGGAGTTTGAGCGACCAGGCATCAGCCGGTGCTTCCTCGCGCGAGAAATACATTCGCACGGGGGTGCCGTCGTAGAGTTCCACGTCGCGGAGTTTCTCACGCAGCACGTAGTTCACATCTGCGTCCAGGCTGCGAACAACTTCGCTCATCAACTGCTTGCTCCTGAGTTGAAGCATCTCGTTGGACATAGTCACGCGGTTAATCATTCCGCTGTAGCTGTCCAGATGCACGGAAGAACGGGAGTTCGCAGGGTCCTTGATAATTACCGTGGCGTCGGCCCGGTAAACCATAGGCGTTTTGGAATAACGGTACCAGGCATAGCCCACGCAGATGGCTATAGCCAGCACGAACCAGTACCAGCGGGAAAGCAGGTAGAAGAAAAGGTCCAGGAGATTGACCTGGGATTTATTGTTAGCTGCAGGCATGGCTTAACGGTAAACTGTCCAGATAATGAAGTTACAAACAATGGAGACCACGGTTAGGCCAGTGCCGACAAAAGACATTACCATCTGTCCGTCGGAACTAAGCTTGGAGCCCTTAGGCTTGAAATACACCATATCGTTCTGCTTCAGGTAGAACACAGGAGAATTGAAGCAGTCGCGGCTCTGCAGGTTAACGCTGTAAGCCTGCTGCACCTTGTCCGTAGTACGTACAACCATCACGTCCTTGAGATTCACGTTTTCACGCGATCCGCCAGAACGAGCCACCACCTGGAACAAGTTGATGCTGGGATCGCTGACGGTCATAACGCTGTTGTTCACCGAGCCAATCACCGTAATCCTGAAATTGTCCAGAGTAGCGTGTACCACGGGATCCTTAATGAATCCCTGCTCGCGGATACGGGCGGCAATCATTGCCTCTGTCTCCTTGAGAGTGCAGCCCTCGACTCTGAGCAAACCCAGCACGGGAAACTCTATGCATCCGTTGCGGTCAACAAGATAACTTACGGTTGCAGTGGCCGATGCAGAGCCGTCCGGAGTACCGATGGCGGTGTTGAAAGGAGCCGCCAACTGAACGTCTTCGCTCAGCACGCGTATGCCGAGCACGTCCTCCGGGCTGATACGCAACTCCGGCGGCTGGGGAGCGCCGTAAGGCACATCCACATCCATATCCAGCAAATAGGACAGGTGTTTGGGCGTTGTGCAGGAGGCTGCAAGCACTGCCAGCGCCAGGCACATAATCTTACACTTCTTTTTCATATATTTTAATTGCTTTATCTATCATCGCATCCAGGGTATAGCGCTCCTGATACAGCGCGCGGGCTCCCCTGCCGAGTTTGTCCTTCAGCCAGTAAGCCTGCTCTATGCCTATCGCCAGGGCCGCAGGGATTCGCGGCTCCACGTTGATGCCTGATACGCCGTCTGCATTTACCCACGACACGCCGGAGTTCGGAATATTAGTCGCAACAACAGGCTTACCACAGCTCATCGCCTCTATCTGCACAATACCGAACGCCTCCGTCTTCATTACGCTGGAGAGCACGAACACGTCGCAGGCGGCATACATAGCCGGCATCGCTTCATCGGGCAGATAGCCCAAAAGGCTCACCCTGTCTTCCAGGCCGCCAGCCTTGATTCGAGCTTCCAGTTTCTTGCGCAGCGGCCCTTCGCCGCCAATCACGAGGTGATAATCGGCGGGCAGGCACTGCATCGCGTCTATCAGGTACGCGTAACCCTTGTACGGTACCAGCCGCCCTATGGACAGCAGCAGCCGCTTCCCGGGATAGTGGGCTCGCACGGCCTCTGCCTTGTCGGACGCATCCGGCAAGGGCAGTATGCCTATGGGCAGGAAGGTGCATTTATCCTGCGCCTTCTTGAGATGTGGTGAGTTCTTCACGTACACCGGTGTTGTTCCTACCACCCTTTCCGCCCTGCGTATCAACCAGTTCTGAAGAGGCAGGTAAAGCAGATAGAACTGTTTCTGGGACACTATGTCCGAGTGCCAGTGCAGTATTACGCGCCCCTTGTAGCCACTGAGCCTGAGGGCCAGGGCCGCCATGGGGTCGGGATGGTGTACGTGAATGATGTCGTATTCGTCTTTGTGCGCGCGCAGCCAGCTTATCATTGCAGGGGCTATCATAGTGCCGGCCAGTTTGGCTATGGCCCTCACGCAGATAACCCTTCCGCAGTCATTAAGGCGAACCTCACCCGGGTCTATCTCCCGGGTTGCGCAGAGCATATCGCAATGAATCCCGCGTGCGGAAAGGCCAGAGGTAAGGTCGTACATAACCTTCTCAACGCCGCCCCTCACGGGGTAAAACTTACCTAACTGAAGTATTTTCATAAATCTTCCAGTAATAAATCGAAAAGCTCGTCCCAGCCGTTCGCCCTGGGCTCGCCGGGCGCCACTTTAGGGACAGGAGCAAAGGAATTCAGTGAACCGCTGATTACCTCTTCCATCAGGCGTGCAAGCGTTTCGGCATCCGTGGTCGGGAAGAAAGCCGCCTGCGCCGCGCCGGCCGCCGCTTCGTGGGCGTATTTCTCATCAGCCAGCAGCATAGGCTTGCCGGTAGGCAGGAATTCAGAAACCGGCAGACCCCAGGTCTCCACCCTGGAGGGGAAGAGCAAGCAGGCCGCCCTACCGTAATAGCGGAACAGCACGTCCCGGGGCATATAGCCGTTGAATTCTATGGAGCCAACGGTATCGAAACTGTCGTACAGCCATTTGGCGTATTTGTTCTCATCCCCGGATATGGTAAGCACCAGCCGGAACTTCCCCGTCCCGAGCCTGCCCTCCAGCATCTTCGCCGCACGGCATATCGTCTCCACATTCTTGTGACAGTCGGGAGTGGACGGGTAGATGAAGATGGGCACCGCCTCGGCCGCGCTGGTGTCTTCGATGGCGGGCGACTTTACTGCCGGCGGGGCCACCACAATGCGGTTTGCAGGATAATGCAGCAGCTTCGAGAGCGACTCCCTCATCCAGCGCGTCTGCACAATGAGCCGGTAATTCCTCCGCAGATTGATCCTGTATGCGAAACGGGTGAATATGGTGAAAAGAGGTATCTTCCTGTCCATCCTGAAGTCCTGCAGGGTTGCCCGCAGGAACGGGAATGAATTGTGGCAGTAAACAGCCTGCCTTCGGGCTTCGACGCGCGGCGTGGTGTCGTGGAGCGAGAGCCATAAATCCACAGGACGTAACTGCTGGCTTATCTTCTCCATACTGAAGTACTCGCACTTTATGCGCTTGCCCCAGTTGCCCACGGTCCAGGGGATTTCGATATAATCGATGCCCGGGAAATCGCAGAGCTTGCGCTTGTGCACGAGGGCCGTAACGTGCCACTGCTCCTGCTTGGAGAGATACAGCAGGCAGTCTCGGAGTATCGTAAGCGTGCCGCCCTTGCGAACGTTCACCGCAGATACTACGATATTTCTTCGAACAGATCTATCCATCGGTCCATAATGATTTCCTTATTCCAACGGGCTGCGTGCTCTCGTGCGGCGGCTCCCATACGCTTTCGCAGGTCGGCGTCTTTGATAAGCCTCCCGAGCGCGGAGGCCAGCGCCTTTATATCGCCCTCCGGCACCAGGATGCCGTCTTCCCCATCGGTTATAACATCCCGAGGACCGCACTTGCAGTCAAAAGAGACCACCGGCAGTCCCCAGGCCTGAGCCTCAAGAAGCACCATCGGCAAACCTTCGTAGCGGGAACTGAGGGCGAGCACAGACGCTCCGGCATACTCCCCAGCCATATCTTTTGACGGGCCGGCAATCTCCACCGACAGACCGGCCGCCTGCTTCCGCAGTTCATCTTCCATCGGGCCTCCGCCAACAATCCTGAGCGTCCATCCGTGCCCCTCCGGCAGCAGGCGCCAGGCCTCAACGAGGCGCTCGAAGCCCTTCTGGTACATATATCGGCCCACAGCCAACACCGTCTTGGCGCTGAGCGGCGAGGGCGCCTGCGGCACGCTGTCTATGAAGTTGGGAATCACGCGTCCGTTCTCAGGGCGCCCCCAATATCCGTAATCTTCATTGGTCAGGCACACGAAGCGGTCGAAGCGGCGCACGGTCCTATAGTCGGAGCGGCTGCGCATCCTGTCGGCCAGCGCCCAAAGGCCCCTGCGCCCGTACTGCAAGCGCTTGAAGCGCGAGAAATGCACCTCCAGAACCTTGCTGCTGCCGTCCTGTATGGCGGGCAAGAAACGCTCGTCGCCGCAGAACATCGACACCGTAATATCGGGGCGCTCCTGCATCAGCAGTTTCCTGAGTTTCCTGCGGTGCGCGCACTGCTTGAACGGATGCAGCAGGAGTTTGGAGAGGAACGGCCCCCCGTTGTTGTCTTCGTAACCGATTCCCAGGTCAACGGTTTGGATTCGCGGGTCGAGCTCAAACGCCGCCGGCCTGCCCTTCTGTTCCGTGGTAACTATCATTATATCGTACCCCTCGCCGGCCAGGTAGTTGGCCTTGTCGGTCAATATCCTTTCCATCCCCGCGGGGCGGTACAGTCCGGCTATGGTGTAGATGATTTTCATTGAGTCCTGCGCTTCAGGCCATAATACAGGCGGTTCACGGCAAACGCGTACAGCCACACCAGCGGATACAGGCGCATAGCTGCGAACTGCTGCACAAGTATGGTCCTGCGAGGCAGATGGCGGTTCCGGCTGATATATTCGTTCGCTTCCGGGAACCACTGCCGCCACAGGCGATACTCGGAATACTTACCGGAGAGCAGGAACGGCAGCTTCACGTTCAGCTTGAAGAGAGCCTTGTACAACTCAGCCTCCGGCACATCCCAGCCCTCCAGGCCAGCGAGCGTGCGTTCAGTATTGTAAAGTATATCGCTCCGGTGCTTCTCAGACACGGTCTGCGTGAATGCCCCGCCGTTGGTCTTCATATAGTGGTACAGGGACTTCTGCACGTGAGCGCAGCGGTTCGCCTTAGTAGCCACCAGTATCATCGTCATATCCTCCCCCATCCCGTGGCCCTCGGGGAACGAGATTCCTTCGTACAACTTACGAGCGACGAGTTTATTCCACACGTTGTACTTCATCAGACCGGCGAAGAAGCCCTCCTTGATCATCTGCTCGGGGCTGGTGTACGAGGGGTTGGGCATATAACGCCGGCCCGTGCCGAAGTCGAGGTAGAAATCAGAGTAAACGTAATCGGCCCCTTCGGCCACGGCGGCGGAGTACATATCTTCCAGCATCGTCGGCTCCAGGTAATCATCAGAGTCACAGTGGAACACATACTCCCCGCGCGCCTCGGCAAGGCCTGTATTCCTTGCCGCCGGCAACCCCTTGTTCTGCGGGTGGGTCAGAATCCTCACGTCACGCTGATACTCAGCGCACACCCGTTCGATGATGGCGCGACTATCGTCCCTGGACGCATCGTCCACGAAGATAAACTCCACATCCTGCAGCGTCTGCTCCATAAGCGACCTCACGCAACGCTCAACAAAGGGCGCCACGCCGTAGAAAGGGAAAATTGCAGATACTTTAGGCATTTTGTAACGCCTCTTCCGGGTCCTCTTCTTGCAGGGCTGCTGCCGAAAGAAACAGGGCAAAGAAACAGAATATATCGGTGGAGACCTTCAGCCAGACCGTCAGACCGACCAGCAAAGCCATCAGGAACAGCCACCTCTCTCGTGGGAAATGCCGCAGACAAACTATAGCAGAACCGATGATTACAGCCATCATACATAGCAGGCCGGGGACTCCGAAATAGAAAATAAAGCGCAAATAACCCACGTCAGTTCCCATATAGTACCCCATATCCGTGGCCGTACCCAGATAGTTAGGGTCATAGCGCGAGTTCTCGAAATACCCGTCGCCTAAGATCCATGTGTGGAGTGTCTCAGGGAATACGACCATGGTTTTAAGCTTCTCGTTGGAGCTGACTTCCCAGCGCCCCTCTTCCGCCAAAGAAAAGAAGCCCTCAAAACCGAAGCGGAAAAGCTTCCGGGCCTGAGAGTTCGTATCGTACAGCACTATGCTAACAATCACCCCGATGGTCAATATGACCACCCACGTCAGCACCTGATGGGTTTTGCCGCCCTCCTGTCCAGGCTGTGACGGGCGGAATACTATACCAACCACTATAAAAACAAGGCCGATTATCATACCCACAAGGGTGGTTCGGGCCATCATATTGCCAATCACGGAAATGGCCCCGAAGGCCAGTATATAGAAGATGCGGCGCCCGGTATTCAGAGAGCCCGTCACTTCGGACAAATAGAACGCCAGGCCCACCAGTACGGCCGAATAGCGCGCGCCCGCCACATCCAGCAAAGCGCCAATGCCATAAAGGCGCTCCGTATCTATTGTAACTTGCTGGCCGAACTCAAATGTCGAATTGACCCAGCGGGCCAGAGAGAGGTTGTGGTCTATCACCAGCGAAATCACGCACTGGAAAAAGCACACTGCAACAAGATAGTCCAACACCAGTTGTACGTCGATTCTTCTATGCACGATTCTGATAAAAGAGCACACGGCAAAAGCTGCGCTCAGCCACACAGCAAAGGAGATGATATAGGATGCGTATGTATTATCCGGAGTCTGGTTTAAGGTTATGGAAATCAAGGAAATCAATGACACCGACACGGCGAATGCTGCAAGGAGCAACAATTCAAGCGGAATTAAAAAACACTTTCTCTTAATCAGTTCAAAGGCTGCGAACACCAATCCCAACACCGCCAGCATCATCTTTACATTGACGCCGGGCAGGAAGGTAAATTCAAACGGGAAGAAGAAAAAACTGGTTAGTATCCCCGTGAGCAATATCCCAATGAACTTTACCATTCTTTCCTGTCTTTCGGGTAGCGCAACAGCATTTTGATTCTTTTAAGCAGAGGGAGCCGCACCAGCAGGTCTCGCTGTCCAGTCCAGAAATCGTGGCAGAACTTCTCATCGAAGAAAACAGACCTGCGGTAATAACTCCACCATATATCTGCATTAGGGCAGGGGCCGTTCCATGGCTTATTGCCATTGTAATGGATAATACCGGTCGTGAGTGCGTGAGCAATCTCGTCCTTTCCGTAAATCGCCTCCATTTCAGCACGCCTCTTGGTCATCAGCGTATAAATCGGAGTGCTAACGCAGTACGCTGGAGTCATCGGCAAGATGCGATGCTTACAGGCAAGATTAATGATGGTCATATCCTGCTGATGATAGTTGTTCTTTCCAAGCATTCTAAACTCCTCCAACTTGCCATCTGCAAGCAGTTGTTTGCAATTGATTATAAGGTTGCCGGAGTAATAATAGCCGTCCCTGTAGTCGTAATCATACTCGTCCTTCAAATATCTCTGATACCATGGTCTTAACTGGGAGCAAGTATCAACTGCGCCAAAGTAGTTATCTCCAAGATCAATCTCGTAATACTTTGTCAAATCTTCTCGGAAGATTACATCTACATCGGAATATAAAACCTTGTCATACTCAGGAATCAATTCCGGAGAAATGAGCCTGTAATAAGCAGTCTCAGGAATACCCCTTATCTCGTATCCGCCCACGAACTCCCCTTCCACCTTGCGGAAAGTCAGGTGGCAGTTGCCATACTTCCCCGGCAAGTCGTTCAGCTTACTGTTACTGAAATCAGCGTTAGGGCCGTGCAAGATGAAGATATCATAAAATGTATCTTTCGCTGCATTTTCCAACAAGGATGTAAAGCACACCCCAGCCGGCATCTCAAGCGTCTGGTCAAAAGTAAACAGAATTGGGATTGTGGTCATTACCGGATCCAATAGAAAGATAAAAATGACTGTTTCGGAATGCGCTCTTCCTCAGGAGGTAGTTGCATATAATCTCCATAAAGTGTACGCAATACACGATCATACCCTGTCATAATATAAACCTCCCGACCTTCAAAAGAGTGACATTCTACATCTTTGAAATCTTCAGTCAACTGATACATTCTGTCTCCGTCATCCATACATGCCAGTTGGGACCAATGATTTGTATCTCCAAACGGAATTCCTTGCATATTCGACAGCATCTTTTTATTGACTGATTTGAGTGGCCAACCATTTAGCCGAAGTATTTTCCTGGACAAGAGGCCTACTTTTTTCTTTAACGTAGGCATTACGGATAATTCCGCCTTTGGATCTCTGTAATAAAGCTGGTCTAAACTCAACGCTGTTTGCCTGGCAACTAAAGCTTGAAATTCAGAAAAATTATCCGGAACACCATCTGCAGCGAAAATGTCAATCCAAACACCACCATAATAGTTATGGGCAAAGGGCAGCGTGGTTTTATTGAAGGTCCTGGAATAATCATACACTCGGGAGAAGCAAACATAACTATTCGGATCATCTTCGCTCAGCAGCCCCAATCCCGGACAGTTAAATGATTCCTTGAATCTTTCATAATCCTGCCTCGGCATAATAATATCAACATCATCGTCCCAAGGGATAAAGCCGTTATGGCGAATTGCTCCTATCAGAGAACCGTATGCCAGAGAATACTTAATGCCATTCTCCTTACAAAAAGAATGAACCTTGGTAAGAATGTCAAGACTCACCGACTGAATTTCGTTAAGAGTCAGTTTATTATTTGGCCTGTTGTCCCTGCCTTTCTTCTTTGTAAACATAGTAATAACACATGAAAGACAAAAATGAGCAAGGCATCGTATCTCTCCCAAAGGGCGCCGTACTAAATCTTTACGGAATTCTATCGAATAATAGTCAGTTGAAGAGAAAGAGACAAGGGATGAACATTTAAAGCCATTGTTTTGATGCCACTTCCTTGACTCCCGCATTTTGAGGGATGTATCGCTACAGATAACCTTTCCCCCTCTTTTCCTTATAGCATCTTCAGCGGCGGACAACAGCGCCCGTCCAACACCTCTGCGCTTTATGGCCGGTGCAATTGCCAGTAATTCAATATAACCATCCTGTTTCCCACTAAGAAACAAAACTCCAATTGGTGCATCGGTCACATCGACTGCGATTATTGTCAGATTCTCATCGAGCATTTGTCTCAGCATTGCATCATCAATACGTGAGCCCAATGAGTAAACACCTCTTTTTAGGTAATGGGAGAAAGCAGCATGAATCAAGTTGAGAATTGCACTTGGAGAATCTATCTTCTCCGAATACCGACGAACTGTGATATCGCGTTTCATCTTTAAATCTTATAAACGTTTTCCCCTCTAAAGTACATTTCCTGAATACGGGCCATAATCAGGTGCTCCTTAATTGACACCTTTGAGTAGTGTGAAGACTGTGCAAGTATAGCCGACACAAACTCTTTTATCTCATAGCGAAGGCCCTCTCCGGCGAATGAATAGAAGACTTTCTTGTTATCGCTCTGATTCTCAAAGCGGACTTCGAAATAATCCGTTTTCCACCAGGGGGCAGGCACGTAAACATAGCCCTTAGTGCCGGCAATAGTCATACTGCCTTCTGTTTTTACGCCGAGACCGACCTGAAAAGAAGCAATGGCTTGCTTGTAGCGAAGAACTGCTTTTGTAAAAATGTCCGTGCCGGCTTTCATCTTGGAGTAAAATGTTATATCTTCATAATCAGTCCCCAGTAATTTCAGAATCGGCACAAGCGGGAAACAGGCATTCTCACTCATACTTCCTCCGTACCTGGAGGCATCCATTTTCTCTGATGATTCATCCGTCAGAGTCGTGGTCGAGGCATTTACCTCTACGACTTCTCCAATAACTCCGGACTTGACCATACTGACCAAATGGCCAAAAGCAGGGCAAAAAGCCGTTTTGAGCCCGGCCATAAGTACAAGATTACTCTTCGAGGCTATCTCGAACAACTCTGCTGCCTGGCATTCCTTAAATACCAGCGGAGTTTCACACAGGACGTGCTTGCCGGCGAGAAGAGCCTGTCTGGCATAATCAAAATGGGTATAATGCGGAGATGCAATATAAACAGCGTCACAACGCGACAACAAATCATCAACTGATGCAGCGCAATTATCTATCTCAAAACGCTTGCAAAAGCGGACAGCTTCCTGAGCATCAGGGTTGTAAACACTAACAACATCGATGCTGTTTACACACCTGCTCTCTGGCACAAAACGCTTGGCGATACTACCGGTTCCGATAATCCCGATCCTGACGATTGGACGCTGTTCCCTGAGTTGCGTGCTGGAAATGCCCTCTGTCCTGGGAAGATACACCACTTCACAATACTCCTTCAGATAATCGAAATAACCAGCCCAATCAGATCCAACCGTAAAAACATCAACTTTATACTTTTGGATATCATCTATTTTCTGACCTTTGTACTCTTCCAGAACTATTTTGTCGGCCAGACCGGTATTTCGGACAGCCTCCACCCGCTCCATTACATTATTGCAGGTATTCATTTTGCCTCGCTCAAGGTCGAAATTATCTGTGGTTACTCCCACAATGAGATAATCGCCCAGAGCTTTTGCTCTTTGCAGCAAGCGATAGTGGCCTTCGTGGAACAGGTCAAAGGTACCATATGTAATAACCGTTTTCATCGGCAAGTCGATTCTAATTCATAAATCTGAGAGGCCAGAGTTCTAAGATCCTCCTCCGTCTGGAGGCCCATATGAGAGACACGGTAAAATCCAGGGTTCCCACCAGGCATAATGAAAGTATCATATTTCTCTGCCAGGCCTTTGAAAATAATCCTTTCAGCAGAATCCCGAGTCTGGAAGCCAGTTATGGCATATGAAGGGGTTTGAGCAGGCACCCCCCACCCATATTCTTTGCATAACTTACGGAAGCACTGAGCCCGCTGGTGCACCAGTTCAATGTTATTATGCTCGCCTCCTTCTGCCATTAACTGTTTGAGACGGGCGTGCAACTGCAGATATATCGTCGTAGCAGGACTGAATGGAGTTTGTCCTCGCTCCAGATTTGAAAGATTGGTCTCAAAATCCCAATAATAGCCGTTATGATTAAACGGATAATCTTTAAGTCTTTTGCTTAAAAAGATGATAGAAAGGCCCGGAGGAATATTCAATCCTTTCTGGGTACTGGTAACGCAGATGTCAATCCCCAACGCGTCCATATCCAACTCTTCAGCAAGAAATGAACTGATTACATCAACTACAAGCGAGATATTGAATCTCTGGCAAATACGACTGATTTCTGCCAAATTGAACAACTGCCCCGAAGATGTTTCGTGATGCTGGCACAAAAGGATATCAGGCCGCTCTATCTCAATTCTCGTTTCCAAATTGGAGTAGTCAATATCTTCGGCGAAAGGCACAACATAATCCACAACCGGAACGCCATAATACTCGCACAGCTGGAACCAGCGATGGCCAAATGAACCGCCGTCAATAACTAACGCTTTCCTTTTAGTGCTTGCGTAATTCTCAATCACGGCGCTCATAGCCCCTGTCCCGGAACCTGTGTAAATTATTGTCTTCCCCTCTTTACAGTGAATCAATTCAAGAAGCATTTGTTCAGATTCCTTATTGATTTGGGAGAAGAAATCTGTTCTCATATACGGGATGGGCTCTGCTCCAACTTGAGCTATAGCAGGGTCAAGATTACCTGGAAACACAAAAGAATTCATAAGCAAAACTAAATGGAATAGTACTTATAACAATGACGGAGCACACGCTGATCTTCCGGAGGGAGAGTCATATAATCACCGTAAAGATTACGCAAATAAATATCATATTGCGCCGGAGCAGGATAACAGTTCCCTTCAAACTTAACTTGAGTAAATGAACAGAAAACTTCCTTTTCCATAAACTCATTAAGCCCAGCATCACCAAAATAAGCGCCGGCGTAAGATGCTTCTTCAAATGACTGTTCCCGCAATCTGGTTGAGATCGAACTCTTTAGATTCAAGACATTTGGGATGGATGGGTGAAACACTCTCTTCACAGCATACTTAAAGAACCAAACCGGTTTATTCTTCCTCACTGCCCGATAAAAAGGACACACAACTGGGACAAGGCCGTTCAAATGGAACAATTGATTAACTGTTGCCTCATTACCTGGGGAAGGGTAACCATCAATGGGAAAAACGTCTACGTTTACGCCCCATAAGACGCGGCCGTAAACATCCTCCATAAAGGTGCCTACTCTTGAGATTTTGGCAAACATTTCTACGCTTACGGGAGATGTCGCTAAATCTATTACCCTATTTTCCTCTGATTGGTACGATTTGATAAAAACATCATAATCAGGCCTTGGCATCATTATGTCGATATCATCATCCCAAGGGATGTATCCTCCGTGCCGCACAGCCCCTAAAAGGGTCCCATATGCTAATGCGTATCTAAGTCCATTCTCCTGACAAAAAGAGTCTATGCTTGCTAAGATCTCCAGCTGTATTGCCCTGACACGATCTATGCTTATTTCTGTCCAACTATGAGAAAACGCACCGCCCATAATTAACTAATTACGTTTCAAATAAGGAGTTACGAGAGAAAACAACAATTTGGACTGCGTTCTATTAAAAACATATGATAGCAGGACGTACAAAAAAACACCACTGATTATGCCAATGACTAAACCAAGTAGCATACTATCGATAATCTCCACTACTGTTATCACCAAAAACATCATTACCAGGGAAATCAGGAAAGAGGGAGCAATACTGCGCATAAAACCGGCAAAAGAATAGCCGGTTTTATTCCTTAAAAACAACAAAGTAAGAAACCAAGATAAAACGGAAACAACTACAATCACCAGACATACAGCTTTAAGGGATACTGCAGAAGACGGAATCAACAGCAATAGTCCGACAATTCGCGTAATAATCTGAATAATCAAAATTGAACGTGATGCCCCTGCAATTAATAGATAGTTCTGAGGTATCACCGCAAATGCAGAAAACAAACACGACACTAAAAGAATCTGGAAATACGGAATCATCTCACGCCATGTCTCCGTTAGTAATACTGGGACGAGAGGCTTGGCAACTGCAATCAAGCCAAGAAAAACAGGGCAAGCAACCATAGCGGCCAGTCCCAGCATAGCAAAATAGTTCCTGCTCATCCTGTCTTCATCGGACTGAATCTCCGACACGGCAGGAAATGACACGGATGCAATCGGACTCATAATAAAACTGGAAGGAGCAGAGGCAAACGCATCCGCTTTTCCGTATAGCCCAAGTTGTTCAGGGGAAAACCTCTTTCCTATTGTCAGCGTAAAAACCGCACCATATATACGACCCAGAAAATCGGACAACAATAATCTGGAGCCAAAAGAAAAGAACTGTTTTGCCGTAGCCCCTGAAAAGCTAAATGATGGCTTCCACTTGCTAAAACACCATATCAGCAACATCCTTGCAGATGCACCAACAAGGGTCTGGGCAACAAGTGCCCACACACTGGCGCCATAAATAGCTAAAACAAGAGCCACAATTCCACCTATCGACATACCTATCGTTTCCAAAACAGCCAGTTTGCGAAAATTCATTTCTATGATTAATCGCAAACTCTGGATGCCGCACAAAGCATTGACGATCAGCGTGAGGGAAATAATACGTATGATTGGCGAAAGTAACTCAGAATCATAGTATCTCCCAATAAAAGGGGCGATGAAGAATATAATGGCATATATGACTCCAGAGACGGCCATATTAAACCAAAAGACCGTGGCGTAATCTGTTTCGTTTTTCTCTTTTTTACGTATCAGCGCCTTTGAAAAGCCACTGTCTATCAGGACATCGGATAATGAAATAACCAAGTTGGCTATTGCTATTAACCCATAATCCTCTGGAACCAGTATTCTAGCTATAAGGATACTAAACAGCAACTGTAGCCCTTTCGATGCAAATTTTTGCATCGAGCTCCATATCAAACCGTCTGTCGTTTTCCTTTTTATGGTTTTTTCCATAATGCCTCAATCTACCAATAGCAAGCACCTTCAACCTGATCAGCTTTTTTGGGCTTGAATGAATCATCCGGCTTTACCCATGCATCGTTAAATAAGCGCTGGTACCACCCATAGGGAATTCCAACTGCCGGAAGGCCATAATTCGGATCTTCCCAACGATTGCCTTTTATTCCAAACAGCATCTGAAGTACACCTCCAAGGTGAACTGCCTTTTTCCCAATGCGTTTGGCATAAGCGGCAAGATGCAATCCGTAAGCACCACAACCGATTAAGCAATAATCGAAATCTTGCTTTTCCATCTCGGCCTTCATCCAATCCAACGCTTCAAACCATGAAGCGAAATCATCATTATCCCCACCTATACTCTGAACCGCCTTGATCGTATGTAATTCAAAATCAGGAAGGATATCAGTACCGGGAAATAACTTCTCCCTATTATTCTTGTATTGATACTCTATCAACTCGGCAAACGGATGAATGACCAGAACCTTCTTCCCTTTCAACACCCTCGTCCAGGACTGGGAGGCGAACCAGGGTTCCATCAACAAAAGATGCAACTTAGGAACATTAATGAAAGTATCTTTGAAATAGCACTCCCGTCTTGTGAAACTTGCCAGAACATCAATATACTTCATATCCTCTTGAAGCAACTGGCTGAACTGAATGAAAGCCCACTCTTCCCTGGGAAAGAAACCGGCATTGTTAACCATATGATCCACCCTCTTCTCCATCCACCACCATTGGTCCTGCTTTGCACGCACAAAATCCAAGCATCCCTTAAAACCGCGCTGTACGCCTAGATAATTAGTTAGAATATTCATCTCGCTTCCTCCGAAGCGGGCTATCATACAAGGCTTATCAGCGGAAAGGCAATCATACATAATTTTCCCGGCCTCTTCGTGGTCAATTGTCCTATCCAAGGCTGGCATACAATCCGGGTGTGTGCGTTCATAAAGCTCTCTTGCATCCGCAAATACCTTATGAACCGCTTTCTCCGGCAGAGAATATTTTCGAGGAAAACTATTCAACATTCTTCTTAATTATTACTGCCGGATTGCCTGCCACAATAGAATCTGCAGGCACGTTTTTGCTCACAACAGAACCGGCGCCAATAACAGAACGATCCCCGATAGTAACACCTTTGAGAATAATTGATCGCGCCCCAATAAACACATCATCGCCGATCGTAACGGGGCTTGAGAGAACAGCATCATTCGAACAGTTTCTACGGTCCCGCCAGCCTAATGGATGGGCATCAGTATCCATAATAAGACAGCCGGAGCCGATTATCACATTATTCCCGATTGTCACATTCTTCGACGCACAAATCGTACTTCCGCTTATACCCACGTTATCACCGATTACTATAGAACTTCCTGGATCTAAAACATTGAATACACAGGGTTGTATGAGGCCTATTGCATTGCTCTTGATTTTATTCAGGCAACAAAAGTTGTTACCTATCACCAGTCTTCCACTTGAACGATTGGTCAACAAAGTATTAAGCCAGCTACGCTTAATAATCCTAATCGCACCTGTAACTTGCCAGCCTCTCTGGTACTTTATACCGCTGACCAAACAATACCAAACAGATGGGATCTGACGGGTAAAAAAACTATACAGTCTTTTCATTCCTAACAGTTTGTTGTTTCGCACCTCTCATCAGAAGATACAGACGGTAATATGCTCGCGGGAAAACCACTTTTGCAAAGATTGACAACCACACGAAGGGATATCTCCAAGGAAAGCAGCGTTTGCTGAATAACAATGCATTGTACATCGCGGAATGCCCCTTGGTAAATGTCTCTGCCCAGCGTACCTTAAGAGGTTTAGAGAAAAACACGCTCCTGCCACCATCCTTAGAATGATCGTTTTCACATACTGCACTGAAACGAGGCAGCACAAGGATAGGCCAGCCGGCCTTATGGGCGAGATAGGTGTAATCGTGGTCTGAGCCCCCATGGAAATACTTTTCGCAAAAGACTCCCTGAGACTCAACTACTTCCGAAGATACATATGTAATATTGCCGTGTGCCGCTTCACACTCCTGAAAGGACTTGCCATCAGGCTTTATAAAAGAGTCCAGTTGAGTAAACTTATTCACATAGACAAAACCGCCGTAAGTGAAGTTGCCTGTTTTTCCGTCTTTAGTGGAGCCCACATAGATGCCAGGTTTCCCAAAAGTAGTCAGACAATATGAATCGGCATTTTTCAGATCTTCCCAGAATGGAGGAAGAACAACCACGTCATCGTTCAGCCACAAATACCCATCAAAGCCTCCCTCATTAATTGCTGCCTTCCAGGAATTAATCATCCCACCATTCCAAAATAATGAGCCTGTTCCGGGAAGGATAATTACAGGGAAAGCATACTTTCTGGCTTTAATTGAATCTACCGTACCGTCAGTACTGCCATCATCAGTAATAAACGCCTTGAGGCACATATCATCGCTGTGAGGTTCAATAGTACTCTGCAAAGAATCAAGACAACGCAAAGTCTTTTCTTTGCGATTAAAAACAGTCATTAATACAGCAATTGTCATAGCCATATTCAATTTATCTTCCTCACAAACCTCGCGCTGGGGAAACACAAGGCAATCACCCGAAGGAATCCCCGGACCAGGCGATACACCGGCCTGCGCCAGCGGCGGCGGCCAATTTCAAGGAAGAGTTGGTCGTAGGGCGTAGTGCCATACAAAGGGCCGGAACTCTTGCGGCCGTAATCCAGAAGGATGCGCTCGGGAATAAGACTCTTAAGAACGCCCTGCCACTCAAGTTCAGACTCAAGGCGGTGAGTGGCGCTGAAGCCGGAGACATCATACCTGACAACATCGACCGGCACGTGCGCATATCTACAGTCGTTCATCACCAGCGCCACCAGGAACAACTTCCTGTCTGCCACAATCTTCAGAGACTCGTCGTAACCGCAGGCAAGCAAATCACGCTTGATAAACGCAGCTTGATGGCAAATGGAACTCTCGAACAAGAACTTCATTGTAATCTCGTCCGGATGAACCTTGCGCCCAACAGGGTCAGTCAGGATTACCGCATCACCGCAGATAATATCGGCATCAGCCCCGGAAGCGGCAATCTTTTCGAGCACATCGGCAGATGCAAAGCAATCTCCTGAATTCATAAAGATGCAGTAATCTCCGTGCGCCTGGGCTAAGCCCTTATTCATCGCGTTATAAATCCCCTTATCTGGCTCGCTTATTCCATAAGAGATATACTTACCGTACTCCGATAGCAATTCTGCGCTTCCGTCTGTGGAGGCCCCATCAATAACGACAAACTCAAACGGGGCAACCGTTTGATCCACAACGCTTTCAATCGTTTTCCGCAGACCTGGGCAGTCGTTGCGGTTGACGGTAATAACGCTAATTCTCATTCAACGCTTCCTTCAACTTCTCTATATCGCCCAACAGTTCCCAATTCTCCCGGAACCACTCAACAGGCTGATCCCACCAGCGCACCTTCAGCAGCCAGGCGATAGTTTCATCGTCGTATCGATACTTAAGTACCCGAGCCGGCACGCCGCCGACCACAGCATACGGCGGTACGTCCTTCGTAACCACCGCTCCCGTGAGCACTACCGCCCCGTCGCCTATGGTCTTCCCGCCGACAATCTCAACACGGTCGCCAATCCAGCAATCGTTCCCTATCTGCACGCGCGGCAGAATCTCGTCGAACCGCTGCTCCGTGGCGAAGGTCTCCATAGCCTGCTTCCTCAAGGAGAAGAACATAGGCGACGTTGAAACGAACGGAGCCGAAATGGGATGGGTTCCGCCCGCCGTGCGCACCTGGTGGCCGATAGAGCAGAAGCGGCCGACGTTAGCTTCGAGCCAGCAGTCGTTGCAGATATACGAGCCATAGCCCATCGAGCCGTCGAAATGACTGCGGTCTCCCACGCTGTTGGCACCCTCAAAACAAGCGTCAGCAGCAATGTCCGCCTTGCTCGTAAAGCGCACAACGCCGTGCCACTTGAGTTTGAGACGTATATACCCTATTATATGCTGAAAAGGGGCGATAAAAACTCGCCCCAATTTACTCAGTATTGCAGAAACGGTATTTAGCCCCATCCTACAACCTCCACCTCAGGCCTACGCTTAACGGGCACCGGAGGTCAAACGGGAAACCGGGATAGCCGGGCTTGGCAGCCTCGATTTCTTCCGGGCCGGGCATAAGGCCGTTATACGCATCAGTATAAGCCTCGATGCAACCGTCAACATACAGGTCTATCGCCTTACCCAAAGGGAAACCGAGCATAACGCCGGCACGCATACCAAAACAGGTATTAGGGTCAGTAGGGTGCTGCCAGTGATGGTTGTCATTGGTATCGTGCATTCCAAAGCTGTGCCCGACGCCGGCGCCTAAATATAGGTTCGGCACAATCCACTTCGTTTTGGAGTTCTTATTCCTGACGTCAAACATAAAATCCAGGAAACCGTTCACGCTGTTGAAAGCATAAGGGTAGAAACCGTGCCCCGCAGTCTCCCTGGTATTCTTGGCGGATGAATTCCCACCGTAACTCGCACTCAGCCTGAGGCCGAAATTGCGGTTAAAGTTATAACTAACCCAGAAGGTACCCTGAGGAGCAAGCAAGCCAAAGGGATGCCCAAACTCAGAATAAGAGAATGAATTCTCATTCAGCGAAACGAGGCCGCCGCCGCCGAGGGCGAGGGTGAAGCCCTTGTCGGACTGAGCCTGGGCAAGCGGGCCGAGGCACAGGGCCAACACAAATACTGTCAATACTTTTTTCATAAGAAATCGTCGCCGTTGTCGGCATTTAAGTTATACGTCTTGATAAGTGCGGAAATCTCCGGGTCGAGGTTGCCGCGATGTACGAACGAAGGATCCTCACGACAGGCCTTCAGGTAATACTGCACGGCTTTCTGCTCATCTCCCATTCGCGACCACAAAATTGCAAACAAATAATCCACGTCTGCCGTTTCGGGCTCCGTAAGCAGAATCTCCTTGGCCGCATAGTTGCGGTCCACGCCCATAAGCGCGATGGCGGTATTGAAGTCCTTATACGGTTCCAGCAGCTTCACGGCAGTATCGTAATCCATATCCTCAAGCGCTCGCAAGCCGTTGCGGTACAGCGTATCCGGCTCAGTCGTCTGAATGGTATCCTTAATCATTCCTTTACGATGCAGGAAGAAATCGAACTCCACCCGCCGCAAAATAGGATACAGCGAATCAGCCACATGCTGATAGAACTTCTCTTTCTTGAGCCGCAGCTCGCGGGCGTCGGGGTCCTTCATCTTACGGATGCGTCCGTATTCCTTTATCTGCTTCTCCGTCAGCAGCGTATCGGTCTCCACCAGTCGGTCCAGCGTCTCCCAGTCCTCACCAACCGAACGGCTGATGATGGGAATCTCCACGAACGTAAGTTCCTCCGTAATAATATTCCCCTCCTCGTCCACGCTGAACCCCGCCTCGCGTGCCAGCGAATCCTGGAACGAGCGGGTGTAGGAACTGACGAACTGCGTCACGGAGCGGCTGCGGTCGTCCGCCAGTCGGGCGTTGAGAGCAAATCCCCCCTCGGGCGACGCACCTGCGGTCACGATGACGGAATCGAGGTCGAACGTCTCGTTCTGCATAAGTGCCTGCAGCGTCTGCCGTATGCGCGAAAGCTCCTCCTCGTTGAGCCCAAGCGACGGGTCGATGTCGCTCTTCCCCTTGCTGAACTTGATGTCGAACGAGGTATTCGCGGCCGCGCGCCTCTCCACCACCTTCTTAACGTAGCGCTCGATGTGCCGGTAGAACCCCGACAGCGTGCTGATGTAGAAGGTATATGCGTCCGTCGTAGCGATGTCGGCGATCTTCTTGCCGCCCTCGTAGATGCTTCCGCTGAGCAACATGTTGATGCTCTTGACGCCCTTCTCCGCATCGAGCGTCTGCAGGTAGTCGTAGCTCCACAGGCCGAGGTCGGAATCGGTCACGAGCGTGTCGAGACGAATCTTGTCGGAATTCTCCAGCGTCGGATAGTTGGAATAGAGGTCCTGCTCCATCTTCGCCGCCCGCTTCTTCCTGCGGTCGTTGAAGAACTTGCGCACCTTGCTGATCTGCAGGCCGTAATGGTCGATGATCTCCTTGTGCGACACGTCGTACATTGTCGTATAGACCTCGTCGGATACGTAGGCGCTGTCGAGCCGCATAGCGTGCAGTTCCGGCAGGTGCCGTTCGATGAAAATCTCGATCTCGCGCTTGCGGTCGATGAGGTCGTAGTCGTCAAGTATCGACTTGAGCAGATTGTCGTACACCTCGTACTTGCGCATACGCTCCTTGTTGTAGTCGGCGCCGGTAATCATCACCTCGTGCAGGTCGGTGGTATCGTTCTTGACCACCATTCGCGGGGTGATGCGGATCTGCCAGCGGCTGTCGCGGATGGCCTCCGGCACCTGGATCTGGAAGTAGAGGTCCAGTTTGCCGTGACGCTCGGCCACGTGGCGGAAGCGAGCGACCACGATGGAGGCGTTAAGCACTTCGGTGGCCACCATCTCACCGGTGACCGAGTCGCGCTCGGCCTTCATAATGAAGAAGTCCTCGCCGTTCTCGCCCTTCACCTTGAGGGTGTCGCGCATCACATTGTACTGCGGTGCGCTCTGGGCGGCCGACGGGGCCTCGTTGCCGAGAATGTTGATTCGGCTCTGTCCCTCCTGAATGGACTTGAGCTTGTTGGACGGTCCGCAGGAGAAGACCAGCAGGGCGATGCAGGCGGCCAGGAAAAGGGCTAATGTGTGCCTATTTGAACACATATACAATGGAGGCCGACAGGAAATCAGGCTGGAACAGGCTAAGTGAGCCGGTGCTGCTAGGCACTCCGTTGGTTACGTATGAATTGTAGCGGGTGTAGCACACGCCCGCGCCGAAGTCGAGGTTGAGGAAAGGAAGGATCATAAAGGAGTAGCCCAGGCTGAGCCCGGCGCCGCTGCCTCCGTGCGCCTCCAGTTTGTCCATATTCATAAAGTTGATGCGGTCGAGTTCCGACAGCTGGAAGGATGCCGCCACCCACAGGCCGGAGTACACGTACCACGGCCAGTAGCGCACGCCGACCGACGCCTTGCGGTAGCCGAGGCGCGTGGCGTCTTCTCCCTGTCCGAAGGTCCAGGGATTCCAGCGGCCCTCCAGGAACGCGGAATAGTTCTGGGCAAAGGACACCTGGGCCTGAAGGTTGAGTGTGCCAAGGGCAACGTAGTCGAGGGCGTTGGTCTGAACTGCGACCATCTGGCTCCTGGCGGGCTGAGCCATAGCCAGGAGAAGGAGCATTGCAAATAAAAGACGTTTCATTTGCGTAGTATTTGATTCTGTAGGAGTTACGGTGGTTTGCTGCAGGGCATCGGCGGATTGCCGTTTTGCGTTTTGCGACGCGCTCCTGACACGCATACTGCCTCGCCTGCACAGACCTTTTGCCGGGGCGAAGCGGTAAATACCGAATACAAAAATAGGGTTTTTCTTGAAGAATAACAAATAATAGTAGTAACTTTGCCGTTCGTGGAGCAGCATTGGTACGCAATCAAAGTTTTCTGGAAACGCACGGCCCGCATGTGTGAGGTGCTGGACGGCCTCGGCATCGAGTACTACGCCCAGAAGTTGCTGCCCTCCTATATGTTCATCCACACCAACTACAAGACGGCCCTCAGCCTCCGCGCCTCCCAGTTCGGATACATATATATGTATACCAAGCCCGGCACTACCGAACCCGTCGCCGTCCCCGACAAGGAGATCGAAATCTTCCGCATAGTCTGCTCCGCCGCCGACACCGGCCTCGACTACCTCGGCGACGACCCGCAGAAATACGCCGTCGGCGACCGCGTCCGCGTCATCGACGGCCCCTTCAAGGGCGCCGAAGGCTACATCCGCCGCATCCGCAAAGACCGCCGCCTCGTCGTCATCATCTCCGGCGTCGCCGCCGTCGCCGCCTCCTTCATCCCCCCCGACCTCCTCGAGAAAGTCTAACCGCCACCGCAAGGACAATTACCCTGCAGTGACGGTTAAACAATCAACAAATAATATGCGCCGCTACAGTGCAGCAATCTCATCGGCGGACAAGCCGGTGTACTTCGCCACTGCCTCCGCCGACAATCCATCCGCGATCATCGCCTTCGCAACTTTGTTGATTGCCGTGGCTATGCGGCTGCCCTCATCGAACTTTGCCATCATCTCAGCGATGTACTGTCTTTGTTGTGCTTCTGTCATACTGGCAAATCTACACAAATCAAACAACTTATCCAAACCCTTCCCCTTGAATTCTTTCGGCATCGCCTTCATAGTTCCGATGTTCTTTATTGCATAAAACAGGAAGTCCTCCGGGCTTGAAAGTTCAGACAAAGTCTTAGTTAGTTTTGGCAGTTCCACGGTCACATACGTAACCTTGTCGGTCAGAGCACTGCTCGGATCCCTCTCGTTGCGGATTGAATACGAATTGATTATCTCATTATTGTAAGGTACTTGCGACAAAATGAAATTCGTTATGCCGATTACATACACGTGCGGGAAGGTGTAATACAGCTCCGGTTCTCCGTCCTTGCCTTTCCCTTTCTTTACGAGATTCTGCACCGGGAAGGAAGAATAGAAAACCATTCGCTGGTTGAAGTCGGCCTGATCATTTAACTGCATCTCGATGGTGAAGTCTGAGCCATCGGAGGTCGTAGCGAAGACGTCGAACACGGCTCTTCGCGACTCCTTGCGGAGTCCCATCTGCTCGTTGTTCATAAGGCTTACGCTCGTAAAGTGCTTCTCCGGAAGGATAGCATTAATGAGTTTTAACAGAAGGTCCTCATTGCCCTGAGTACCAAAAATAGACTTGAACGCAAAGTCGTACCGCAAGTCAATGAACGTAGGATACTTGAAATTTGTCATAGTAAAAAGAGGTTAATTAATACAGCCGCGAAGATGAGACATTTTTCCCAGACTTCAATGGAAACGAAAGAATCGTATAGCAGGTTTTGCTGATTCTTTCGACTGACCCCAAAAAACAAAGAATTGTATTGCGAATTCTTTTTAAAACAGAAGAAAGTTTACCGCCGCAACCGTTGCCACGAAATCCATCACAGACCCT
>DBYB01000001.1:0-8330 GCA_002309995.1 Bacteroidales bacterium UBA1197
GCATAAATCATAATTTGAATTATACAAAGTGAAGTGGATTCGGGAAAATATAGGCTATATTCCCAGCTTTTCTGTATATGAAAGGCAGGTCTCTCTTATTGAAGAATCCGTAGAGAATAATCCGGATTTGTGCGTTGAGGCATGTAAATCGTTGATTGAGGGAATTTGCAAAACCATCCTTACAAATAAGGGGGTTGATTATTCTAAGTATGATAAATTTCAGGTACTGGTAAAAGTAACTATAGAAAACATGCTTACCGAAAGTGACTCTTATGGGGATGACTTATCTGAAATAGCTCGGCGAATATCCGCTGTTGCACAAAAGATATCAGAAATTAGAGACTCTGCCGGGTTTGCTTCTCATGGACAAGATGTTGAACATGTGTCAATTAGTTATTCTTTGGCTCTTCTTACGTCCCGTATTACAGATGTAATAGGAGGGTTTATTATGCATTTTTATCGTAATCACTCAGATAGAGGGACAAATAGGATTTTATATCAGGACAATCAACCATTTAATGATTATTATGATGAGCAAAACCCAATTAATATCGGTGGCATACTCATCTCGGCCTCTGAAGCTTTGTATTCCCAAGATAGAGAAGCCTACAAGGAAGCATTGTTTTTTTATTTAGAGCAATTAGAAAAAGGCGAATTAGATAATTAGTATGTTTACGGAATCAAATTACGAGAACGCACTTCTTGAGCTACTCGACAATCTTGGTTACGACCACGTTTACGGCCCGGAGATAGAACGTGACTATCGCGTCCCGTTCTATGAGGCGCAGCTCGCCCACAGTTTGATGCTGGTGAATCCCACCAAACCGGCAGCAGCCATTGATGAAGCCATCCGTAAGGTGCGCGACATCGACTCCGGCACCCTGGTGCAGAAAAACCAGCAGTTCATGGATTACCTCCAGAACGGCGTTGAGGTGAGCTATATGCACAAGGGAGAGGCGGTCAACGACATCGTGTACCTCATTGACTTTATCCATCCGGACCGGAACACCTTCCAGGCCATCAACCAGTGGACCTACGTGGAGAAATCAGAGAAGCGGGCAGACATCATGATCTTCGTGAACGGCCTGCCGCTGGTCCTTGTCGAGCTCAAATCACCCTCCCGGGAGGAAACCGACGCTTCCGCAGCATACCGTCAAATCCGTAACTACATTCAGGAAATCCCGTCCCTGTTTATCTACAACGTCTTCTGCGTAATGAGTGACATGGCGCTCTCCAAGGCCGGCACCATTACCAGCAAGGAAGACCGCTTCATGGAGTGGAAGACCAAGGACGGCATGGAGGAGACCAAGGACTTCATCGACTACGACACCTTCTTCGTTGGGATGTTCAAGCGTGACCGTTTCCTGGATCTCATCAAGAACTTCACCTGCTTCAGCGTGGACGAAGCTGGTTCTGCCAAGATTCTTGCCGGATATCATCAGTATTTCGCCGTAAAGAAGGCCGTTGACCGCACCGTCAAGGCGACCAATGGCGACGGTAAGATTGGCGTCTTCTGGCACACACAAGGCAGCGGAAAGTCCCTCTCTATGGTGTTCTACGCCCATCTGATTCAAACAGTCCTCAACAAGCCTACCATCGTAGTCATTACCGACCGCAATGACCTTGATGACCAGCTGTATACTCAGTTTTCCAAGTGCCAGAGCTTCCTACGCCAGAAACCTGTCCAGGCAACTAGCCGTGAGAATCTTCGCGAGTTATTAGTTGGAAGGGAGGCCAACGGCATCATCTTCACTACGATGCAGAAGTTTGAGGAATCAAACGAGCCCCTTTCTGAGCGACGCAACATAGTTGTGATGGCAGATGAGGCCCACCGTGGCCACTATGGCTTTGAAGAGAAAGTGGATGCTCAAGGACGCATCAGTGTCGGCACTGCCCGCATTATTCACGATTCACTACCCAACGCCTCCTTCATCGGATTCACCGGCACTCCTATTTCATTGAAAGATCGCGACACGCAAGAAGTCTTCGGTGACTACATCGACATCTACGATATGACGCAATCTGTCAAGGACGGCGCCACCTGCCCGGTCTTCTATGAGTCCCGCGTGGTCAATCTCAAGCTGGATGAGGAAACCATCCGGAAGATTGACGCAGAGTATGAGATACTCTCTGATGAAGGCGCTACGCCTCAACAGATTGAGGAGAGCATGCACGAGATGTCCCATCTGGAAGAGATTCTTGGCGCTCCGGAAACTATCGATTCCCTGGTACAGGACATCCTCAAGCACTACGAAGAGAACCGCCAGTTCGAGCTCACCGGCAAGGCGATGATCGTGGCCTTCTCCCGCCCTATTGCCATCCGCATCTACAAGCGTATCCTGGAACTCCGTCCCGGCTGGACCGAGAAGGTGAAGGTTGTGATGACCGGCTCCAACAACGACCCAGAGGAATGGCACGACATCGTGGGCAATAAGCAGTACAAAAAAGAGCTGGCTAAGAAGTTCAAGGATGACAGCGACCCGATGAAGATTGCTATTGTGGTGGATATGTGGCTCACCGGCTTCGATGTCCCTTCGCTGGCCACCATGTACGTGTACAAGCCCATGTCTGGCCACAATCTGATGCAGGCCATTGCCCGCGTGAACCGCGTTTTCTCCGGCAAGGCTGGCGGCCTGGTCGTGGACTACATCGGTATCGCCAAGGCCCTGAAAGAGGCCATGCGTGACTACACCAAGCAGGACCAAGAGAACTACGGTAACCCGGATATCAAGGAAACCGCCCTGGTCAAATTCAAGGAGAAACTGGAAGTCTGTCGCGACTTCTTCCACGGCTTCAACTACGCTAAATTCCACGATGGCACCGACGCAGACCGCGCCGCCATCATCAAGGGCGCCGTCAACTTCATGCTGGCTCCCTCGATGGAAGAGGAATGCACCAAGTTCCTAAAGGAAGCCCTGCTGCTGAAGAATGCCGTCAGCCTGTGCCGGAGCCTTCTGAACGAAGAGCAGCGCTACGAAGCAGCCTTCTTTGAGACTGTCCGCACGGCCATTAACCGCATCAAAAACATCAAGACAAAGGTCTCCAAGCGGGAAATCAACGAACGTATCGGCGAGCTTCTCAAGCAGAGCATCAAGAGTGAGGGCGTCATCAATCTGTTCTCGGATGTCAAGGCTGAATTCTCACTCTTTGACCCGGCCTTTCTGGAGGAAATCTCCAAGATGAAGGAGAAACATATTGCCATTGAACTCCTGAAGAAACTGCTCAAGGATCGCATCCACCTCTACCAGCGTACCAACCTGGTTCAGGCGCAGAAATTCTCCGACCTCATCAATATGGCCCTCTCCAACTACTTGAAAGGCCTCCTCACCAACGAAGAAGTTATCAAGGAACTCATGGAACTGGCCAAGGAAATTGCCCTGAGCGAACAGGTCGCTGACAGTCTGGGTCTTACCTCTGAGGAGAAGGCATTCTATGACGCCATTACACGGCCACAGGCCGTAAAGGACTTCTATACCAATGAAGAACTGGTCAACCTTACCAAAGAACTGACCGAGGAACTCCGGAAAAACCGCACCATTGACTGGCAGAAGAAGGAATCCGCACGAGCCGGTATGCGTTCAAAGGTAAAACGCCTCCTGAAGAAGTATCATTACCCGCCAGAAGAAGAACAGTCTGCCCTGGAAACTGTCATCCACCAGTGCGAACAGTGGGCAGACGCTGACCTCGAAGATTACAATTATTACGAAGAGCGCTCGGGTTTGGCCGAAGGCTTCGCTATAGAATAATAACGCCTTTAAGGCCTTCCATGATAGAGTTTTTCTATATGGACATCCCGAAGAAGAAATAGAATATAAACGAAGACAATACAGACAATGAATCCAAAAGTTAAAAAGATTCTCAACGTTAGTTCGTATGTGTTGAATGTGCTTTTGCTAGGCGCCTTGCTTGTTTTTTTTATAACCGGAAATAAGAGCCGAAAGATCCTCTCGGGTGAAAAGATGGAGATTATTAAAAACACCATCGTTAAGGGGGAACTAAAGAGGCTTCCCGTAACCGTTCAAAAGGTGAAGAAATATGAGTCTTTCTCACTGTCGGTTGTGAAGGACATTTCAATCGACAGCCTTGTCATTACAAGTCCTATTAAGCCGTATCGGGGCTATCTTGTGACGACATGGACTCGTAATGATGGCCGTAGGAATTACAAACAGACCATATATGTTGACGTTACAGATATTTCTATGGCTCGCAATGGTGTAGTTGGCTGGACGACGCATTGGAATGAAACGCTTTAGAATAATGAAACGTATTATAACTATTATCTTCGCCCTCCTCTGCCCCCTCATGGTCTCCGGGTGCATGACGCTTTCGAATCTTTCCGTTGCGAACTCTGCGACAATCTCGGAGGCAAACTTCCATGTAGTTCGACCTATCGAAAAGGAGTTTACAGCAACCTACATCATCTGCTTTGGTGGAGAAGCGAAGAGAAAGGCCGTTGAAAAGGCCGTATTAGAAATGACGGAAGAACTGCAACCCAACCAAGCCCTTGCCTATATCAATGTGGTTGAGAGCAATTGGATTCCAATTATTCCAATCGTTTTTAAGCAAACCACGCATATATCTGCGGTGATTATTGAATACGATAAGTAAAGGTTTGAGCTGTGTCTCCGATAACTCTTTTCCCCCTTTTCCTCTTTTTAGTAGGTCTCATTGCTTTTTCCTTTTATTGGAAGAATAGCAAGGGATCCCGTGGTGAGAAATGGGTGACACGTCGGCTTGAGCGGCTAGATTCTTCGAAATACCTTGTTATCAACGACCTTCTGTTAAGATATGGTGCCAATAGTACCCAGATAGACCATGTTGTAGTTTCCGTCTATGGTATCTTTGTCATCGAGACAAAGTACTACAAGGGCTGGGTATATGGCGGAGCGGAGAGCGAGTATTGGACGCAGAACATCTATGGGAAGAAGTTTCAGTTACGCAACCCGGTTTTGCAGAATCAGGGTCACATCAGAGCCATTAAGCGAAGCCTGAAACTACGCGAAGGAATACCTGTTTACAGTATTGTGGCCTTTTCCAGACAAGCCAGTTTGGGGGTTAATCCGACGCTCCCAGTGATGTATTGGCGGCAGGTGGTTCCCTATATTAGACAGTATGATCAGCCGCGGCTTTCAGAAACTGAAGTCAGGGAAACCTACGATACTCTTCTGTCTGCTGGGGCGGCAGATGACGTTGCGCGAAAGCAACATGTTCAGAACGTTCGGCAGAATCAACGGCGTCGCGATTTGGCGGTTTCTCAAGGTCGCTGCCCACGTTGTGGCGGCGAACTTGTCTTGCGTAACGGTCAATACGGTCGTTTCTATGGTTGCTCCAACTACCCCCGTTGTCGATATACACTGCATGATTGAGCGTTATATTTAATGATATTCAGGCATTAAACGGGAAGAAGTAGCTGTGTCATTCCGCTCGCCCTACGGGGTCTCGCCAGTGTCCGTCGTATTGTCGAGGACACTGTTTTTCTTGGAGAGTCCACCCTTTTTTATATTCTAACCTCTCGATACCAGAGTTTGGCTGATGCCATCACCTTATCAAATCGTTCTACGGTACTTATCCAAGCGGGCAAAGCTGGATTTATCCAAGAACAAATATCTATAATGCTTTGGTGGAGCGCTTCAGCTAGTTGGATATTCTGCTTATAATGAAGAATAGCCTTCTTTTCGTTACCACAGTATCGAATCCAATAGGGATTCATGCGAGGAATAGAAAATGAGTCCTCGAAAAACTTTTTGTCAAACACAAACTTATTCATACCTTTGCAGCACAGTCCCGGTCGTTCCTCTCCCAGACGTAAGTGCTGGTGATGAATCCGGGTTTTTTTGTGCCTAAGGTAGCGGGCTTTCCGGCAGGCTGGTTACCATCCGGGACAATTTCGGCAAAGGGGTGCGATTTTGGTCAAGATGCGAAAATCAATAAAACGCTAAAACCTGCCGATATCGGCAAGAATTGCTATATTTGTGCTGAGTTTAATTCGTTATTTGCCGATAGCGTATGGATCTGATTACTGTCAGTCGGTTTGCAGAACAGCATGGTCTTTCTGAGCGCACCGTTAGAAACTGGTGTGCTGCCGGGAAGATGGAGGGGGCTTTTCTGGTTGGAAAAACCTGGAATATCCCGGCTGATGCCCCGCTTCCTGGAAAGCAAAAAAAGAGAGTAAGCCCGCTGCTGAAACGGCTCCGCGAGGAGAAAGAGGGTCGGGTGAACGGCGGTATCTATCACCGCACCCAGATAGACCTCACCTACAGCTCTAATCATATAGAGGGTAGTCGGTTAACGCACGAGCAGACCCGCTATATCTTCGAAACCGATACAATCGGCATCACGGATGGGAGCGCAAACGTAGATGATATCATAGAAACAACTAACCACTTCCGCTGCATAGACTTTATCATTGACCGGGCGGAAGAGCGGCTCTCCGAATCCTTTGTCAAAGAGATTCACCGCATTCTCAAAACCGGGACTTCTGCCAGCCGCAAACCATGGTTTAATGTGGGTGACTACAAGAAGCTTCCCAACGAAGTAGGAGGCAATGAAACTTGTCCGCCGGAGGAGGTTCATGCCCGAATGAAGGCGCTGTTTGCCGACTACAATGCCAAGCGCGACAAAACGCTGGAAGATATCATAGATCTTCATCAGCGGTTTGAGGTCATTCATCCCTTCCAGGATGGGAATGGCCGCGTGGGACGCCTGGTGCTGTTTAAAGAGTGCCTGTCAAACGGAATCGTTCCGCTGATCATCACGGAAGACCTCAAGCTGTTCTACTACCGGGGCCTTCGTGAGTGGGGCCATGTCAACGGCTATCTGACGGATACCTGCCTTACAGCGCAAGATTCCTACAAGAAACTGTTGGACTACTTCAAAATCAAGTATTAAAGTTTCTTCTTACTACCGGCAGCCTGGGTGAAATCCTTCTCAAACTGCTTGATGCGCAGCCCGGGCTCCAGGAACGAAAACCGGTGCTCCGGAAAACGTTTTTCAAGAAAAAGGCTCGTGTAGAGCGTGGTGGAATTCTTCCCCTTTGGGCTTCCGTTGACAATCAGGACTTTCATAATGCGAGTGCGGCGGCGCCCAGAATGGCGGCGTCGGATTCTTTGAGCGGCGAGAAGAGCAACATCACCTTGTTGCGCCAGAGCGATACCACATTGTCGTTCATGGCCTTGCGGATGGGTTCCTCCAGGAACTCGCGAGCGCGGGCCAGTCCGCCGAATAGGATGATGGCCTCCGGTGCGGAGAACGCAATGAAGTCGGCCAGGCTCTCGCCCAGAATCCGGCCGGTATACTCGAACACGCGCAGCGCCAGATTGTCGCCCTGCCGGGCCGCGTCGTAAACGTCTTTAGACGTAATCTTTACGTTATTGCGGAGCAGCGAGGGGGCGTCTTTGTCTTCGCCGGCCTCAAGCCACTCCTGTGCGGTGCGGGCCACGCCGGTTGCGCTGGTGTAGGCCTCCAGGCAGCCCCGCTTTCCGCAGCCGCAGAGACGCCCGTCGCGGATGGCGCAGGTGTGACCCAGCTCACCGGCGAATCCGTCATGGCCGTAAACCACCTTGCCGTCAATCACGATGCCCGATCCCACCCCGGTGCCCAGCGTGATTACGATAAAGTTCTTCATGCCGCGCGCGGCGCCGTAGAGCATCTCGCCCATCGCGGCGGCGTTCGCGTCGTTGGTCAGGGTGACGGGGATTCCGTTCATGCGCTCCTGCAGCATCTTGGCGATCGGCACACGGCCGTTGCGGGCCCACGCCACGTTGGGCGCGTTCTCGATCTCGCCGGTGTAGTAGTTGCCGTTGGGCGCGCCCATGCCGATTCCCTTGATGCGGCCTTCCGCACCGGCTTTTTCAATCAGCGGGTGCAGCGCGTCGGAGAGGCTGTCTACGAATTCGGTGGCGTCCGTGTGGTCGTCGGAACGGATGACACACTGGGCCAGGATATTCCCTTCGGCGTCCACCACGCCGCATTTGGTGGTCTGGCCGCCTACGTCGATTCCAAGAACAAGGTCTTTTGCCATAACAGTTTTGTTATTCTGCGTCTTTGGTGAGGTTGTAGCTGAGATTTCGGGCCATGCGGTCAATGTCGCGGCGGTAGCCGTTCAGCACGATGGGCTCTTCCGTGGTGTTGACCGTGATGCGGTCTTCGTACATGCGCGTGAAGCGTGCGGTTTTGCTCTTCAGGCGGAAGGTGACCTGGCCGGGCGCCTCGTTTTCCACCTCGTAGCCCCACTGCTCGAAGCAGGCCAGCACCGCGTCGCGATACTCGGTGAAGCTGCCGCCCAGGTAGACCTTGCGCTTGGTGAAGGCAAAGTAGGGATAGGCCGCCGC
>DBYB01000001.1:8401-10461 GCA_002309995.1 Bacteroidales bacterium UBA1197
TTGGGGGTGATCAGCCAGATGATGCCTACGATTACGAAAAACAGTACAATAAAGTAAACCAGGTACTTGAGGGCGCGAATCAGATATCTCATACGTGTTGCGGAATTGATTATGGCACAAATTTAGTACTTTTGCCTGAGAATAAAATCCTTAAGATTATGGCACAGGAAGATTTTGACAAGGAAATGCTGGAGTTTGAACAGCGTTACAACAAGCAAGAGAAAGACGGGCAGGGCGACAAGATGCGCAAGCTCGTGATTGTGCTGGGCGCCATTGCCCTTGTGCTGGTCGTCGTGCTGCTGGTGATGTGGATCAACAACGCCAGGCTCGTGAAGGACCTGAATTCTGAAAAGGCCGACCTGACCACCGAACTGGTGGAACTGCAAGGCGAATACGAGAATCTGAATACCACCAACCAGGCGATCAACGACTCCCTGTCGGTTGAGAAGGAGAAGGTCGGGCAGCTGATCGAGCGGCTCAAGAAGACCGAGGCCACCAACCGCACCAAGATGCGTCAGTATGAGAAGGAGCTCGGCACGCTGCGCACCATCATGAAGGGATACATCCACCAGATCGACTCCCTGAACACGCTGAACGTGGCGCTGCGTCACGAGGCCAGCGAGGCGCGCAAAGAGGCCGCCGAGAGCAAGAAGGCCTACGACGAACTGGTCACGACCACAGAGGTTTACGCAGCCAAGGCTACGGCCGGCGCGGTGGTCAAGGCGCGCGGCGTGGTGCTGACGGCCATCAACGCTTCCAACCGGGAGACGGACCGCAGCAGCCGCACCGTGAAGCTGAAGACTTGCCTGAGTCTGATTGAGAACAGCATTGCCGAGCGCGGCAACCGCACCATATATATAAAGGTGTTCGGTCCGGAAGGCGCCCAGCTGCCGAGCGATCAGCAGAAGGCGTTCCGCTGCGGCGACGAGGAGATGATGGCGTCTGCTTCGCGCGAGGTGGACTACCAGGGCGAGGAGATTGAAATCTGCATCTACTTTGCCAAGGTGGACGGCGCACCCTTTACCAAGGGCGTCTATCGCGTAGAGGTCTACTCCACCGAGGCGAAACTCGGCACCGCCGACCTGATGCTGCGCTAGTCGCGGCCATGGCTGGAGTCTACGTACATATACCTTTCTGCGCGTCTTTCTGCCGCTACTGCAGCTTCTACTCGGAACGCTGCACGGAAGCGGCGGTTCTGACGCGCTACGTAGACGCGCTCCTGCAGGAGATTTCCGCTGCCGATCCGGCACACTTTACGACGCTGTACCTTGGCGGCGGGACACCGTCGCTGTTGCCGGTGGACCAGCTTGAGCGTATCGTCGCTGCCGTCCGCCAGAAGCTTTTCCCCGCCGGGTCCTTCGAAGAGTTTACGCTGGAGGCGAATCCGGACGATGTGACGCCGGAGAAACTTGCGGCATGGCGCCGCCTGGGGGTGAACCGCCTGAGCATCGGCGTACAGTCGTTCGCCGATGCACACCTGCGCTGGATGCGGCGGCGCCACACGGCCGCGCAGGCGGAAGACGCCGTGCGGATGGCGCGCGAGGCGGGATTCGACAACCTCTCGCTGGATTTGATCTTCGGCTTCGCCGGCCTCACCGACGAACGGTGGACGGCGACGATCGACCGGGCTCTTGCCCTGCGGCCGGAACACCTGTCGTGCTACCAGATGAGCGTAGAGGAGAGGAGCACGCTGGGCGACGAGGCGGCGGCGGGCGCTTACGCGCCGCCGGCGCAGGAAACCTGCGCCCGGCAGTACGCGCTGCTCCAGCAGCGCGTCGCCGCCGCCGGCTACCTCCAGTATGAAATCTCCAACTTCGCCCTCCCCGGACGGGAAGCCCGGCACAACTCCGCCTACTGGCGCCGGGAACCCTATTGGGGATTCGGCCCCGGGGCGCACTCCTACGACGGTCTCCGCACGCGCCGCTGGAACCGCCAGGACCTTGAGGGCTATCTGGCGGCCCCCAGCCAGATATCCGACTCCGAGACCCTCTCCGACACCGACCTGGCCAACGAGCAGGTGATGCTCTCGCTGCGTACTGCCGCCGGCCTGGACCTGGAGA
>DBYB01000037.1:0-22003 GCA_002309995.1 Bacteroidales bacterium UBA1197
ATGCGGTTCTTCTGTTCCCTTCTAAATTTTGTTCTCTTAGGTTGTAACATTGTAGTATTACTTTAAAAAATATATTCCTAAAACCCTAACTGATTGACTTTCAATATAATAAGGTATTTCGAGCCAATTTTTTGGGATGCAAAGATACAAATTTTTCTGCAATCCGCAATAGTATTTTGAAAATTTTTGAAACATTTTCGACACGGAATTTTTCAGCTAACTGAGGCTTTTTCGGGGAGTTACCGAGGGTGGTTCTATTTTCTTCCCAACATTTTCGACACGCGATTTCCGGCAAATTTTTATGGCGCAAAATTTGCTTATCTTTGCGGCGTGAAAAGGATAGCCGCCATACTGTTCGCGATACTCGCAGCCGCCTGGACTCTGAGCGCCCAGAGCGTAGGCAACCGCGTTCCCAAGGGCTTCCCTATGTACTACGAGGTGCACGACGGCGACACCACCTACTTCGACAACCTCGAGCCCATCTGGGTGTTCCCCAGGGGGCGCGGTTTCAAGGGCGACGGCGACTGGCGCAAGGACTACAGGCTGGTCTATAACTTCAATAAGGTGTACCCGTACGCGCTTGTTGGGCGCAAACTTATAGCCCAGGTGGACAGCACCATAGCGGCCGACGCCACCAAGAAGTCTCAGCGCACCCAGTACATCAAGAGCGTGGAGCGCGAACTGCTCGACCTCTTCTCCAAGGACATAAAGAAAATGACAATAACGCAGGGAATGGTGCTGATGCGCCTGGTGGACCGCGAGTGCGGCCTCAGCCCCTACGACATAATCAAGGAATACGAAGGCGGATTCGCCGCCAACTTCTGGCAGGTCATCGCCAAACTGTTCTCACACGACCTCAAGACGCGCTACGAGCCCCAGGGCCGCGACCGGCGCATCGAGGAACTGGTACAGATATGGGATAGCGGCAAATGGGATCAGTTCTACTACTCCATCTTCTGGGAGTACCCCACCAAAACCGTCATCAAGAGCGACCGCCTGACTTCCGAAATCAAGAAATCCCCCTCGAAACAACAGAAATCCCGCCGCTAGCGGCGCCCCCGTTTTTCGCAACCACTTAACACTCAGCCACAACTGTATCTCCTGTGCGTAAAAATGCGCATAGGAGATGTGGAAGATGCTGAAAATCAAACACTTCCAGAAAACGATCTTTTAGTGGGTGGTAAAGGGTATTACTCCTGATTCGGCAGGGAGAAGGTGAGCTTGAAGACGGGGCGCTTGGACTCGTCGGGATAGTTGGGGCCGCAGAGCGTGGCGTTGTAGTAGCGATCCTTGTCCAGAACGTCCTGGGCGGTCTCGGTGGTGCTGGAACTGCCGTACATACTGGACATCAGGTAGTAGCTGTAGTAGTTGGAATACGGGTCGTATCCATAGCCGCCGTAACCTCCGTAGCCGTAACCGCCATATCCGTAGCCGCCGTAGCCACCGTAGTACATATTGTTGTAGTACTGCTGGTACATCAGGTACTGGTAGTAGTCGCTAAGGCTGGAATCGGAACTGCTGCTGCTCTTGGTGACTTCGTGAGCATTGATGGTCATCCAGATATCGTATTCACCGCCAAGCAGTTTCGTGCGCTTGAGCACGTCGTTGTCGCTCTCGCCTTCCTCGGGGCTCTCGTGAATCTTCAGGAGCTCCTGCAGGTGGTAGGTGATATCGGGCTCGTAGCGCAGGGTGCTGCGGTTCACTTCACCCTGGTTCTCGTCGGCGGAACTGGCGTCGGTCAGCACGGCATAGACCACCGTGGTGTCGGTCTGGCGTATCCTGCAGGTGGGCGCCAGCATATAAGGGAATCGGTCCATCTCCCTGTAGTCCTCGGGGAACTCGAAGGGGAAGATGAGGCTGGCCTTGTTGATGACGGCTCCGCGAGGGTCACCGCCGGCGTCGCGTATCATACGTTCCGCCAGATGCTTAAGCTCAAGCGCAGAGACGACCGGCTTGAGTCCGCCGCCGCCTTCTATCGCTACCTCGGCGTCCGCCTTGCCGGCCAGCGCTCCCGACTCGTGGCCGGTGAGGTTGAGGCTGAACTCCGGATACTGACCGCGGGTGGAATTGGTGAACAGGGAATCGACGTCCATAAAGTCCATCAGGCCGAATACGAAGAAGAACGCCGTGTCTTTCTCCGGCTTGCCGTCGTTGTCGTAGTCGCAGGCGACGTCGAGCATGGCGTAGTTGCCGGTAACATACTTGGCTTCAGAGTCGTAGCCGATCTGCAGGTCGAATATGTTGATGCGGCCGCCTTCTCCCATAGGCGCATCGGTAGAGATGTGTATGCCTGGAATCTTGCGGCTGTACTTGCGGAAGTCCTTCAGGTCATCCTGCGTGATGGTGAGGAAGCGCTTTGCGTACTCCTCGGTGAAGTCGAAGCTGAGGGAGTCGGATCCGTTGACGATTGGAGTGCCCTTGACGATGGATTTGCTCCAGTCCACGTCAACCGTGTTGCCGTTGCTGTTGTAGTCGCGGCCGGGGCGCATAGGGCTGGCTAGCCCGTGTACGCGTACATTCTGGATGATGTGCCTCTGCTGCTCAGCGGATACGGATACGGTGTCGAGCGCGACGGCGAAGTGGAACCTGCGAACCTCAGCGGCAGCCACGTTACCGAAGTCGAGCGTATCGAGCACCGGGACGATGGTGAAGGCGCTGGAGCGTGTGGTGAGCCCGAAGCGGTCGTCGCGGATGGCGCCAATGGTGATGCGCGTCTGGGAATAGCCGGAAAGGGAATCGGCCTGAAGCTGCGACAGCATACCGTAGGGCATAGGCGCTTCAACAGGATGTATGGTGTAGGTCTGGTCCCTGGGAATCAGGTTCCCGCCCAGCTCCGAATCAATCTCCACACAGGAAAGGCAGCAGCACAGCGCCGCTGCGAGAACCGGATAAAGTTTCATCTTCTTAAACCGTGTCGTAAAATCCATTGTACGCATCGATGTAGCTTCCGTCTTCCAGGGAGGCCGCGTCGTAAGCCAGCACGGGCAGTTTGCGCGTCTTGCAGTAAGCGAGGAGCTTGGCGTCGGCCTTGGGGGTACCGAGGATTACGCCGTCTGCGTACTGGATGGCTGTCTTGGCAAGATTTATGCCATCCGGCTTCTTCAGGAAAGCGAGGTCTTCAGCTCCCAGGCCGCCGAATGCAGCCTTTTCGGCGAATCCGGGACGGAAAGTGCTTTCCGGGATGTCGTCATAGAGTGAGAGGACCACTTTGCTTGATGAGAATATGGGATCGTCCTTATAGGCTTTCTTGAGGTATGCCGGCACCAAGTGCGATATCCAGCCCTGGCAATGGATGATGTCCGGAGCCCAGCGCAGCTTCTTGGCCGTTTCCAGTACTCCGCGGGCAAAGAAAATCGCGCGTTCGTCATTGTCTTCGAAGAACTTGCCGTCGGCGTCGCTGTACATCTGCTTGCGGCGGAAGAAATCTTCGTTGTCGATGAAATAGACCTGGATGCGGGCGGAAGAGATAGAGGCCACCTTGATAATCAGCGGATGGTCAACGTCGGAAATGATGATGTTCATTCCGGAAAGGCGTATGACCTCGTGCAGCTGATTCTTGCGCTCGTTGATGAACCCGTAGCGCGGCATGAAGCAACGTATTTCCTTCTTGCGCTCCTGTATGCACTGGGGCAACTGGCGGGCTATGTTCGCAATGGGAGACTCCGGGAGATACGGGACCATCTCGGAGTTTACGAATAGGACTCTCTTTACAGTTTCTGCCATCATTTACAAAGGTAAGCATTTTTTTTGAATTATTAAATATTTATCTTTGAAGTCAATTTGGATTTCGATGTCAAAAGAGGAAAACAAGATCATCCGGCGCCGCCTGCGTAACGCATACGCTTCCAGCATAATAAGCATCAGTATGGTGCTTCTGCTGATCGGCGTGGCTGCGCTCCTGATAGTCAACGCGCGCTCCGTCTCCGATTACTTCAAGGAGAATATGCAACTGTCGGTTTTGCTCCGTCAGGACGTTACCGAAGACCAGGCCCGCGAGTATGGAAAATCAGTGGAGGCGCTGCCCTTCATCAAGAGCACGCACCTGGTCACGAGGGAGGAAGGAGCGGCCGAACTCGAGGAGATGCTGGGCAAGGATTTCCTGTCGGTGTTCGAGACTTCCCCGGTGCCTCTTTCCATCGATATTTCCCTCAAGGCCGATTATGTATCGGCAGACAGCGTGGCTATAGTGCGCAAGGTGCTTGAGGCCTCCCCGCTGGTAGAAGAAGTCGAGTATCAGCAGACGCTGGTGGAGACACTCAACGAGAACCTGGCCAAGATTTCCGTTGTGCTCAGCGTGTTCATCCTGCTTATGCTGTTCATCTCTTTCGTGCTGATAAACAATACAGTACGCCTTAACGTGTTCTCCCGCCGCTTCACAATCCACACAATGCAGCTGGTGGGCGCAACGAGGGCATTCATACGCCGTCCGTTTATGAAGGGGGCGGTGGTTCAGGGCCTGCTGTCGGCAGCATTCGCACTGGCGGTGCTGTACGGCGTGCTGGCGCTGCTCCGCAAGTCTTTCCCGCAGCTGTTCATGGTGTTCGACACCAGGTCGATGATGCTGGTTGCGGGCGTTGTGGTGGTGAGCGGCGTGCTCATCTGTATGCTCAGCACCTTCTTCGTCGTAAACAAACTTGTCTCACTCGACAAGGACCATTTATACTATTGATATGGAGAAAAAGATGGCGATGTCCCGCAAAGGCGTGAGGCTGCTCCTGGCAGGCCTTCTGGTTATGGTTGCGGGGTACATCCTTATGATGGGCGGGGTGAGTCCCGACCCCAACGTGTTCAACTACGACATGTTCGACTTCCGTCGCCTGGTGGCGGCCCCGCTGGTGATAATCGCGGGCATCGTTGTGGAAGTGGTTGCCATAATGGGTAAGTTTGAAGATAAAGGGAATAAGTAGCTATGGATTGGTTGCAAGCTATCATACTTGGCCTGGTCCAGGGACTTACGGAGTTCCTGCCGGTCAGCAGCAGCGGCCACCTCGCCATTGGCCGGGCGCTGCTGGGAGTTGAGGAGTCGGGAGACCTGGTGTTCGAGGTTGCGGTCCACGCCGCCACGGTTCTGGCGACCATCGCCGTGTTCCGCAAGGAGATTTGGAAACTCCTCTGCGGACTCTTCAAGTTCAAGTACAACGACGAGACGGACTACATCGCCAAGATATGCGTTTCGATGATTCCGGTGCTCATAGTCGGGGTGTTCTTCAAGGATGCCGTCGAGAGCGCTTTCAGTTCGATGCTCGTCGTCGGCCTCGCCCTCATCGTCACCGCGATGCTGCTCACCTTCTCCGACTGGAAATCGGGATCCTTCGGTCGCCTACGGCTCCCTCAGGATGACAAAAAAGGTCCGCAAGATGAAAGTCCTGTCATTCTGAGCGAAGCGAAGAATCTCAACATAAAGGAATACCGCAACGGCATCTCGTTCTGGCAGGCCCTGGTGGTCGGCGTCGGGCAGGCATTTGCGGTGATACCCGGTCTGTCCCGCAGTGGTACCACCATCAGCACGGGTCTGATTTGCGGCGTGAAGCGCAGCTCGATGGCGCAGTTCTCATTCCTGATGGTGCTCGTACCTATCCTTGGCGAGGCGTTCCTGGATGTGGTGGGCGGCGACTTTGCGTCTTCGAGCATCGGCATCCTGCCCTTGGCTCTGGGCTTTGTGTCGGCGTTCCTGTCCGGCCTGTTCGCCTGCAAGGTGATGATTGCGCTTGTGAAGCGCGCGCAACTCAAGTGGTTCGGCCTCTATTGTGCCCTCGTCGGCCTGGCGGTTCTCATTTTCCTGGTCTGATGGAAGGCCGCTCGCAGGTATATTTCGTATCCGATGTGCATCTGGGCCTGCGCACTGCAGACCCGCAGGAGCGCGAGGCCCGTTTCCTGGACTTCCTCAAGAGCATCCCGCGCGACTCCCTGGCTCTGTATCTTCTGGGCGACATCTGGGATTTCTGGTATGAATACCGCGACGTAGTGCCCCGAGAGGGTGCCCGGGTAGTCGCTGAACTGATTGCCCTGATGGATGCCGGAGTGCAGGTGTATTTCTTCCCCGGCAACCACGATATGTGGTGCTTCTCGTTCTTCGAGAGCCTGGGTATGAAGCGCTGCACGCAGCCCCAGCTGGTCGAGATAGGCGGGAAGTCTTTCTGCCTGGGTCACGGTGACGGGCTGGGCGGCGGCAGCTTCAGTTACCGTTTCCTTAACTATTTGTTTACCAGTAAATTCATACAGTTCTGCTTCAGCCTCCTGCATCCCTGGCTGGCGTACCGCCTGGGTATGGGCTGGTCCGGCGGCAAGCGGGAGAAGCACGACAAATACCATTTCAAGGGCGAGAGCGAGCCTCTCTACCGCTTCGCCCTGGAGCAGTCCTCACAGGTTCACGTTGACTACTTCATCTTCGGCCACTTCCACGATACCGTCGATATGGCGCTGCCCTCCGGATCCCGCCTCATAGTCCTGGAAGACTGGCTCTCCGGCGGCACCCCTCACGCCGTCTTCGACACCGCTAGCGGCGCGCTCACCATCCTAACGGCGTCCGTGCGAAAACATATTATCTAATTACAAAAATTGTATTATATTTGTCGGTCAAACACGTGATTGATTAACACCAAAAATGGCCGATAAACGCAATTTGTCTTTCTGGCAGATGTTCAACCTGAGCTTCGGGTTTTTCGGGGTTCAGATTGCCTACGCGCTGCAGAGCGCCAATATCAGCCGCATATTCGCCACGCTGGGGGCTGATCCGCATCAGCTCAGCTTCTTCTGGATACTGCCGCCCCTTATGGGTATGATAGTGCAGCCGTTCATCGGCAAGTGGTCGGACCGCACCTGGACAAAGATGGGCCGCCGCAAGCCGTACCTGCTTGCCGGGGCCATCGTGGCCGTGCTCGTGATGGTGCTGCTGCCCAACGCAGGCAGCTTCAACCTCTCTACGGCATACGTATTCCTGGGCCTCAACGCGGCAATGTGGTTCGGCCTGTTCTCGCTGATTTTCCTCGACACTTCCATCAACGTGGCTATGCAGCCATTCAAGATGATGGTCGGCGATATGGTGAGCGAGAAGCAGAAAGCCACTGCCTACAGCATCCAGAGCTTCCTGTGCAACGCAGGCTCACTCGTGGGATACCTCTTCCCTATCTTCTTCACCTGGATAGGCATAGCCAACACCGCACCTGAGGGAGTGATTCCCGCAAGCGTGGTGTATAGCTTCTACTGCGGGGCCGCCATCCTCATCGCGTGCGTTCTCTATACCTTCCTGAAGGTCAAGGAGATGCCTCCGGCAGAGTACGCCGAGTTCCACGGGATAGACAAAGCCAAATCCGAAGAAAAGAAATCGGAAGGCCTGCTCAAACTGCTCGTCAAGGCGCCCAAGACTTTCTGGACCGTGGGCCTGGTGCAGTTCTTCTGCTGGGCCGCGTTCCTCTATATGTGGACCTACACCAACGGAGCAATAGCTCACAGCTGCTGGGGCACCACGGACGTAGCCTCCGCCGAATACCAGGCAGCAGGCAACTGGGTCGGAGTACTCTTCGCCGTGCAGGCGGTGGGCTCCATACTCTGGGCACTGGTTATCCCCCGCTTCAATAACCTCAGGGTCGCCTACGCGGTGAGTCTCCTGGCCGGAGCCGCCGGCTTCGTGTCCACCCTGTTCATACACAACCAGTACCTGCTCTTTGGGAGTTACTTCCTGATCGGCTTCGCCTGGGCCGCGATGCTCGCCCTGCCGTTCACCTTCCTCACCAATTCGCTCGAGGGCAATCCCTATATGGGCAGCTATCTGGGCCTGTTCAACTGCACCATCTGCCTGCCGCAGATTGTCGCCGCCGCCACCGGCGGAGCCGTAATCTCCCTCGTGGGAGGCAGCCAGGGCGCGATGCTGGTTATCGCCGGCGTCCTGCTTGTACTGGGAGCGTGCAGCGTCTGTCTCGTTAAAACCAATCAAAAATAATACAAACCCGATGAAAAAATATTCACTTGCAATCATGCTCCTCCTTGGCCTCAGCCTTGTAGCGCAAGCTCAGGGCTACAACATCAAGGGTGTAGTGGAAGATGCCCTCGGCCCCGTCATCGGAGCCACCGTAATGGAAAAGGGCACCACTACCGGCACCTCGACGGGCCTGGACGGAGAATTCGCACTTACCGTATCGGGGCCTGACGCCATCGTGGAGGTAAGCTGCATCGGCTATGCCAGCCACAGCTGGAAGGCCTCCGAGGTTCCCGCCAACATCTTCCTCACAGAAGATTCCGAGTACCTCAGCGACGTGGTCGTCATCGGTTACGGTTCCCAGAAGAAGAAAGAGGTGACCGGATCCGTGGCTTCAATCAAGAGCGAAGACTTCAACGCCGGCGTGAAGACCAACCCGATGGGACTCCTGCAGGGCAAGGTGGCCGGCCTCAATGTCATCAAGACGACCTCAGACCCTACGAGCACCGGTTACAACATCCAGATCCGAGGCTTCTCGACCCTGGACAAGGGTACCGGCACCAGCCCGCTGTTCATCGTGGACGGCGTGCCCGTGAGCAACATCGACAACATCTCCCCGGACGAAATCGCCTCGATGGACGTGCTTAAGGACGGTTCCGCAGCCGCAATCTACGGTACCAGGGGTACTAACGGCGTTATCATCATCACCACCAAGCGCGGCGAGGCATTCTCCGACGTGGTGAACACGCACGTGGAGTATTCCGGATACGCGTCCGCATCCGTGCGCAACGCAAGCACCGGTATGGCCACGGCCGAGCAGTTCCGCAACCTCGCCGACCTGTCCGGCGGCAAGGCTGTCGGCAACGTCTATACCGGCCCCAACGGTGAGACCTACAACACAGACTGGCTCTCCGAGGTGTGCCGCCCTGCAGCCATCGCCCACAACCACAACGTTGCCATTTCCGGCTCGTCCAGCAAGTTCAACTACCGTGCGGCCCTGAATTACAAGAACGCCGAGGGTATAGCCAAGACTACCAACCGTAACGAGGTGATGGCAAAACTGGCCGCCGGCCAGAAGGCTCTCGACGGCTGGCTCGACCTGCAGTACGACCTCAGCTATATGCGCTACCGCAACGACTACTTCTGCGGCGACTTCAAGAACGCAGCCCTGCTGAACCCCACCTATCCCGTGATGGACCCCTCCTCCCCCAACGGCTACTACGACCGCTCCGAGGAGACCGGATTCGTGAACCCGGTGGAGAATATGAACCAGAAGGAATCCTATGCAGACGGCAACTACTTCCGCGGCAGCATCAAGGCGACCGTTAACATCAAGCCCGTGCAGGGCCTGAAGGTCAGCGGATTCGCGGCTATTGAGGAAGGTGACAACTACGGCTACTGGTACAACAGCGTGGTCAATACCGACGCCGCCGGTTCCGAGAAGGCCGGCCGCAGCGGCAACAGCGAGTTCAACAAGCTGTTCGAACTCACCGCCGACTGGGCGCGCACCTTCGACGGGCACAGCCTGGCCGTGGTAGCAGGCGTATCCTACCAGAACTTCCTGTACGACTCCTCCAGTATGTCCAACAAGGGTTTCGCCGCCCCGGACGTGATGAAGTACTTCAAGATGGGAGATGGCGACGCCTCCAAGAAGTATATGGAGATGGGATCTGACCGCAATTCGCACACCCTCATCGCCCAGTTCGCGCGCGCGAATTATAATTACAAGGAGAAGTACCTGCTGTCGGCCTCCCTGCGCCGTGAGGGTTCCTCGCGCTTCGGAGCCAACCACAAGTGGGGCCTCTTCCCTGCCGTGAGCGCCGGCTGGCGTGTGAGCGGCGAGGACTTCATGAAGGACGCCACCTGGGTGGACGACCTCAAGGTCCGCGCGGGCTTCGGCGTGACCGGTAACGACCTCGGCAGCGACCTGCGCAGCGTGGAGCTCCTCTCCAACGGCGGAACTTTCTGGTACGACGGAGCTTACGTTTACACTTACACCGTGAGCCAGAACGTCAATCCCGACATCCGCTGGGAGAAGAAGTACGAGTACAACCTCGGTGTTGACTTCTCTCTCCTGAAGGACCGCCTGTACGGTAGCCTCGACCTGTACTACCGTCACACCACCGACCTTCTGTGGGACTATGAGGTTCCTACGCCTCCCTACCAGTATCCTACCTTGCTCGCCAACGCGGGCCAGATGGACAGCTTCGGTGCGGAGCTCAGCCTCAGCTACGTAGCGGTTAAGACCAACGACCTCACCTGGACCACCACTCCTACGATTTCGTTCAACCGCAACAAGATCACCCGTCTCTCCGACCCCGACAAGGGATTCAACTACACACAGACCACTTCCGGCGGCGTTGGCGAGAACGGTATTATGAACACCGACACCCAGATTCTCGTCGAAGGCGAGGCCGTGGGCACTTTCTACGGCTACAAGTTCTTCGGAATCAATCCGAACACCGGTATGTGGACCTATCTCAAGCCCGACCAGGGCGACGGCGTGGCCCGTTACTGCGACGAGAGTACGGCAGTGGAAGGCGACCGCCAGGTGCTTGGCAACGCCCAGCCCATTTTCACCTACGGTTGGAATAACACCCTCCGCTGGAAGAACCTGGACGTGACCATGTTCCTCCGCGGCGTGGTCGGCAACAAGATACTCAACGTTACCCGCTGGGCATACGGTCCCATGAAGGCCAATAACAAGAACGTCTTCATGAAAGATGTTAACGGTGCGAACACCACTCTCACCCAGAAGGCCCTCTTCTCCGACTACTACCTGGAGGACGGCACTTATATGAAACTCGACAACCTTACCGTGGGTTACACCGTTCCCCTCAATGAGAACAAGTATATCCGCAGCGCACGCTTCTACGTGACCGGTCAGAACCTCCTCACGCTTACCTCCTACAGCGGCCAGGATCCGGAAGTCAACACTACTTCCGTGTGGAACGGCGGCATCGACTACTGCTCGTTCTACCCGCCCGTGGCAACCTTCCTCGTAGGTCTGAACCTCACTCTGTTCTAAAAAATTCCGCGAAAGATGAAAAAGATTGTCATTACCATACTGGCCGCCGCCCTGGCTCTTCCCATCCTCAATTCCTGCGACGGAATGCTGGAAGAAGTGAACTACGGCAACCCTACCACGGCCGACCTTATGACCAACGAGGCCAACGTTCCCCTTCTCGTGGGACAGTGCTACGCAGAAGTGAAATGGCTCCACGACCACTGGGGATACTGGGGAGTCGTGACACTTACTGCCGACGAAGGCCTCTGCCCTACCCGCGTGCCCGATGACGACTGGGCCGACGGTGGCTACTGGCGCAACCTCAACACCCACAACTGGAACGAGATGGGCGGCGCATTCCGCAACATCTGGGAGACCACCATTGCGGGCGCGGTGCTCTGCAACAAGCTCATAAAGACACTCAACGACTACAAGTCCTCGATGTCGGACCAGGTTCACGCACAGTATGTGGGCGAGCTCGAAGTTATGCGCAGCTACTATTATTATATGCTGTTCGACTGCTTCGGCCGCATCCCCTACCTGGAGGAGTTCGTTAACAAGGCCGACCCTCTTATGGAGCCCAACGACGTGTGGTCGCACCTCGTGAACTGCCTGGAGAAGAACGCCCCCAACCTGCCGGCCGTGAAGGACGACGCAAGCCGCGCCCTCAACTACGGTCGCGCCACCCAGGGTCTCGCCTATTCCCTGCTGGCCCGCCTGTATCTCAACGCAGAGTCGTTCGGATGCACCCCCGCCAACATCAGCATCGACAACACCCACACTACGCCCATCAACGCCCCGGCAGACTTCTACACCAACGCCGTGCGCTGCTGCGACGCCGTGATTGACGCCAAGTCCTACTCTATCGAGCCCGACTACTTCACTAACTTCAAGATAGACAACGCCGACTCCAAGGAGAACATCTTCGTGATAGTTGAGAACGGCGAGGCCAACATAGACGAGCGCTCAGGCGGCGACGGAATGATGCTCAACAAGCTCCGCATCGCCCTGCTCACGCTCAACTACAACCATCAGAAGACCTACAACATGATGGAGACCCCTTGGAACGGATTCTGCGCCAGGCCTTCCTTCATAGACCGCTTCGCCGCCTCCGACGTGCGCGGCCCCGGCAACGAGGGCAAGGGCACCAACGACACCAAGCAGTGGGGCTGGTTCCTCGGGCCCATCTACGATGCCTCCGGCAATCTCTGCAAGGATAAGGACGAAGACAAGTCCGACGCCATCATCATCAAGGACGTGACCTCCCTGGTGGAGGCTTCCGACCTGGAGGGCGCCCGCTGCATCAAGTATGAAATCGACAAGTCCGGCAAGTACAAATACAGCGAGAACGACTTCGTACTCTTCCGCTACGCAGACGTGCTGTGGATGAAGGAAGAGGCCATACTCCGTGGCGGCGCCGGCACCTCCGGCTGGGACTCGCCCGACTTTGTAACGCTCCGCAAGAGGGCTTTCGCTTACGACACCAATCCTTCCGCCTCCTACGAGACCGCTTACCCGCAGGTTCGCACGCTCGACGGCATCCTGGACGAGCGCGGACGCGAGTTCGCCTGGGAGAACATGCGTCGCCGCGACCTCATACGCTTCGGCAAATTCAACGATTCCAACTATGTGGAGTTCATCACCGCAAAGGATGACTACCGCAAGTGGTTCCCCATACCTTACAAGATTCTGGAAAAGTCCGTACTTGATGAGAACGGCAATCACATATGGACACAGAATCCTGGTTATCCCACAAGTCTATAACACTTTTTATCCTTTTTAATCATTATGAAGAAAGCATTACTTTTTGCAATTGCAGCTTTCGGTTTCATCGCAGTAACATCCTGCGAACCGGAAGAAACTATCGATTGGGATAAGGTAACAGTGGACGGCTTCTATGTAGCCGGCCCCGCTACCGGATCCGATGACATCAAGAACGAATGTGTGATGGCAGCCGGCTTCAACGAGGACACCAAGGAAGTCCGCGACGGTATGTACGAGAAGTACATCGTTCTCGAAGCAGACAAGGACTTCTTCCTCCTCTACAACGACGGCGGCAAGAAGGAGCGCTACAGCGCTGCCCTTTCCGAGTTCGTAACCCCTCTCGAGGAAGCTTATGACAACAACCCCGAGAAGGTGATGAAGGGTACCCTTGTCACCGGCAATGACGCTCCCGCTATGAAGGTTGCGAAGACCGGTCTGTACCACATCGTGCTCGACATCAACAAGGCCGGCGACCTCAAGGAGCCTCAGATCGTGCTCCTCGACGCCTCCGACTTCGGTGTGCGCGGCGCCATGAACGGATGGGGATTCACCTCCTCCGATCCCAAGCCCGAGTTCTCCAACGAAGGCACCACCTTCACCTTCAAGGATCAGGAAATGCCGAAGGGCGGTGAGTTCAAGTTCGCTACCGGCAACTACTGGAAAGTTACCCTCGACGATGCAGGTAAGGTAAAGGCTGAGGTCTCCCTTGCAGAAGGCATGACCCTCAACGGCGCCAACCTCAAGGTTGACAAGGCCGGCAAGTACGACATCACCCTTACTTTCAAGCTTGCACAGGGTTCCTTCGACAAGAACTTCTCCTACACCGCCGTTTGCACCGAGGAGTCCAAACTCCCTGAGGAGATGTATATGATCGGCGATGGTATCGCCGGCTGGGGCCTCGAGGACAATCCTTCCCAGGCCGTTGCAATGCACCCGTTCCACAGCCAGCCCGGCATGTTCTGGGCCATCCGCTACATCGAGGCAGGCAAGGAATTCAAGTTCAGCCAGAACAACACCAAGTGGGGCGCCGACTTCACCGACCTCGGTAACGGCACCGGCTTCACTGTAGCTAACGGCAACTGCTCCGTAGCAGAGAGCGGCCTCTACACCCTCCAGGTTGACATGGTCAACAGCAGGGTTATCGTGGAGCCCGCAGTCATCGTCGGTATGGCCGATCCTTTCGGCAACCCCAACTGGTCTATCGAACTGGAAGCCGCACGCTTCACCATCGACGGCAAGCTCGCATACTTCACCACCGTTGGTGCCGGCGACCAGATCCGCACCTGCGTATCCTGCACCCTCAACCAGGATTGGTGGCACGCCGAGTTCATCCCTAAGGATGGCGGCATCGTTTACCGCGAGGGCGGCGGCGATCCTGAGAAGGTTGCTGTAACCCCCGGTCTCAAGATCACCTACGACTTCAATGCAGGCACCTCTTCCGTAGAGGAGGCAGCTGTCGGCGGCGGCATCAGCAGCGCTGAAGCTCTCCTTTCCTGGCTTGCCAACCCTACCTCCGACGCTAAGCTCGAGGCCGACATCGACCTCACCGGCAAGGAGATTCCCGCAGCCGAGGCTACCGGAAACTTCGACGGCAACGGTCACACCATCACCGTCAGCAACCTCGCAGTTCCTGTTATCGCAGTTGCCAAGGGAGAAGTGAAGAACGTCACCTTCGCAGGTTCCTTCGCAGGAACTCCCGGTGAGAGCAAGTTCGTTCTCGCCCCTATCGGCAAGAGCTATGGTCCCGTTGAGAACGTCATCAACAAGGCCAGCGTTACCGTGTCAGGCCCTGCTGCCTACGATGCAGAGCAGAATGGCGGCGCACTCGTCGCCGGTGTCGTCGGTGAGGTTTACGGAGCCCTCAAGGGCTGCAAGAACGAGGGTAAGATTGCTGTTGACGCCTCCGGAAAGGACACCGGTTCCATCATCGTGGCTGGTGTTGCCTCCGTCGCCGGCGCAGCAGTTGAAGGTTGCGAGAACAGCGGCGAGATCAGCCTCGTGGCCGGCTCTCCTCTCGGACGCACCAAAGGCCTGACCGAGGTTGCCATGAAGTACGCCCCCGTCAGCTCAGTCGCAGGCGTAGTTACTTATGCTGTCAGCGATGCCGATCATGCCGTAACCGTTACGAATTGCAACAACAACGGCAAGATCAGCTTTACCTATGACAACCTGCACGAGAACAGCGCCGAAGTTAGCCGTTCTGCTGTTGCCGGCGTAGTGGCCAACTCCGGCGGTGACATCACCAACTGCAACAACACCGGTGCAATCTATGCTAAGATGGTTGCAGCAGACCGCAGCGTTGCCTATAACGCAAAGAACATCATCCTTCATGCTGCCGGCGTCCAGGGCATCGATTACTTCGTAAAGAAGATCAAGTCCGCCGTTGACCAGAACGAGACTTCCGTTATCAACTGCACCAACTCGGGCAACATCTATGTGGATTCCGACCTGACCAAGTCCAACAACACCGCTGGCGGCGTATCCGCATGGCCTTCTGCAGAAGATGCCAAGGCAGTCAATACTATTATCAAGGACTGCGTCAACTCCGGTAATATCGAAATCAAGGGCCTCCTGCTCATCCGCTGCGGCGGTATCGCCGGTGGTACCAACTCCATCGAGAACTGCAAGAATACCGGTAACATCACCGTCGAAGGTTGCTCCGACAAGTCCGCTTTCGGCCTTATCAACGGCTTCCACACTCAGCTTCACACCCTTAAGAACTGCGAAGCCAGTGGAAAACTGGAGTGCAAGGCTGACATTTCCGCCAATGGACAGACTGGCGGTATCGGTGGTCTCATCGGTGGTCTCGGCAACGTGGCCAATACCGTTTGCGAAGGCTGCAAGGTCAATGCTACCATCGTTGGAACAGAGAAGACCCAGGCGGGCCTCATTCTCGGATTCTTCAACGGCAATAGCAAGGCCATCAACGTCGGCACAGCTGAAAGCCCTGTTACCGTGGCAGGCAGCGTAAACGGCGTTGCAGCTACCGCTGACAACTATCAGACCCTGCTCTTCAACTCCTACTATTACAAGGAGGAAACCCATGTTGTCACAGCAGTTTTCGGCAACTAGAGTCTGAGAAATATACTTTTTAAGGGATTGCACTCCTGCGGGGGTGCAATCTTTTTTGTTTTTCCACGGCGGAATTGCTATTATTGTGTGATATGTTTTTGCATTATATGAGAAGGTTATTCTGTCTGTTTTCTGCCCTGGCGCTGCTGGCCTGCGCCTGCGACCCCGAAACCATACCCCAGCACGATACTGAGATTCCGTCCTACAAGCCGGCGGACAAGAAAGGCCACATTTCGTACCAGCTGCTGATATATAGTTTTGCCGACAGCGACGGCGACGGCATAGGCGACTTCAACGGCATAAAGCAGCGCCTGGACTACCTGGACGGGCTCGGCGTGAGCGCCATCTGGCTCTCCCCCGCCCATCCGGCCGACTCCTATCACGGATACGACGTGCAGAACTACACCGCCCTCAACCCCAAGTACGGCACGGAGGACGACTTCAAGGCACTGCTCGACGCGGCCCACGCCAAGGGTATAAAGGTGTATATGGACTACGTGCTCAACCACACCGGCAAAGGCCATCCCTGGTTCTCCAGCGCCCTTGCAGAACCTTCCGGTCAGTATCGCAACTACTACCTGATAAGCGAGACCCCTTCAAGCGGCTACAAGAGCTTCCCTATGCTGGCCGGTTATTCGTACAACGGCCAGGAATGGCATGCAGCGCAGAGCGGCGCGCCAAAGCTGACCATCAGCAGCACCAGCGAGGCCGTTACCGGCAGCGGCGGGGCTTCCTGGAACCTCTGGGCCTGGGAACCCGGGCGCGAAGGCAAGGTGGTAACGATGAAAGACGGGGGCAACAACTCCTACTATGCCGTAATGGACATCAATGGCAAGATGGGATTCCTCGTGAGGAAGTACCCCAACTGGGACGCCGGTTCCAAGTTCGGAGCTCAGGTCCCTGAATCCTCTATCACAGAAGGAGTTCCGATGACACTGGCCGCCGACGGAGGTGATATGTACTTCACCGGAAACGGCCGCTACCGCGTAAGCATCACTGATGCCGTAACCTCCAGCGTATATTATATGGGCGCTTTCGGCAGCTGGATGCCGGACCTCAACTATGGCGACGTATCCAAAGTGGAGGAGAACGCATGCTTCCTGGATATGGCAGCATCCGTTGACAAATGGATAGGCCTGGGCATCGACGGACTGCGACTCGACGCCGTGAAGCACATATACGGCGGAATGAATTCGTTCAACAACGCAGCCAACAGGACCTTCCTCAAGAAGTGGTACGACCGCTGCAACGCCACGTACCGAAAGACCCATTCCGAAGACTTCTATATGGTAGGAGAAGTATGGCTCGGCACGAACGAGGTGGCCCCGTACTATTCGTCCATCCCCGCCTGCTTCGAGTTCGATTTCTGGGAGAGGCTCAAGTGGGTGCTCAACCAGCAGACAGGATGCTACTTTGCAAAGGACATAATCGGCTACCGCGATGCATATAAGGCAGTGAATCCCAAGGCTATAGCCGCAACGAAACTGGCCAACCACGACGAGACTCGCGCAGCAACAATACTTGGCCGCGATATGGCCAGGATGAAGCAGGCGGCGGCAATGCTGCTGACGACCGAGGGCGAGCCCTACATCTACCAGGGCGAGGAACTCGGCTACTGGGGCAAGGACAGCGACGACGGCGGGGCTGATGAACTGGTGCGCACACCGATAGTCTGGGACAAGGCGGCCACCGCTGCCACCGGCGACCTCGGAGGCCGAATCGACGGTACTCTCGTGACAGACGACATATCCGTAGCCAACCAGCAGAAGGACGAGCAGTCGCTGCTGCACACCTACTATGCATTCACGCAGGCGCGCAATACCTGCCCCGCCCTCGCAAACGGGCAGATGAGCCGTCATCCTGTGTATAACGACTCCAACACCACCGACGGCAAGGCAATCGCCGCCTGGTATATGTCAGGCTCCGACGGCTCCAAGGCCCTCGTGCTACACAATGTCGGCACTTCCGAAAAGGCCCTGACGCTGGACGACGACAATCTCAACACCATCGTAGTGAAGCTTGGCTCCGTTAATGTGAGCGGCAAAACCGTCACCCTGGGCGCCAACTCCTCTGCTGTATTCCTTCAGTAGCCCCTTAGAATTATGAAAAGAATCATATCTGCAATCGTGGCTGTCGCCGCTGCCCTGATGGCCACAGGATGCACCTCGGTCAACGAAGCGCCCGACCTGGCCTACAGTATCAATAGCCCCGACGGCACGCTCACCGTTTATGCCGGAATCACGGCCGACGGTACTCCATTGTACAGGCTTGAGCGCAACGGGGAGGCGGTGGTGCTGCCCTCTCGCCTGGGATTCGAGCTCACGGACGGCAGCTCACTGGCAGACGGTTTCACCATTACTAAGGTGGAATACGACACTGCCGATGAGACCTGGCACCCGGTGTGGGGCGAGGAGCGCGACATACGCAACCACTACAACGAGATGCTGATTACCTGCGAGCAACGTCCTGAGGGCGCGAAGGCACCTCAGAGCGGGGTGGGAGCCACCGATCCAGATTATACGGGCGACCCGGGTAATCCGTCCGGCAAGGGAGCCGTAATGCAGATACGCTTCCGCCTGTACGACGACGGACTGGGCTTCCGCTACGAGTTCCCGCAGGATAACAAGTTGCGCTACTTCAATATAAAAGAAGAACTTACGGAGTTCGCAATGAGCGGCGACCACACTGCCTGGTGGATCAGCGGCGACTACGACACGCAGGAGTACAACTACACCTGCTCCCGCCTGAGCGAGATTGGAGCCCATTCCGGCAGCACCCGCATCAACAACGCCTCCGCCACTGGCTTCAGCGATGCCGGCGTGCAGACGGCCCTGCAGATGAAGACCGACGACGGCCTGTACATAAACCTGCACGAGGCGGCCGTGGTTAACTACCCCACAACCAACCTGGCACTGGACGAGAGGCGGATGGTCTTCCGTACCTGGCTCACACCCGACGCCGAGGGCGTGAAGGGCCGTATGCAGGCCCCGTGCGTGACTCCCTGGCGAACGGTGCAGGTATGCGACGACGCCCGCAAGGTGCTGGCATCACGCCTGATACTCAATCTGAACGAGCCCTGCGCGATCGACGACGTAAGCTGGATACACCCGGTAAAATATATGGGCGTATGGTGGGAGATGATTACCGGCAAGACTCAGTGGAGCTACACCTGGGACGTGCCTTCCGTGCAGCTCGGAGTGACCGACTACCGCGCTCTCAAGCCTCACGGGCAGCACGGAGCCAACAACGAAAACGTAATGCGCTACATAGACTTTGCGGCCGCCAATGGCTTCGACGCCGTGCTCGTGGAGGGCTGGAACGAAGGCTGGGAAGACTGGTTCGGCTGCCAGAAGGACTATGTGTTCGACTTCGTGACGCCCTACCCCGACTTCGACCTGGAGCGCCTCAACGCCTATGCCCACGCAAAGGGTATCAGGCTCGTAATGCATCACGAGACCTCCTCATCCACAGTCAATTACGAGCGCCATATGGAGGCCGCTTACCAACTTATGAACCGCTACGGATACGACGCCGTGAAGAGCGGTTACGTTGGCAACATAATCCCCTACGGCGAGCATCACTACAGCCAGCCGCTCATCAACCACTATCTGTATGCCATCCAGCGCGCGGCGGAACACCACATTATGGTGAACGCACACGAGGCAGTGCGTCCTACCGGCCTCTGCCGTACCTGGCCCAACCTTATAGGCAACGAGAGCGCTATGGGCACAGAATACAGAGGGGCGATCAACCCCGGACACACCTGCATACTACCGTTCACGCGCCTGCAGGGCGGCCCGATGGACTATACGCCCGGCATCCTTGAGCAGGATATGTCGATTACGGCGCCCGGACAGCACGGCAAGATGAGGCACACCATTGCCAACCAGCTGGGACTGTATGTAACCTTCTACAGCCCGCTGCAGATGGCCGCCGACCTGCCGGAAAACTACGAGCGCTTCCCCGACGCCTTCCAGTTCATAAAAGACGTGGCGGTTGATTGGGACGAGTCGCTGTATCTGGAGGCTGAGCCCGGCGAGTATATCGTTACCGCCCGCAAGCCGCGCCTCCAGACGCTGAACTCCGGGCGGCTCAGCGGCAAATCGGGCGCGTACCAGTTTGTCTATAAGGACGGCAAGCCGCACGACGTGTGGTACGTTGGCGGCGTGTGTGGCGACAAGGCGCACGAGGCCACGGTTGCACTGGACTTCCTGACGCCAGGAGTGCGTTACGAGGCGGTTCTTTATGCCGACGCTCCCGATGCCGACTGCGACAGCGCTCCGCAGACCTACGTGATTTCCCGCTCCGAGGCGGCCGCAGGGGATGTTATCAAGGTACCTATGGCCCGCGGCGGCGGTTTTGCATTATCGCTCAGGAGCCTGTGACAGTACGCGAGAAAATAGAGTTGCTGCCGCACTCGCCGGGGGTTTACCGTTACTACGACGACAATGGAACGGTAATCTACGTCGGCAAGGCCAAGGACTTGTTCAAGCGGGTTCACCAGTATTTCGTGGATCCGGAGCGGCTGAATATCAAGACGCGCCTGCTGGTGAGCAGGATAGCCGACGTGCAGTACTCCGTGGTGGAGACCGAATCGGACGCGCTGCTGCTGGAGAACAACCTCATCAAGCAGTACAAGCCGCGCTACAATATACTCCTGAAGGACAGCAAGACCTATCCCTGGATATGCGTGACATCTGAGCCCTTCCCAAGGGTATTCCTCACCCGTCGCGTAGAGAAGAACGGTTCGCGCTACTTCGGCCCCTACAGTTCCGTGTATCACGCACGCACGCTTCTGGAACTGTTTGAGGCCAACTATCCGCTGCGCAGCTGCAGGCTCAAAATAGACTCCGACTCGATCCTGCGGGGCAAGTACCGGCCATGCCTGGATTATCATATCGGCAAATGCCGGGGCTGCTGCGTGGGCAAGGTGTCGCAGGAGGAATACAATTCCTGGACTGACGAAATAGTGCGCCTGTTGAAAGGAGGCGTGAGCGAGGTCATCAGCAGTTACAAGGCAGCGATGACGGAGGCGGCCGACCGGCTCGACTTCGAGACGGCTCAGGCCTGCAAGATGCGGATGGAGGCGCTCCAGCGCCATTATGCCAAGTCCATCATCACCTCTGCCGGCGACCGCGACCTGGACGTGTTCTCGCTCGTGTTCGACGGCCCCGACGCCTTCGGCAACTTCCTGCGAGTGCGCGGAGGAGCCATCATCCAGAGCCTGAACCTTGGTTTCAAGATGCAGATAGAGGAGGAGCAGGGAGCCGTGCTCAGCAGCTTCATTGCGGAAATTGAAGACAAATTTGGAGAGCTGGCGCGCGAGATAGTGGTTCCCTTCATGCCCGACGTAGAGCTCCCGGGCGTTACCTTCACCATCCCGGCGAGGGGCGACAAGCTGGCGCTGCTGGAACTCAGCGCCAAGAATGCCAAGGAGTTCCACTTCAATTCCCTCAAGCAGCGCGAGCACACCAATCCCGACGAGTACCGCCAGGGAGTGATGGAAGAGCTTCGCAAGGCCCTCGGAATGACCGAACTGCCCCGCCACATAGAATGCTTCGACAACTCCAACCTGCAGGGCACCAATCCGGTAGCGTCGTGCGTGGTGTTCCGCGACGCGGAGCCCAGCAAGGGCGATTACCGGCGCTTCAAGATTAAGACGGTGATAGGCGCCAACGACTACGCCTCGATGAAGGAAGTGGTCAACCGCCGCTACTCCCGTATGCTGGAGGAGGCCCCGGACGACCTGCCGCAGCTGGTGGTGATAGACGGCGGTGCCGGTCAGCTTAACTTCGCCTGGCAGGCTATCTGCGAACTTGGTCTGCAAAACCGTATGTTCGTGGTAGGACTTGCAAAGCGGCTGGAAGAAGTTATACGCGTAGGCGATCCCTATCCCCTTTTCATAGACCGCAACTCGCGTGCACTCAAAGTGTTGCAGCAGATACGCGACGAGGCGCACCGCTTCGGCATNNCACCGCTCGCTGCGCAGCAAGGCGGCTGTGCACAGCGCCCTGCGCGACATCCCGGGTATCGGGCCCAAGACCGAGGAGCGTCTGATGCTGCATTTCGGCTCTCTTGCAAGAATAATGGCGGCCCCGGAAGAAGAAATTGCCGCACTGGTGGGGCCCAGGCTCGCATCGGTAATTGCAAGCAGGAGGCAAAAGCCGGAGTAGTTGCAAATTCGAGATTTTTTTCTTAGCTTTGCGCATTATTTTTCGTTTTGAAAGTACTAATTAAATAAACCA
>DBYB01000037.1:22159-22338 GCA_002309995.1 Bacteroidales bacterium UBA1197
CCCGATGAGGAAACCAGCAACATCGCAACCGTTAAGGACGCCGTTGACAAAGTAGCTGAGAAGCTCGCCTAATTGCGCCTTTTTATAAACTGAGGAGGCCGGCCTTTATGGACCGGTCTCCTTTCTTTTTCTGCTATTTTTTAAAAAAAGTTTAAAAAAGTCTTGCAGGTCAAAAAATA
>DBYB01000037.1:22400-22530 GCA_002309995.1 Bacteroidales bacterium UBA1197
ACAGTTCATTGATAATCCCGCTTGCGGCAATATTGAAATAGTTTTCAATATTATCGGGTAGCACGGATGTCAACGGATACAGTTCATTGATAATATTGAAAAGATAAGTACAAGCAAGTACCAAGAACAA
>DBYB01000035.1:0-543 GCA_002309995.1 Bacteroidales bacterium UBA1197
AAACACATACTTTTCCCCATGAGCCTGAATATGGCTTGGAGGGCCGTACATCAATGATATTGCGTTCACGGTCTGCAGCCTAAAAGTAGACCTTGAACACAATAAACGTTCAAAACAAAAACGCCAACCACAAGGGCTGGCGTTTTGTTTGAGCGGAAAACGGGATTCCGCTTCGCCGCTGCGCGGCTCGCGCTATCCCGAGGGTGGGGGATGTCAGTATCCCGAAGACCCTCCAGCCTGACGGCTGTCGGTCTGTTTCGCTGTAAGGCCTTACGTGAGCAAGCTCCCGACGGCCTTCCAGCAAAAAAACAGACCCGGTGCTCGATGAGCACCGGGTCTTCGGTCTGTTGAGCGGAAAACGGGATTCGGACCCGCGACGCTTCGCATTCGCAAAGCGTCTGCCTTCACGTTACCCCCCGGCGGCGGTGCCGCCTGCCCCCTCGGGGGGCTGTTGAGGTCGCGGATCGGCATACCTGATTCATTCAAAACGAAATGACCGTCACAAGGACGGTCATTCGTTTTGAGCGGAAAACGGGATTCGGA
>DBYB01000035.1:561-10239 GCA_002309995.1 Bacteroidales bacterium UBA1197
TACCAACTGAGCTATTTCCGCAATGGTTGCGATTGGGACTGCAAATATACGACGAAATTTCTTATCTGCAAAAAAAATAATAAAAAAATTGTGCGTAACTTTGCGGCCATGGAAAAATACATACATCCTGAGACAAGCTTAAGCGAGGAAATCCTTCTCGATAATATACTTGTAGAATCAGACTACTCGATTGATGCGGGCGTTGAAGACCCGTGGGGACAACTTTAATAAGGAGAGCCATGAAAAAGTCATTTACATCAGTAATCAAGCTTGCGGCGCTCCTTATTTGCACCGCAGCAGCCCTCTGGGCTTGCCAGAACGAAGAATCCGGTGAGTCCTGGAAGATTCAGACCAAGATTTACAAGAGCATAGACTTCCACGCAGTGGAAATGTCCACCAAGACCGCTTTCGGTCCCGGTGAGGACGGCGTGTTCCCTACCCTGTGGACCGCCAACGACAGCCACGTGAAGCTCGCTCTCAACTATACCGAGGCGGCTGAAGTGCCCGTCGTGCCAGACGAGGGCGGCCGCACGGCCAGCTTTACCGCCGACATCGACGGCAGCGGCACCCAGTCTCCATACACCTTCTACGCCGTGAGCCCCGCCACCGCAGCAAAGGCCCTCAGCCCGAGCCGCCAGGCCTGGAGCATCAGCATTCCTGCTGAGCAGACTCCCCTGGAAGGCTCCCCGGACGAGGCGGCACAGATCATCGCAGCTGCCAGCGCGGCTTCGAGCGCCCTTCCCGGCAGCGTGGACCTTCATTTCAACCATCTGACCGCCTACGGACGTATGTCGTTCAGCAACCTTGAGCTCAACGGCGCCGAAGTGCAGAAGGTTGAAATCACCGCCACCACCCCGCTGGTAGGCGACTGGTACTGGAACTGCAACGGCGATCACGAACTCGCCGACAACGGAGCGTCTTCTACCATCACGCTCAACACGAGCCGCACCTCCGACATCTGGTTTGCTTGCGCTCCTGTTGACCTCTCCGGCGAGATTGCAGTATTCACCGTCTATACCGACCAGGGAGCCCTGGTGAAAGAGGTTGACTTCGCACAGGGCCGCTCGTTCCAAGCCGGCCGCATTGCGGTATTCTCCGTGAATATGGAGGGCATCACTGCCACTGCCCCCGCTTCCGATAAATTCGAACTGGTCACAAACGACACCGTGTTCCAGGTGGGCGATGAGATTATCATCACCAATGACGATAGCAAATATGCCCTTGGCTCACTAAGCACCGGCCAAACTCCGTTCCGCTTTCCCGTGGCAATTTCCGTCAGCAACGGCGTAATCACCGATGCAGGAAGCGCTGAAATCCTTACCCTGGAAAACGGTAGCACTGAAGGCACCTGGGCCCTGCTAGCTTCTGACGGCTATCTTAGCACAACTATGAAGAAGAACTCCCTAGGAGTCAACGCCGCCATCACCGCATCATCCAGCTGGACTATCAGCATCGACAACGACGGTACCGCGACCGTCCACGCCAAGTCCGGAGCATACTACAGGATGATGTACAACAAGACCAACCCGCGCTTCAGCTGCTACGGCGACAACACCAGCGTGGACGGCCCCCTGAAGATTTACCGCAAGGGCGGAGCAGGTCAGGCCGGTCCCGTGGCGGAGAATCCTCTCTGCACTGAAAGCCTCTTCGGTATGTACCAGGGATCCTCCTCTACCAGGAAATACACCGCAGGAACTGACCAGTACAGCCGCCAGTATGCCTCAGACGGTGTTCAGACTTTCGTAATCCTGAATCCTGAGAACAAGGAACAGCTGGAAATCACCGGCTACAAGAGGAGCCTGGTGAAAGGCGACATCGCCACCATAACCGTCTCCTGGAAGAAAGGCAAATCTACGGTTATCAACAGCAAGACCTACCCCGTTAAACTGGTGAAGGAGAACGGCCCCGTGGTATGGCTGGCCGACGACAAGGGTAACGGATTCATCATCAAAAAGTAAGGAACTATGAAAAAGATATCGGTTATACTGCTTTCCATCCTGCTTTGCGGTGCAGCATCCGCAATTCCCGCAAAGCGCGGAACATTCAAATACACCCAGCCAGACGGCACCGTAATCACCATTCAGAAGCACGGTGACGAGTTCTTCCACTGGACGACTGACGCCTCAGGCAAGGTCGTCGAGATGGACGAGAACGGCTTCTACCGCCCTGCCGACACATCGAAAATGAGCGCCCGCCGCAACGCCGCCAGGGCAAGGCGCGCAGCCCGCAACACCGCACGTAAGGCCTCCGGGCACGTCGCCGTGGGCCAGAAGCACTTCCTGGTTATCCTGGTGGAATTCAGCGACAAGTCGTTCGCAAGCGAAACTGCCAACCAGGACTTCCACAACATGCTGAACCAGCAAGGGTACAGCGTCAACGGAGGTACGGGTTCGGCCCGCGACTTCTACTACGACAACTCGCACGGTTATTTTGAGCCTCTCTTCGACGTTTACGGCCCCATCAAGCTGGAGAACACGATGTCTTACTACGGCAAGAACGACAGCCAGGGCAACGATATGCATGCTGAAGAAGCCGTAGCGCAAGGCTGCACGGGTCTGGCCGACCAGATCGATTTCTCCCTGTACGACAACGACAACGACGGCGACGTAGATCTTGTGTTTATGTATTACGCCGGCCAGGGCGAAGCGGACGGAGGTTCTGATGATACAATCTGGCCCCACCAGTGGGAACTTTCGAGCGCAGGAATCAACCTGACCCTCGGAGGCAAGAAGATAGACAGCTACGCCTGCTCCAACGAGATTGACGGCACCTCCAACAATATGTGCGCAATCGGTACCGCCTGCCACGAATTCGGCCACGCAATGGGCCTGCCCGACTTCTACGACACCGACTACGAGACCAACGGACAGGCTGCTGCAATGTTCGATTATTCCACGATGGACAGCGGTGCTTACAATAACGACGGACACACCCCTCCTTACTTCACTGTTGAAGAAAGGATTCTGCTCGGATGGATTACGGAAGATGCGTTTAAGGAATTCACCACCTCCGGCAACATCGTGCTGGGTACCGTGGACGACAATATTGCCTACAAGACCTATACAGACCAGGATGGCGAGTACTTCGTTTACGAATGCCGCGGCTCGAACGGCTGGGATTATGGTTTGTCTGCAAACGGCCTGATTGTGACCCATATAGACAAGTCCAGCCGCTCCGTGAATTACGGCTCCGGCAGCACCTCCGCCTACAACCTGTGGGCCAACTGGCAGCAGACCAATGCCATCAACGAGAACGGCAAACATCCCTGCTGCTACGTCATCCCTGCCGACGACCAGTCCAACCTGATGTACGGATACAAGTATTATTCGGGCTATGGCTATTATTTCGACTGGAACAAAGCCGGATATCTGCCCTTCCCCGGCACTTCCAAAGTGACTTCCTATACTGCAAAGAGCTGGAACGGCGTTGATTCAGACATTACTCTGTCCAACATCAGTTACTCCAACGACCAGGTGAGCTTTACCGTCACCGTTCCCTCTGAAGAACTCGCATACAACGTGATAGCCAACCCCGGCAACGGAGTTTACAATGCAGGCGACATCTTCACGCTGGCTATCGAGGAATCCGAAGCCCGTGCCGTGGTTTCTACCGCTTGGTATTACGACGATGAGCCTGTAACGGGCGAATCCGTAGTCCTGACTGCCGGACAGCACGTGATAGAGGCCGTCCTTACCTTCGCACTCGGTGGTACCCAGACTGTAACTCTCGAAATAACAGTACAGTAAGCTACTTCTTGTGGGTCATGATGTCGAGCACCATCTTATCGGTCTCGCGCATGCCCACAGACCCGAGGCGGGTCATGTTGTGGATGCAACGGTCCACATCATCCTCTATAAGCCCCTCGTAACAGGAAACCGAGTGGTTCTGCACCGCCAGCATAGCGCTGAGCACGGCCGTTGATACGCCGCTGCTCACCTTGAGCGCGCAGCTGGGTTTGGCTCCGTCGCACACCATACCAGCCAGGTTAGCGATCATATTCTTAACGCTCATTGCGACCTGCTCGTAGCCGCCTCCCATCAGGTAAGTGATGCCGCAGCTGCTGCCGGTAGATGCCACCACGCAGCCGCAGAGGGCGCTCAGACGCCCCAGGCTCTGCTTGATGTAGATTGCTGTTAAATGACTGAGCACAAGGGCCCTGGTGAGCTCCTCATCGGTATTGTGGTTCTCCCGGGCGAACACCACCACCGGCATAGTAGCGGCGATTCCCTGGTTGCCGCTGCCGGAATTGCTCATTACGGGAATCATCGCCCCGGCCATTCGGGCGTCGCACGCATTGGAGGTGGCGCTGAGAATGTGGCTGAATATCGTGTCGCCGAAGATGCCCTTGCCCATAGGCCTGGTGAGCGTCTTGCCCAGTTCGTGGCCATAATTGCCCTCCATCGCCGCCTCGGAAGCGGCCTCGTTGAGCTTGCGGGCCTCGTTTATGAACTCGATGTCTTCCAGCGGAACGGTGGTTGCGAATTCGTACACACGCCGCAGGGTCAGTTCTTCCTGTTGCTCCTCCTCCGCGCTTGCCTCAAGCGAACCGCGCAGGTCGGTCAGAGGCACGCAGGGGCCCTCCTGATACAGGAGCCTGGTATGCTCCCGGGCGATGATGGCCCTTGACTCCTGCCCGCCGGCGCTGCAACGCACGTCGATGTAAAGCATCTCGTCGCTTTCGGTGGTCAGACCTATGCTGATGCGCTTTTCGGCGATGAAGCGTTTTGCCTCCGCCAGAGCCGCAGGATTGCAATCCTTGAAAACCTCCAGCCCATACGAACTCTTGCCGACCAGCACGCCGAGGGCTACTGCGATCGGCAGGCCCGTCATACCTGTGCCGGGAATTCCCACGCCCATAGCATTCTTGAGCACATTGGCGCTGAGGCGCACGTCCACGTTCTCCGGCCGGCAGCCGAGAGCTTCAACGGCATAAGCGACACAGAGAGCCACCGCGGCCGGCTCAGTACATCCCACAGCAGGAACCACTTCCCGCTTGATGAGTTCGATGATTTGAGAGTTTTCCATAGCCCCAAATATAGTGAATCTTTAACGAAAAATATCTATATTTGCGAGTTAAAGTAAAAAGAAACGAATCCTGTTATGGACAACCTGTTAACTAAAACCTGCGCCAAGTACACCCTTGCAGAGGAAGTCAAAGCCAAGGGCATCTATCCTTACTACCGCCCTATCTCCTCCGGCCAGGATCCCCTCGTAACCATGGCCGACGGCAGCAAAGTGCTGATGTTCGGCTCCAATTCATATCTCGGACTCTCCGACGACCCCAGGCTCAAGGAAGCCGCCATCGCAGCCGTAAAGAAATACGGCACCAGCTGCTCCGGCAGCCGTTTCCTCAACGGAACCCTTGACCTTCACGAAGAACTTGAAGCCAAACTCGCCAAGTTCGTCGGCAAGGAAGAGGCTGTAACCTACAGCACCGGATTCCAGGTGAACCTGGGAGTCGTGGGCTGCCTCGGATTCCGCGGCGGATTCATCTTCCTCGACGCTCTCGACCACGCCTGCATCATCGACGGCAGCCGCCTGAGCTTCAGCGAAGTACGCAAGTTCCGCCACAACGACATGGCCGATCTTGAGAAGAAACTCTGGCTCACCCCCCGCAACGCCAACAAGCTCATCGTGGTGGACGGCGTTTACTCAATGGAAGGCGACCTCGCCCCCGTTCCCCAGCTCGTCGAACTCTGCGAGAAGTACAACGCCTCGCTGATGATAGACGACGCCCACGGCCTCGGCGTGGTGGGCGAGAACGGCTCCGGCACAGCCAGCCACTTCGGCCTCACCGACAAGGTGGACCTCATCATGGGCACCTTCTCCAAGAGCTTCGGCTCACTGGGCGGCTTCATCGCCGGCGACCGCACCGTCATCGAGTATCTCAAGCACAACTCCCGCACCCTCATCTTCAGCGCCTCAATGACTCCGGCATCCGTTGCCGCAGCCAGCAAGGCCCTGGATATCATGATTGAAGAGCCCGAGCGCCGCGAGCACCTCTGGGAGGTCACCCGCCACGCCCAGGAGGCCTTCAAGGCCAACGGCTTCGACACCGGTCACACCCAGTCCCCCATCATCCCGCTCTTCGTGCGCGACACCTTCAAGGCCATGACCATAGTCAAGCTGGCCTACGAGCAGGGCGTGTTCATCACCCCCGTCATCGCTCCGGCAGTGCCCGAGAAAGACGTGCTTATCCGCTTCGCCCTTATGGCAACCCACAGCATTGAGCAGGTCGATGAGGCGGTGGAGAAACTCACCAAGATATTCAAATCGCTCGAAATCATATGATAATCCTCATCACAGGTATCACCTCCGGCTTTGGTAAGGCAATGGCGGAACGCCTGTGTGCCGACGGACACAAAGTCTATGGCACCCACCGCCGCGCCACGGAATTCATCCCCGGCGTAACCTACATCAAGGCCGACTCCCAGAAGGAAGAAGACTGCGAAGCCGCCGTCAAGCAGGTGCTCGACGCCGAAGGACGCATCGACGTGTTCATCAACAACGCCGGAATGGGTATCGGCGGCCCGCTGGAATTCTCCTCGCTGGAGGACGCTCAGCGCCAGATGGACGTGAACTGGATGGGTATGGTGCGCTTCCTGCACTGGGTGGTGCCTGCAATGCGCGAACAGGGCGGCGGAAAGATTATCTGCTTCAGCTCCATCGGCGGCCTTATGGGCCTTCCCTTCCAGGGACTCTACTCCGCAAGCAAATTCGCCATCGAGGGTTACTGCGAGGCCCTTCGTCTGGAGACCAAGGCCTTCGGCATCAAGGTGGTGGTGATTGAGCCCGGCGACTTCGCCACGGCCTTCACAGCACAGCGCAAGAGCGTGGCCGACCCCAAGGCATACGAAGTTTACACGACCTACGCCAAGTCCCTCGCCAGCATCGAGCACGACGAGACCTCCGGCCTCAAGCCCGAATACCTGGCCGGCAAGATCAGCAAGATAGTCAAGGCCAGGAATCCCAAATACAGCTACATAATTTCCACTCTCGAGCAGCGCCTCAGCGTAATCCTCAAGGCAATTCTGCCCGCCAGCTGGTTCGCGGCGATACTCGGAAGCTACTACAAACTATAGTGAAAGCCACATTCCGCATAAACTACAGGACGCAATGGGGCGAGAGCCTCTGCGTCGTGCTGCAGGATACCAAACACCCAATGACCTGGAACGAGGGCGCAGACTGGACCGCGACCGTAAACGTTTCAGCAGCAGCCCTTAAAGACTACTGGTACGTCGTAATGAAGGACGGCGTCATCGCCCGCAGCGAATGGTCGCACCACAGCGCCTCCCCCGCCGCTCTCATCGAAGACAAGTGGAACGACTGCCCCTACGAAGGATGTCCCTTCGTGCGCAAGCACACCGTGGAGTTGTTCGACCGGCCCGGCTTCCGTGGCGCAGGCACCGCTGTGCCGGTGTTCTCGCTCCGCAGCAAGGACGATTTCGGCATCGGCGACTTCCGCGACCTGCACGCCCTCACCGACTGGGCTGCGGCCACCGGCCAGTGCATCATCCAGCTGCTGCCGGTAAGCGATACCACCCGCAAGGGTCAGTGGAAGGATTCCTACCCCTATAGCCCCATCTCATCCTTCGCCCTGCACCCCCTCTACCTGCGCCTGCAGGAACTGGGAGTCAAGGAAGACGCCGCATTCAAACGCGCCCAGAAGGAACTGAACGACCTGCCGGAACTCGACTATCCCAAGGTGTTCAAGAAGAAGATGGCGCTGGTGCGCAAGGCCTGGGAAGACCACGGCGCCGCCGACCTCAAGACCGCTGCCTACAGGCGTTTCGTCAAGGCAAACGCCTACTGGCTCGACGAATACGCCGACTTCTGCGCCACGCGCGACGGCAACGAGGCCGACTATTGGCGCTGGATACAGTGGCACCTGGACAAGCAGTTCGCCGACGAGGTAAAGTACGCCCGCAGCAAGGGCGTGCACTTCAAGGGCGACCTGCCCATCGGCGTAAGTGCCGACAGCGCCGACGCCTACTTCCACCCGCAGCTCTTCAACCTCGACTCGAGCGCCGGCGCTCCGCCGGATTTCTTCAGCGCTGAGGGCCAGAACTGGGGCTTCCCCACCTACAACTGGGAGGAGATGGCCAAAGACGGTTACGCCTGGTGGAAGGCCCGCCTGCGCAAGATGAGCGAGTACTTCGACGCGTTCCGCATCGACCATATACTGGGATTCTTCCGCATATGGGAGATTCCTGCGGAATACAGCGGCGGCTCGATGGGCCACTTCAACCCCGCGATTCCCTATCCGGAAGACGAAATCCGCGCAATGGGCCTGCCGCTCGAAGGGCTCTTCCTGCCCGACCCGCGTAACCCCGGTTGCGTGCAGCCCCGCGTGCTGCCTGAGTCGGCCAAGCTGCCCAAGGACCAGCAGGAGCGCTTCGGAGCTCTCTACAACGACTTTTTCTTCCATCGCAACGACAGTATGTGGCGCCACAACGCCGAGCGCAAGCTCCCCGAACTGCTGGATGCCACCGGTATGCTGGCCTGCGGCGAGGACCTCGGTATGGTGCCCGACTGCGTAGCCGGAGTGATGGAGCACGAGACCATACTGTCCCTGGAGATGGAAGGCGTCGATAAGGGGCGTGCGTGGCCGTATATGGCCGTCTGCGCCACTTCGTCGCACGATATGGCCACCCTCCGTATGCAGCACGCAGAGAAGACCGGCGCCGATATGGAGCCGTGGGAGGTGCGCCGCGCCCTCTGGAGACATCTGGAAGCGGCCCCTATGCTGGCCATCTTCCCCCTGCAGGACTGGGTGGCGCTGGACAGGAACCTCCGCCGCGCCGACTACGAGAACGAGCGCATCAACCAGCCGGCCGACCCCAACCACCACTGGCGCTACCGTATGCACTTCTGCGCCGAACAGTTGCAGGCCGCATCCGCGCTGAACGTTGAAATTATTGGATTGCTCAAAGATTCAAACCGTTATACGATATGACACAGGACGAATTATTCAAGGTGCTTGTAGCACATTGCAAAGAGTACGGATTCATTTTCCCTTCCAGCGAAATCTACGACGGCCTCGCAGCCGTGTACGACTACGGCCAGATGGGCGTAGAGCTGAAGAACAACATAAAGCAGTACTGGTGGAACGCCATGACGAGGCTCAACGAGAACATCGTAGGCATCGATTCCTGCATCTTTATGCATCCCCGCATCTGGGAGGCCTCCGGCCACGTGGGCGCATTCAACGACCCCCTTATCGACAACAAGGACTCCAAGAAGAGGTACCGCGCAGACGTCCTCATCGAGGATTATCTCGCCAAGATTGAGGAGAAGGTAAACAAGGAAGTGGAGAAGGGCCGCAAGCGCTTCGGCGAGGCATTCGACGAGGCCCAGTTCCGCGCCACCAACCCCAACGTGCTTCGCGAGCAGGCCAAGTACGACGAGGTTCACAACCGTTACAAGAAGGCGGAAGACGCCAACGACCTGGCCGAGTACAAGCAGATCATCGTTGACTGCGGCATCGTGTGCCCGATTTCCGGCACCTGCAACTGGACCGACGTNNCAGTTCAACCTGATGTTCAGCACCTCCATGGGCTCCACCGCCGAGGGCGCCAACACCATCTACCTGCGTCCCGAGACCGCCCAGGGCATCTTCGTCAACTATCTTAACGTGCAGAAGACCGGCCGTATGAAGATTCCCTTCGGTATCGCCCA
>DBYB01000035.1:10320-24358 GCA_002309995.1 Bacteroidales bacterium UBA1197
ATGCAGTTCTTCATCAAGCCGGGCACCGAACTGGAGTGGTTCCGCAAGTGGAAGGAGCAGCGTATGAAGTGGCACGTGAACATCGGTATGGGAGCAGAGAACTATCGCTTCCACGACCACGAGAAGCTGGCNNTATGCCAACGCCGCCACCGACATCGAATTCAACTTCCCCTTCGGTTTCAAGGAACTGGAAGGCATTCACAGCCGCACCAACTGGGACCTCGGAAGGCATCAGCAGTACTCCGGCCGCAAGATCGAGTACTTCGACCCCGAAGAGGGCGCCGCATACACCCCGTACGTGGTCGAGACCTCCATCGGCGTCGACCGTATGGTGCTCGCAGTGCTGAGCCATTCGCTCAAGGAGGAGAAGCTGGAGAACGGCGAGACCCGCGTGGTTATGTCGATTCCCGCTCCTCTGGCACCTGTGAAGGCCGCCGTGCTGCCGCTGGTGAAGAAAGACGGACTGCCCGAGCTGGCGCAGAAGGTCATGGACGACCTGAAGTACGACTTCAACTGCCAGTACGAGGAAAAGGACTCCATCGGCAAGCGCTACCGCAGGCAGGATGCCATCGGCACCCCGTTCTGCATCACCGTGGACCATCAGTCCCTCGAGGACGGCTGCGTGACGGTGCGCGAGCGCGACACGATGAGCCAGGAGCGCGTTCCCATTTCCGAGCTCCGCGCCCTGATTGACAAGCGCGTCAACCTCAACAACCTTCTCCGCAACCTGTAGCGGGGGCGACCTGTTATGAGTTCCAAGGCACCCGAGTTGAACAAGCGCCTGGCCAGCCTCGACACGCTGAGGGGCTTCGATATGCTGTTCATAATGGGGTTCTCCACCCTGATTATCGCGGTGTGCCGCCTGATACCCGGAGGTACTGACTGGTGGATTTACCACCAGCAGTTCCATCCGGAGTGGAACGGTCTTACGCATCACGACACTATTTTCCCGCTGTTCATTTTCATCGCGGGAATATCGTTCCCTTTTTCTTTTGCCAAGCAGCAGGAGAAGGGCGTTCCGCTTCTCAAGACCTACTGGAAGATAATACGCAGGGCGCTGATACTCATACTGTTCGGCCTTATCTGCAACGGTGTGCTAAAGACCGGTTTCGCAGGCCTGCGCTACTGGAGCGTGCTTGCGCGCATCGGTATGGCGGGTATGCTCGCCTCCATCCTGTATATCCACTTCAAGCCCGCGGTGCGGGTGGTTATCGCGATTGTTCTGCTCGTCGGCTACTGGCTGCTGGTGGGATTCGTGACGGCGCCCGACGCGCCTCCCGGAGCCGGCCCGCTTACGCTGGAGGGTAATATCGTCGGTTACGTTGACCGCTGCCTCTTCCCGGGGCACCTTTACAAGGGCACGGGCGGGATATTCGACCCCGAAGGTACACTGAGCACGCTTCCTGCGGTCGTTACGGCAATGCTTGGTATGTTCGCCGGCGAGTGGGTGCGGCGCAAGGATGTGAGCGAGGGACGCAAAGTATTGAGTATGGCAGTTGCAGCGGCCGTCCTGCTTGCGCTTGGCCTGGTGTGGGCACAATGGTTCCCCATCAATAAGAAACTGTGGACCAGCAGCTTCGTGCTGGTGACCGGCGCATATTCGCTGGCTCTTTTCGCACTGTTCTACTGGATTGTGGACGTGCGCGGCTGGCGCAAATGGATACTGCCGTTCACCGTTATCGGAATGAATTCCATAACCGTTTTCATGGCGCCGCGCGTCATAGATTTCAAGTTCGCAACCAATTTCTTCCTGGAGGGGCTGTGCGGCCTGATGGACCCGCTTTGGGCCAAAGTAGTCTGGCAATGCGGCTATCTTGCGCTGGTCTGGTTGTTCCTGTATTTCCTGTATAAGAAGAAAATATTCCTCAAAGTTTAGATTGTTCCAATAAAAGTGCTATCTTTGCAAGCTATTTTTGACAATTATATTAATATAAACATAGTATGCAAAGCAAAGGAGCAATCAGACTTGTAGCGATTCTGCTCGCACTGGCTTGCCTTTGGCAGCTTTCCTTCACCGTTGTAACCAGCATTCAGGAGAAGAAGGCTGTAAAGGCTGCAGAGGCCCGTGCCCTTGCTTTCAGCGAGACCGCTGAATTTGGCAGGATAGCTGCTGAGAATCAAGCTTATGTACTTGATTCACTGAAGAAAAACGAAGAAAAAAGGTACACAGATTCCATTTCTTCCCAGAAGGTTTATTTCGGCTACACATTCAAGGACGTAAAGGCTAAGGAGATCAACCTTGGTCTGGACCTCAAGGGCGGTATGAACGTCATGCTGCAGGTTCAGCTCGAGGATCTCGTTCGCGCCCTCTCCGGCAATAACCAGAGCCCTGAGTTCAACCAGGCCATCGCCCAGGCGAAGGTCCGTATGGTTAACTCCCAGAGTGACTTCATCACCCTCTTCGCAGAGGAGTGGAAGACCATCACCGGAGGCCAGAGGCTTGCCCAGCTGTTCGGCACCTACGAGATGCGCGAGCGCATCAAGCCCGAGTCCACCGACGAGCAGGTCATCTCCGTGGTACGCGAGGAGGCCGAGAGCGCTATCTCCAACTCCTTCAACGTTCTGCGCAACCGTATCGACCGTTTCGGCGTAACCCAGCCCTCCATCCAGAAGATCGGCAACACCGGCCGTATCCTCGTGGAGCTCCCTGGTGTAAAGGAGCCTGAGCGTGTTCGTAAACTCCTCCAGGGAACCGCTTCCCTCGAGTTCTGGACAACGTTCGACGCCACCGAGATCACTCCCTACCTGCAGGAGGCCAACGCCCTGCTGGCACAGTACGCCGCAGCTGAGGTTGAAGGCACCGAGGAAGAACTTTCCGCAGAGAAGGCCAATCCCCTGTTCTCCATCCTTCAGCCTACCAACTTCAGGGGCAACGCCTGCATCGGTTATGCTGCTGCTGCAGATACCGCAACTGTTGGCAGGTACCTCCGTATGCCCGAGGTTGCCGAGCTCTTCCCTGCCGAATTCCGCCCGATGTGGAGCGTGAAGCCTTCGGAGTACGTGGGAGCCGACAACATCTTCGAACTCATCGCCATCAAGTCCTCCAGCCGTGACGGCAAGGCTCCTCTCGACGGTGGTGTGGTGACCGACGCCCGCGTTACCACCAACGACCGCCGCGGCGGCAACCCTACCGTATCCATGACCATGAACGCCGAGGGTGCCAACATTTGGGCCCGCCTCACCAAGGACAACATCGGCAAGCAGATCGCCATCGTGCTCGACGGTACCGTATATTCCTATCCTACCGTCAACAGCGAGATTTCCGGCGGTTCTTCCGAGATCAGCGGCAACTTCACCATGGAGGAAGCCACCGACCTTACCAACGTTCTCAAGTCCGGTAAGCTCCCCGCCCCTGCCACCATCGTTCAGGAGCAGGTCGTAGGTCCTTCACTGGGTGCCGAGTCCATCAGGTCCGGTCTCATCTCCTTCATCATCGCGTTCATCCTGGTGCTGCTCTATATGATCCTCTTCTACAGGGGAGCCGGTCTCGTGGCCGACACCGCACTGCTTACCAACGTGCTTCTGCTCTTCGGTACCCTCGCCTCATTCGGCGCCGTCCTCACCCTGCCCGGTATCGCCGGTCTGGTGTTGACCCTGGGTATGGCAGTGGACGCCAACGTTATTATCTATGAGCGTATCAAGGAAGAGCTCAAGGCCGGCAAGGGTCTTGGAAAGGCCGTTCACGATGGTTACGCCAACGCTTACTCCGCCATTATCGACGGTCAGGTAACCACCCTCCTCACCGGTCTGGTGCTGTTCTTCTTCGGTTCCGGCCCCATCAAGGGCTTCGCTACCACCCTCATCATCGGTATCGTAACTTCCGTCCTTACCTCCATCTTCATCACCCGTCTCATCATCGACGACCGCGTGAACAAGGGCAAGAACGTTACCTTCGAGTGGAACTGGTCCAAGAACTTCCTGAAGAACACCAACGTGGACTTCATCAAGGGCCGCAAGTGGTCTTACATCATCTCCGGCGCCCTGATCGTCATCTCCCTCGGCTCCATCTTCACCAAGGGCTTCACCTACGGTGTAGATTTCACCGGCGGCCGTACCTACGTGGTGCGTTTCGACCAGCCTGTTACCGCTGAGGCAGTCCGTTCCGCAGTGAACGCTACCTTCAACGCTGCAGACCCTGAGTCTTCCGTGGAGGTCAAACAGTTCGGTGGCGATTCCCAGATGAAGATCACCACTTCCTACAAGGTAAAGGACGAGTCTTCCGCAGTCGATACCGAGATCGAAGGTATGCTCTACGAGTCCCTCAAGGGCTTCTACTCTGAGGATGTTCAGCTGAGCGACTTCACCTCCACCCTGGAGAACCCCAACGGTATCATCTCCTCCGACAAGGTTGGTGCATCCATCGCAAGCGACATCAAGCGTTCCGCAATCATCTCCGTGCTCCTCGCCCTCCTCATCATCTTCGCCTACATCGCCTGGCGTTTCAAGGGCTGGAACTGGGGTCTCGGCGGCGTGGTCTCCCTGGCACATACCGCAATCATCCTGATCGGTTTCTTCTCGCTGTTCAGCGGAATCCTGCCGTTCAACCTGGATGTCGACCAGACGTTCATCGCGGCCATCCTGACCATCATCGGTTACGCAATCAACGATAACGTGGTTATCTTCGACCGTATCCGTGAGAACCTCGGCCTGCATCCGAACGACGACTTCAAGGATATGGTGAACAAGTCCCTCAACCAGACCCTCACCCGTACGGTCAACACCTCGGTATCCACCCTCCTCCCTATGCTTGCTATCGCAATCTTCGGTGGTGAGAGCATCCGCGGTCTGTCCGTCGCCCTGTGCCTCGGTATCCTCGTGGGAACTTACGCTTCCATCATGATCGGTACCCCCATCATGTACGACAGCACCCGCAAGCTCGGCAAGAAGTAATCTTTGCCGCTACGGCATACATGAAAACGTCCCGACGGAATTCCGCCGGGACGTTTTTGTTCCATAACGGGTAGCGGGGCAAGCTACCTGCTGCCACCGCTTAAGGCTATTAGTTATCTGTGTACCCCCAGGAACTGTATTATTTTGCTTTTGTTGTATACCCGAAAGGTTATATAATCAAATAAAAACAATATATTTGTACCCGAAAAGGTATATTTATGGTGTCGTTATCTGCACATATTAAGGAAAAGCGTAAGAAGTACGGGCTTTCGCAAGTCGAGACGGCGATGCGTGCCGGAGTCGGACTTCGTTTTATAAGAGACCTGGAACAGGGCAAACAAACCCTTAGAATGGACAAGGTTAATGATGTCCTCGCCCTCTTCGGAGAGGCGCTGGGACCGGTTAAAAATGACGAGTAATGAGACAGGCTGCTATTTATGTAAAGGACATCTTCTGCGGCATTTTGACGGAAGATGAAGAAGGCTTCCATTTTGCCTACGACGCCGCATACCTCGCGAAGTCTGATGCTCTGCCGCTTAGTCCAACTATGCCTCTGACAAACGACCCCTATTTGAAAGAAATGATGTTCCCTGTCTTTGACGGCCTTATCCCTGAGGGTTGGCTGCTGGATATCGCGTCCAAATCATGGAAAATAGACCCGCGAGACAGAATGGGCCTGCTTCTGGCCTGCTGTAAGGACTGCATCGGAGATATCAGCGTAAAACAGATGGGCGATGAGTAAGTGTTTGTATTGTTACCAGGAACTGGAACCCGGCCAAGTGGATTTCCATCCGTCCTGTGCACGCAAGGTGTTTGGGGTGAGTAAAGCACCGCTAATGCCTTATACGAGAGATAATATGTCTGATCTTGCCAGCCAGGTTATCCGAACCAGCGCATCCGTTACAGGAGTGCAGGCAAAGATGTCTCTCGATGTAGATCGGGGAGGGAAGAACGAGCCGGTCAGGTTTACTATTGTAGGTTTGTGGGGCAAGTATATTTTTAAGCCGCAGAGTTCCAAATATCGCTGCCTGCCGGAATTGGAAGACCTTACTATGAAGATGGCAGATGCGGCCGGCATCCGCACCGCTCCTCATTCTCTCATCCACCTTGCTGATGGCGAGATAGGCTACATCACAAAGCGAATGGATCGTGACGCTGAAGGGAATAAAGTATCGATGCTTGACCTTTGCCAACTCTCCAACAGATTGACAGAGCATAAATACTTCGGAACATATCCGCAACTTGCAGAAACAATCAAGAAGTATTCATCCGCGCCAATGCTGGATGTTCAGCGATTCTGGGAGGTTGTCCTATTTAGCTGGATTACCGGGAATTCAGATATGCATTGCAAGAACTTCTCGCTTCTTGATACCGGGAACAGGGTGTACACCCTTGCTCCTGCATACGATCTACTGGCTGTTCTCCTTGCTGATACTGAAGATACAGAGGAAATGGCTATGGCTTTCTCTATCGGCGGTGAGAAAACCGGCTTTGGGCGCGATACTTTTCTGAGTGCAATGATAGAATCGGGGATTTCAGCGCCAGTAGCAGAGCGTATCATAGACAATATGGCGTCCCACGCTCCAGCCTGGAACGATCTTATTGGTTTATCTTTCCTTCCTGATGATTTAAAGGACGCTTACCGCCTTCTCATCTCGGATAGACTCGCCAGGCTGCACCCGTAGTGCTCCTGACGGTGCAGTAGGGTGGACCTTGAGGAGCAGTTTTGCGGGGTTTTTGCTCCTGACGGTCCAGCGGAATGTACCTTGGGGAGCACTAGCGCTCAAATATGAAAGGGGACTAAGAGCCGAACGGCTGATAGTCCCCTTATTCTTGTTATCGAAAGAAATACTTACTTGGCCAGCTTGAAGCCGAGCTTGACGCCCTTCACCTGGGAGAGGGTCTGCTGGATGCTGGTGATGTAGGAGCTGTTGACGGTCTTGTTCACGGCATCGAGGACGTTCTGGATGAAGGTGATGAACTTGTCGGCAGGGAACAGGAGGTTGCAGCCGGCCGTGGTGGTCTTGATTTCACCGACGAGCTTGAGAGTGAAGAGCTTTGCGAAGTTGATCGTGAGCTTGGTGCCTTCCTTGGTCCAGGTGCCGGGGATATTGATCTTGCCGGCCTTGAGGGTGAAGGAGCCGTCGCTGTTGAAGCAAAGAACGGCTGCGCCGGGCTTGATGCCTGCCTTGGCCAGGAGGGCATCGCACTTCTTCTCTATGCTGCCGGAACCTGCGGATGTTGCAAGGCTGGCGAGGATGTCGTCTGAGCTTGCGCCGATAGCGACTCCCTGATACTGCCAATCGCCTTTAATGTCAAATGCAGAGGAAACAACGGTGCTTCCGGCAACCACGTCGCCAACCTTTTCGGTAGCGATCTTAAGGAAGGAATTAAGCCAGTCCTGGGCGTTTGCTGCGCTTGCGCAAAGCACAAGGGCGCTGAGAATTACAACGATTTTTTTCATATTTCAGTAAAAATTAAGAGTTATCATCTGTCGGCCATCCGGGTGCTGAAACTCGGTGCTCCAGCCCGTCTGGCGTTACAAGTACTGCCCCCACGTCGGCCTGCGCCAGGTGTCCGATTATATCGAAGGCCTGGAAGTCGTGCCTGAGCGCTTCGTACTGCGAAATAGGTACTGCAAATAGTATGCAGAAGTCTTCCCCGCCGTTCATCGCAGCGGATACGGGGTCTATGTCAAGCGACTTACCCAACTCGAAGCTGCCGCTCTCGAAGGGTATGCGGTCGGCGTAAACCTTGGCGCCTAAGCCAGTTGCGGCGGTAAGCCTCAGCAGAGCATCGGCAAGGCCTCTGTCAACCAGGCAAGCCGCAGAAGGGGTAATGCCCGATTCTGCCAACTTGGCAGGCAGCGCGGCCGGCAATTCGGGCCGCAGATAGGCCGCAACCAGCATACGGTAGCGCTCCAGTTCCTTTTGCGTATCCGCGGCCGTTTTGCCCTTTTCCAGGACCTGCAGGCCGAAGTACGCAGCGCCCGGGCGGCCGGTGATGCAGAGCAGGTCTTTGCTCGCAGGCGCGGCCAGAGGCTCGAGCGGCGCAGCCCCGCAGGCGTTAACGGAAATTGTAAGACCGGTTTGGGATGGCTGCAGATCCAGCGACAGTTTGCTGTATCCGAACTCTTCAGTTGCGGCAAGAATGCCACTCCAGACTTCTTTAACCTGCTCGAAATCCAGCTTGGCAGAAAGCCCCAGGCGCACGGCCAGGGTTTCCGGCACCGCCTGGGCGGCATAGAGTTCCCCCGTTACGCACACCACGCTCTTGTATCCGAGATGTTTGAGTGGGAAGTATACCAGATCGAAGTCTATGCCCTCCAGCATCAGGCGGCTTGCCGCCACCGCTTTGCGGCCGTCGCCAGGCACGAAGGAGCAATCCCCGAAGGGTTCGAACTTCGAACCTTCGAACAGGAGCCTTATGGCCTCCCTGCGTCCCAGTTGAGAGAAATCCTGCATAATGCGTTATTCCGAACGGTCGAAGCCTTCAGCAATACCTATGGTATCATATGTAGCGGGAGACCATCCGCCTACTCCGCCCATATAATAATTGTTGACAAAAAGGTAGAAGCCGCCGTTTCCGTCGTAATAACTGCACGGATGGTCCCCATCTGGATTGCCTTGGGCTTGTGCATAATACACCCAAGGGGTGTAATCTTCGCCATAGAATCGAGAGCGCCAGCTGTAATAGTCGCACGCCCATATTTCAGCGTTATATTTGGAATTATAGTACCCTGTGTCTGTATCAAGCTGGATAAGGTCGTATCCAAGGTTGTTTTGGGCGTTGGTGTACCATATGAGCGTCCATTCTCCCATACCCGCGCTTGCGCACTGTCCCCAGAAGCCGTAACCAGTATAAGGATTGCCTTCTACAGCGTGCGAATCCGGAATCGTCTCCGTAAGGCAAGTACGCACTCCGCCTTCCTCAAGGTATTTGAGGTATGTGTCTACCGTTTCGCCCCACCAACTCTGGGTCCAGTGGATAACAGCCTTCTCTCCGGTCTGAGGATTGAGGAAGTACTGCATAGGTGGCACATCAACCTTGAACGGAGCCATCCTGGTAAGGTGGTTACGTGTTATCTCCAGGCTTCCGTTATACTCCTGCATAAATGTGCGGCCGTCGGAAAGATAGACATAAAGCGTAAAGCCGTCAGACATTACGACAGGCGGAACCACCATCAAGAATTCAGTGGCGTCTGCGGCACTGCTGCCAAGCTCGACCGGTACAGGACACTGGAACAACAGCCCGGTAGAGCCGGTCATCCAGCTGAATGTCGGCTCGCCCCCCGGTTCCATGCTTACGAGAACATCTCCGGAAATGGGCCGGCCCCTGGAGTTCAGCTCCATCGCAGAAATAGAGAGTCCTTCTCCGTAAATCTTGAACATCAGATACCCGCACAGGTTCTTGAAATACAGATCGTCGTCTTCCGTCACGGAAATCATGATATTGGCGTCGTGACTAAAAGTACCACACGCGTATTCCTGAGTCTGAGGAATATTGATATAAAGGCCTCCACCGAGCTGTAGGGAATGATTCTCACGGTATGGATAAACCGCATAAACATAAGGCATTTCGGCTCCCGTAATGAAAGTACCCTCGGGAATAAGTTCGAACTTGCCGTCCGAATCGCCATCATCACCGGTAAATATATATTTGCGGTTATACGTAAGATGATCGAAAACGGATATCTCGTCCTGCCTGTTCCAGCGCAGATGGAGATCCTCGTTTGCATATACTTTGGTTTCTCCGGCGGGAGCTTCTATCGTTGCGTTGAAATACGGCTTTGCACTGTCTGTAACCATCACTTCGATCTTCTTTTCCTGATCGCAAGATAATGCCAACAAAGCAGCTGCGGCAATGGTGAATATGCTGTAAAACTTTTTCATACTCATTCTGTTTTAAATCAGTCGGTAACTCCGTCAAGAAGGTCGGGATTCTGGCCGGGTTCAGGCTGGCCGCCGCCTGTGTTGTCTACCAAAGCGCTATTGGTACTCAAGGCGCTGTTAGGGAAGCGCATCAGCATCCACGGGTCTCCGGCAGCCATATTAAAACTAAAGCCAGTGGGGAAATTACCCGGATCGTAACTATGGAAGCGCACGAGAGGTTTATCAAGGCGCAGGATGTCCGGCAGGCCGAAGCCTTCGCCCCAGAGTTCGATGCGGCGCTGATACCATATTTCGTCGAGCAGACTGCGGCCGCCATCCTCTACTCGGTAGGACGGGTCGCGGTAGGTGCACACGAAGGCTTCCAGTGTACTTACGGCTCCGGCCTCATTTCCCATCCTGGCCAGGGCTTCCGCCTGTATAAGCAGCATCTCTTCCACTCGCATAAGTGGCATATCCTCGTCATTTTCCTCGACGCCTATCGACTTGCAGCCAAATTTAACGTTGGTGTAAGGGAGATATGCGGTCTTTCCTCCATCGCTTGCGTTTGCAACATCATCGCAGCCGGGCCATACCAGGCCGTTGAGGAGAGGAGACTGAAGGTTTTCATCCACCCACCAGCCTTTGCGCACATCAGTAGAAGGAATTTTACTCCAGAGGAGCGAGCTGATGCAAGAATAAATCTGCCCTGCGACAGCGTATCCGTTGTTTGAGAAGGAGCGCAGCCAGCTCGAGGAAGTTGCATAACATCCTGTGTTGTTAGCAACCTGATACGGATATCCGTCGGGCATATCGAATCCCCAGAGCCAGTTATGCTCGTTGATATCGTAGAATGAGGGGGCGGATACTTCAGCAATAGAGGCGGGAACATATCCTTCTGCGGCAGCACAGGCATCAGTGTACGCATAGTTCCATTCACCCATATCCAGATATGCACGTGCCCGGATACCTCTGGCAACCTGAGAGTCTATGTCCATTTTGGACTCGCGCACACTGCCGTAGAGATTGGCTACGGCGAAGTCGAGATCCTGAATGATGAAGGCATAAAGGTCTGAAAGCGAAGCGCGTGGCTTGCTGTCCGGATCTTCCGTTTCTTCGGTAATAATCGGGAGGCTGGGCAGGCTGGGATCAAGCTGGTAGTTATACTGGTATCCGTGTACAAGCGTCAGATAGGCCCAGGCCCTCAGTGCACGAAGTTCCGCCACCTGGCTGGTAAGCATTGGCGTCAACTCGCTGCTACTCACCGAGTAGAGAACCTGATTGATGGATGTTATCAGTCTCATGAAGGACTCATAACGCAGGTATATACTGCGGGTATTATTGAAACGGCTGGTGTATCCGAGGCACGTGCTGAACCAGTTGTAATTGGACGATGGTATCGTGATGTCTGAGCCTTCCAAATCGTAGCTGAATAACGAACTCAGGCAAGCCCAGTCATCAGGAGAATTGTTAAACTGGCAGGGGGTACCTATGGCCAGCAGTACCTTGTTGAGAGCCTCTCTAATGTCTGAGTATTGCATTGCCAGCTCGAGCGGAGCCATTCTGGTGACGATGTTCCTCTTGACTGTGCAGGAGGATTTGAGTTCGTCGGTAAAGGTGCCACCCATTTTGTCGTTAATCGTTATCGAGAAACCCTGGGACAGCGTTACCGGGGGTATTGCAATCCAGAACTCAGTACTATTGTCGCTGCTGTCGCCAATTTCCAGAGGCTCTTCACACTGGAGGGTAATCGTGTCGTAGGTATTGTCTCCGGCCATATTCAGGACGGGGACGCCGCCCAGGTCCATATTCACGGTTGCAGGGCCCCACAGTGCTTCTCCGCCAGTTGCGGTAATCTTGATTGAAGTGATGGAGATGTTTGTACCGTAGAACTTGAACACAAGATAGCCGCAGAGATTCCGAAAGAGCAGAACATTGTTTTCCGAGACCGCCATCATAGGATTGGAGTCTCCGGAGAACTCTCCCGGCCAGTCACAGGTCTGTACGTCCGGCAGGGTCATGGAGACCGTACCGTTGGAATCTATTTCCAGGTCGCTCGTGTAAGGGAACACGGCATAAGCATACGGCAACTGTTCGCCTACGGGTAGAGAATTCTCGTCGTCGTAGTAGAAAGTTGCTGAGGTGCTTCCGCTTTGGGGCTGGGCAATGTAACGGACCTTTGTGGTACTATGGTCGAATATACCGATACGGTCATAGGTGGACCAGTAAACCTCTGTCTTGTAGTTCCACACTTTTGTGGAATTGTTTTCCGTGCTGGCATAAAAGACCTTGCCGTTGTCTTTGGTGATTGGTTTTTCGATCTCAACCTCCACGGAACACGCTACGGCGAGCAACGCTGCCGGCAATAAGTAAAAGAGATTCTTAACTTTCATAGCCACAGCATTTTTTAATTCCAGGGAATTTCTTCGCCGGTATCGACGATAGTCTCAATGTTGCTCGCGGCCAGAAGCGCGGCGAGGCACAATTCGTCCGCATACATCTGCGGGCTTGTGTAACGGGGTTTTTTACCGGAATCCATATTCAAAGTAAAAAATTATTGGTCAACATACAAATATAATATTATTTTTGCGTCTATGAAACGGTTTATTTTTCTCGCTTTTTTCTTACTGTCCTCTTTGGGCCTTGGCGCCCAGGAGATCAGGTCGATTGACCTCCGGGTCTATATAGACGACGAAGGAGACGCTTATGTCGTTCAGGACTGGGACGTAAATGTGGTCCGCGGTACCGAATGGTACATCCCCATCGCCGCCTGGAAGGGCGGCAGCGTAAGGGGGCTTAAGGTAGAAGAAAACGGCGAGGAGTTCATCGACGAGGGGCGCGACTGGGATTCCGACCGCACCCGCGAAGAGAAGGCCGGCCGCAGCGGCATCATCGACAAGGGCAGCGACGGAGTGGAGCTCTGCTGGGGCCTTGGCACCCTTGGCGACCATCAATGGACTGCCGGCTTCGTGGTGCTGGGCCTCGTGCAGTCGCTCAAAGACTACGACGCATTCAACTTTATGTTCGTCAATCCCGAACTGGTAGCGGCACCTCAGCACGTATCTATCAGGTTCATAAGGCTGGATGACAAGCCTTTCACGGAAGAGGAAACGCGTTTCTGGGTATTCGGATGCGAAGGCGAGTCGCAGTTGATGGAAGACGGAACCATTTACTTCGAGAGCACCGAACCTCTTGGCAAATACGACAGCCTCATCGTGATGATGCGCTTCGACAAGGAATTCTTCCATCCCACGAGTTCCAGGAATATCAAGTTCGAAAAGATGCAGAAGAAGGCCTTCAAAGGAAGCTCCTACAAGAAAGACTCAGGCTGGGACTTCTGGACCATCATTGGCGTAATCATCTTCATTGGCGTTCCCGGACTGATTATCCTGCTCGTTATATATCTGATTCTGAGGGATATTGTACTGCTTATCACCGGCCTTGTGTGGAAGCGCAAGATATTCGGTTCCGCCAAGCCGCGCGGCTGGTACCGCCAGCCCCCGTTCGACGGCAATCTCCCGTTGGCTTACTACCTGCTGCACGAGGGCAAAAACCTCGTCTTCGCAAGCGAGCACCCGGAAAGGGGAATGGGAGCGTACTTCCTTAAATGGATATCCGAGGGGGTAGTGAAGCCCATCAAGACGGAAAACGGCAAGTACAACCTGGCCTTCCCGGAAACAGCACCGGCATATAAGGATGAATGTGAGAAACATCTGTTCTCCAAGTGTATAGAGGCGGCAGGCTCCAACAAGATACTGGAAGCCGGCGAGTTCAAGAGTTGGGCGGCAACGCACTACACCAGCATCGAGAACTGGCCGAAGTTAGTAAAGAAAGACGGCGAGGCGGCATACAATGCTCTCACTGAGGAGCAGCGCAAGAAGGCCGTCAACCTGCTGGAATTCAAGAACTATCTGTCCGACTTCACCCTCTCCAAGGAGCGCGAGGTGCCCGAGGCCGGCCTCTGGGGCCAATATCTCATTTACGCCCAGCTCTTCGGCATTGCAGATAAGGTTCAGGAAGGTATGTCCAAACTCTATCCTGCCCAGTTCGCCGAGTACAGCCGCAGCCTCGGCGTTGAGCCTTCAGATATGAACCTGATGGTCTCCTACTGGACCAGGAGCACACACGACGCGTACAGGGTGGCGCACAATGTTTATACTTCCAACACGTCGTCTTCCTCCTCGCGTTCTTCCTCCGGCTACGGCGGCCACTCGTCCCGCGGCGGCGGTGGCGGCTTCTCCGGCGGCGGCCGCGGCGGCGGCAGCAGGTAGCTTGCCCCT
>DBYB01000002.1:0-1143 GCA_002309995.1 Bacteroidales bacterium UBA1197
TACATCATATCCATATAGGTGCCGTGCGCGAGCGGGCATACGAATTCCTCGCCCTTCACTGCGGCGTAATAAATCTCCACCGCGTAGTCCGTGGTGCCTCCGCCGGGCAGTGTCTTGTAGGAGATGAGGCCGGGGAAGCGCACGGAACGGGTATCGACGCCGTATTTATGATAATAGTAATCGCTCAGCAGTTCGGTGGCTACCTTGGTTACGCCGTACATTGAGGTAGGCCTCTGGATGGTGTCCTGGGGGGTGTTGTCGCGCGGGGTGTCGGGGCCGAAGGAACCTATCGACGATGGAGTGAACACTGCGCAGTGCTTTTCGCGGGCGACCTCGAGTACGTTGATTAGGCCGTTCATCTGGATGTCCCAGGCTTTGAGCGGCAGGCGCTCGGCGGTGGCGGACAGCAGGGCCGCAAGATTGTATATCGTGTCGATATCGTATTTATCTACGATGTCTGCAATCTGTTTGCCGTTGCAGACGTTGGCCGCCTCTGCGGGGCCGCTCTCAAGGAGCTCGCCAGTGGGCTCTGCGCCCGGTATATATCCTGCGACGATGCGGCCGTGCCTGTAGGTTTTGCGGAGTTTCATTGTAAGTTCCGAGCCTATCTGGCCGGTGGAACCTATAACGAGTACATTCTTCATACGGTGTTATTAATTGTGTGGCAAATTTATTAAATTTGTAAGAGAATCTATATAATACCACATTATTTATGTACGGAAAATTCCAACAGCATCTCCAGCAGGAGCTTAAGGCCATCGACGAGGCCGGTCTCTACAAACGCGAACGCACGATTTGCGCGCCCCAGGGGGCCGAAATCACCCTGGCTGACGGCAGCAAGGCCCTGAATTTCTGCGCCAACAATTACCTCGGCCTGTCCGACAATCCCCGCTTGATTGCGGCAGCCAAGAAGGCTATGGACGAGCGCGGCTACGGTATGTCCAGCGTCCGCTTCATCTGCGGCAAGCAGGATCTCCACCGCGAGCTCGAGGAGGCCATATCAGCCTACTTCCATACCGACGATACCATCCTGTACGCCGCCTGCTTCGACGCCAACGGGGGAGTCTTCGAGCCTCTGCTCACCGCCGAGGACGCCATCATCTCCGACGCCCTGAACCACGCCTCCATCATCGACGGCGTGCG
>DBYB01000002.1:1198-13786 GCA_002309995.1 Bacteroidales bacterium UBA1197
TTCCGCATCATCGTCACCGACGGCGTGTTCTCGATGGACGGCAACGTGGCCCCGATGGACAAGATTTGCGATCTGGCCGAGAAGTACGACGCTCTGGTGATGGTGGATGAGAGCCACAGCGCCGGAGTCGTGGGCAAGCACGGCAGGGGAGTCGCGGAGCTGTACGACCTGTACGGCCGCATCGACATCCACACCGGCACGCTAGGCAAGAGCTTCGGCGGCGCCGTCGGCGGATTTACCACCGGCCGTCAGGAGATCATCGATATGCTGCGCCAGCGCTCCAGGCCGTACCTGTTCTCAAACTCCCTGCCGCCGATGATCTGCGCCGCCGGTATCGAGACCTTCAAGATTCTTTCTGAGAGCGACGAATTGCACGACCGCCAGCAGGAGAACGTGGCCTACTTCCGCGAGAAGATGCTTGCCGCCGGCTTCGACATCAAGCCCACCCAGTCAGCCATCTGCGCCGTAATGCTCTACGATGCGCCTTTGAGCCAGAAGTTCGCCGCCGAGATGGCCAGTGAAGGCATCTTCGTCACCGGCTTCTACTACCCGGTCGTCCCCAAGGGCCAGGCCCGCATCCGCGTCCAACTCTCTGCCGCCCACACCCGCCCCCAGCTCGACAAAGCCATCGCCGCCTTCATCAAGGTCGGCAAATCCCTGGGCGTCATCAAGTAGCAGGAAGCCGCCATCCGCTCCGCAGGAATCGACTCCGCTCCGGAGCTAAGCGACTAAGCCACCGCCCCGAGGGCGGGGGTTTGGGGGTGGGGTAACGTGTCAGGCTCCGCAAAAAATAAACTCTGGCTGCGGCCAGAGTTTATTTTTTTGTGGAGCTGGCGGGAGTCGAACCCGCGTCCAAACAAAGCGCCAAAAGGCTTTCTACACGCTTATTCTTCCTTTGGTTGTCGGCTGCAGCATGAGGGAAGACGCCCTTGGCAGCAGCTTATCCTCTGAATCTTAGCGGAACGTAGAGGCGTCGGTTCCGAGCATCCGCTTTGAATGATACCCCTTGGTCCGGACATAAGCGGCGTAAAGCCGGAGGGATATACGTCAGTGCCGCAGCCTTGGCGGCTCTGATTAATGCTCAATCTCTTGGAGATTAGCAAGCGTATGCGAAGTTGTAGTTGCCTACTAATTGTTCGACAGCTGAGGATTACGGGCCAACCATCCACTCCCGGCGTGCTTACCTTCCGTCGTCAATGCTGTCAAAACCAGAACAGCCCCGGAAAGTGAGCGCAAATATAGCTATTTTTTCTCTTTCTTGCTAAGACCGTGCAACACGATGGTATCTGCCGGAAGTTCCTCCAGGCGCTCCATCATCTGCTCAGGGTGCTGCAGCAGGTCCATTAGTTTCCTGAAGGCGTTCACGAAGTAGAAGCCGTCGCAGAAGCGTTCATCGGTAACGATACGGATGGGCAGCATCTTGCCGGGAACGATTTCGCCGTTACGCACAACGGGCTTCATCGACTCCTTGCCCATCGCGAAAAACATTCCGGTGTTGCCGAAATTGTACACGTGGTGGTAAATGGACGGGCCCTTGATGGACTTGAGGTTGGTAACAAAGGCCGTGCAGTGGAACGGCAGCAGGTCGAGCACCGCGTTGGGCAGCAGGCCGTGCATATCCAGGAACTTGAGCGAACCCACCAGGAAGGCAATCATGAAATTCGGCACCAGGGAGAATGCGCGAGCCATCTTGTCCGTATTGTTATTGGTGTCGAGGGTAAGATTTTTCTGGATGGCTTCGTTGATCATGTCCCTTATCTCGGGCAGCGACTCGTGGCCGGTGAAGTTGATCTTGATGGTGGCGTCGGCTGCATCGGGGCTGAGGACTTTCTTTACGAGGAAGGAAATCTGGATGTAATTGCGCTTGTAGATGCGGCCGTGGCAGATGAAGCGGTTGATACGGGGGTACAATGCCGAGCCGCGAACGATGGCGGCAATCAGTATGTGCATGTAATTGTACTTTTCCCCTTTCTCTGCCTCCTTCTTGATAAAGGCGTCTATCGGTTCGCAGGGGCAGTCGAAACTCGTTGAGTTCTGCGCGTCTGCGCGGGTCGTCATAATATGAGGCATCATCCTCTGGATGGGATCGAGGTTCTTTACCTTTTTCCCGTCGGCTCTGAATCCAAACATAGGTTTATAGGTTTAATCGTAAACGCAAATATAATCAAAATCTTGGATCTGAGTCATAAACCGACTGCAAAGTGTAGGCGGGATCGTCACTGAACCAACCCTTTAGCAGCACATCAACCGCTTCCTTTGCATCGGGATAGTACTCTCCGGTATCGTGACGTATATAATAATGGTGTTCCGGCCCGGGGACGCCCTTGCCGCCGCAATCATCAGGAGTTTCTTCATATTGCGAATATACAAAAAAAAGCACGTCTTGTCAAACTGACGGCTTTTCCGCCAAAATCCGTCAGAAAAACGAGGTAGTCCCGGGCAGGGGGGCTTATCTACGCGTTAAGGATTTTGGCGACGAGCTCGACTAATAACTCGCCGGGGGTGGTGGCGGCGCCGTCGCCGCCTTTGCCGAGGTAGTCGTATTCGCACAACAACGACATTACGGCCATGGCTTTGGGGAGGGGATAGTTGCGGACGGCGGTGTCGTATTCCCTGTAGAAATAGGGGTTGACGCCGGCGAGGGCGGCGGCTTTGTCTTCGGGGGAGACGGCCCCGCCGCGCGAGAGAAGAGCGCCGTATTTCAGGATACGGTAGAAATGCATATACAGCGCACTGACCGCCTGGGGCATTGCGAACTTGGCGGCGGTGCCGAGGTGGGCCGCAATCTTCAATGCCCGCGGCGCATTCCTCATAGACAGTTCTTTCGTTAGCTCGAAAATGCTGAACTGTCGGGAGATACCGACATTCTTCTCAATATCTGCTACAGATACTGAACGCGCGCCCTCGGGCAGATTCTTCAGCAGCTTATCGGTTTCTACCGCAATGGTGGAAAGGTCGGTGCCCACCGATTCGGCTAGCAGCGAAGCCGCCTCGGGCTCAATCTGCAGGCCCTTCTCGCGGTAATAGGAAGATATCCACGCAGGCACTTCATAATCGCGCAGAGCCGGGCTGTCCAGCACAACGCCTATCTTCTGCACGCCCTTGTACAGGGCCTTGCGCTTATCGACGGATGCATTGTGAAGCAGCAGCACCAGCACGGTGGAATCCAGAGGCTCGTTGCAATAGACCGCAATCTCCTCGATGCCCTTCATCATCTGCGCCTCCTTCACCACCACCAGCTGGCGATCGGACATCATAGGGAAGCGGCGGGCGGCCGTAACCACCTGCTCGGCAGTTACATCCGCCCCGTAGCAGATGGTCTCGTTGAAATCTTTCCCGAACTCGTCCACGCAGTTGTCGATGATTGCCTGGCAGACGAGGTCGGGATAATAAGGTTCGTCGCCCATAAGGATATAGACGGGCTTGAAGACGCCGCTGCGGGCCTCCTCGATCAGCGTGCGGCTGATGGCCGCTATGTCCTCCTTGGCGCGCGCCATAAGACTCAGCAGATAGTATCGACGAGCGCCAGCACGCGGTTGCGGTTCTCCTCGATGGTTCCGGGATAACCTGCTACCTCATAATAATTTCCGGCGGCCTTGTAATACTCCTTGAGGGGCTCGGTCTGGGCGTGATAGGTCTCGATACGATGGGCAATTACCTCGGGGGATGCGTCGTCGGCGCGGCCTTCGATCTTGGCGCGGCCCGCGATACGCTCGAACACCAGGGAATCGGGAATCATAATGGAAATCACTCCGTTAACCTTCTCGCCGCGCTTCGCAAGAATGGCGTCGAGCGCCTCGGCCTGGGCCAGGGTGCGCGGGAAGCCGTCCAGCAGGAAGCCATCGACTCCCTTGATGGTGTTGAACGCGTTCTCTATCATACCTTCCACCACCTCGTCGGGAACGAGGCTGCCTGCGGCTATCAGCTCCTTGGCCTGAAGGCCCAGCTCGGTGCCGGCCGCAATCTCGGCGCGCAGCAGCTCGCCGGTGGAGATGTGCTTAAGGTTATACTTGGATGCTATCGCTCCGGCGTGGGTGCCTTTGCCCGCTCCCGGAGGCCCGAAAAGAATGTAGTATTTCATTTGTCCAAAACGTAAATGTCCGGAAGATTGCGGCCGTAGCCGTCGTAATCGAGGCCGAAGCCGACGATGAAGTCGTTGGGAATCTTCATTCCCACGTAGTCGAGAGTGACGTCCTTGTCGTAAACGTCGGGCTTGAGGAGCATAGTGCAGATCTTCACCTCCTTGGCACCGTTGGCCAGCAGGAGCTCGCGAAGGGCGAGAATGGTGTTGCCGGTATCGACGATGTCTTCGCAGGCAATGACGCGCTTGCCGCGGACCTCCTCCGTCAGCCCCTGTACGGTGAGTACGGTGCCGGTGGATGCGGTGCCGCGGTAGGAACTAAGCTTGACGCTGCCGAGTTCGCAGTTGAACTTCAGACGCATAAAGAGTTCGCCGGTGAAGGGGAGTGCACCGTTAAGGGTGCATATCATCACGGGAACGTCCTCACAGCCCTCGAAGTCCCGGTTGACGGCTTCCGCCACCTCGTCGATGGCCTCTACCAGACGGGAATGAGGGATGAACTTGCGGAATACCTTGTCGTGAAGCTGAACCTTTTCCATTACTTCTTCAGGTTGTCGAGGAATGCTACAACGTCGCCGACGGTCTTGAATCCGGCCAGGGCCTGATCGGGAATGACGATGCCGTAATCGTCTTCAACGCGCATCAAAAGCTGGAGAATGTCCAGGGAGTCTGCACCGAGGTCTTTCTTGATGTCGGATTCCAGGGTGATGGACTCCGGATCGCGCCTCAGCTGCTTGGCAAGAATCTTTTTAACTTCTTCAAACATATGATAACAAAATTATAATTCGTAGTGCTCGTATTTGCAGATGACTGCCTCGGTCTTTGCGTTCAGCTCGCTGGACTGGATGCGCCAGGCCTGCTCCAGGCACTTGACCACAGCCTCCTTGCGGCTGCTGCCGTGGCCTTTGATGACCACCTTGGAGGTGCCCAGCAGCACGCTGCCGCCGTAGTTCTGGTAATTGAAGAAATCCTTCTCTGCCTTGAACATCTTTGCCATAATGGCGGCGCCGAGCTTGTAAACCCAGCTGGAATAGATATCCTTCTTGAGTTTGATAAGAAGCTCCATTGCCGTGCCTTCCGTTGCCTTGAGGAGCACGTTTCCTGCGAATCCGTCGCATACGACAACGTCGTAATTGCCGGACAGCAGGTCGCGGCTCTCCATATTGCCGACAAAGTTCAGCTCGGCGGTCTCGCTCAGCAGCTTGTATGCCGTCTGCCTCATCTCATCTCCCTTCTCGGCCTCCTTGCCAACGTTCAGCAGAGCCACGCGCGGCTTCTGCACGCCGTACACGTTCTCCATATAGAGCGACGCCATAATTGCGAACTGACGCAGATGCTCCGGCGTGCACTCCAGATTGGCGCCGCTGTCGCACACGCTCACGAGCCCGCCGTTGATGGTCGGCAGGATGGGGCAGAACGCCGGACGGATGACGCCGGGGAGCCTGCCGATGCGGGTGAGCGCGGCCGCCACGAGAGCGCCGGAGGAGCCGGTGCTGACCATAGCCGCCACGGAATCGTCGTCGCGCAGCAGGCGGATGGCCTTGATCATCGAGCTGTCGCGCTTCATACGGATGACGTCTGTGGGGCGCTCGTCGCAGCCGATGACCTGCGGGGCGTGGAGAATCTCCAGGCGGGCGGCGTCGTACTGCTTGCCCTCCAGTTGTTTGCGAAGGTCGGTCTCGTCTCCGGAGAGAATCAGGTAGAGGTCGGGAATCGCGGCCAGAGCTTCAATGGCTCCGTCCACGCAAGCCTCGGGGCAATGGTCGCCGCCGTAGCAGTCGAGTATAATCTTTATCATACGAGTTTCTTGATGAACGCACGGCGGCGCTTATGCTCCAGCCGGTCGAAATGTTTCCAAAGGTTCTGGATGTCGTAGTTGTCTTCCAGATTGAGGTTGGTCTCGGCGTACTCGACGCCGTCTTCCTTGAGCATACGCATAAGGGCGGCGGCGAACACGGCGCTGATGCCCCTGTTCATATATTCAGGGTCAACGCCCACGAGGCCGAGGTCGATGATCTTCGGATGCCGTTTGGTCTTGAGGAAACGCAGCAGCATACCGGGAGAGATATGTCCGCCGGAATGGCGTACGGCGTCGATGATGCCGGGGAAGCATATGCCGAAGGCAACTATCTTATCGTTCTCATCGAGTATCACCGCAACGAAGCGCAGGTCCACGATGAAGCGGAATCCGTCTATCATCTGCTTCTTCATAGCGTCCGTGAAAGGCACGGTGCCGTACAGATGCTCGTAGGACTTGTCTATCAGGTCGAACAGGCCGTCGGCGTACTTCTTTATGAAGTCGTTGACGTCCTTTGCCGGACCCATACGGAGCTTGTAGCGCTTCATCACGAAGTCGCCGAGCTTCTCCAGCGAGCCGTCGTAATCGGCGGGCACTCGCAGCTGGCTCTCGGTCCAATCGACTTCCTTGGCGTAGCCGCAGTTCTCAATCAGCCGCTGGTAGTAAGGATAGTTGTACTGCTCCTCGAAGGTCGATTTGTACTCGAAGCCCTCGATGAGCAGGCCCTCGCGTTCGAGGTCGGAGAATCCGAGGGGCCCGTGGGCGGTATCCATTCCGCGCTCCACCGCCCATTTCTCGACGGCGGCGAACAGGGCGTCGGCAACCTCCTGGTCGTCAATAGAATCGAAACGGCCGAAGCGTACGCGCTTCTCGCCGTTCTTCTCGTTGGCGGCCTTCTGGATGATGCCCATTATGCGGCCCACCATCTTGCCGTCGCGCCAGGCACCGTAATAGACGGTGTCGCAGGTGTCGTTGTAGATGTTCTTGCTGCCGAAGATGGCCATCTCGTCGCCGAACAGCGGCGGGCAGAACCAGGGGACGCCCTTATAGAGCTTCAGGGGGAAGTTTACGAACTCCCTCTGCTCGCGGCGCCCGCGGATTTCTCTGACTTCAACCATATGCTATCTGTGGATTCCGTGGAAACAAACGCCCAGTCCGTTGGGGCCGCAGTGGCTGCCGATGGTGGGGTTGACCATAGTGACGACGATGCGGAGGTCGTCGCCGAACTTGGCGCGCAGGCGCTCGACAGTCATATCAACCAGCTCCTGGCAGTCGGCGTGACCGATGGTGACGCGGTGGCCCTTGACGTCGTCGCCAAGCTCCTCGACATACTGCACGAGGCGGTCGATGGCCTTCACGCGTCCGACTTCCTTGCCGATGGAGACCATCTTGCCCTCAGCATTCACGTGGATGACGGGACGGATGCCGATGAGGTTGCCCATCGTGGCGGCGAGTCCGGTGACGCGGCCGCTGCGGCGGAAGAACTTGAGGTCGTCTGCAATGAAGTACAGGGGGAACTTGGGCACTTCGGTCCTGGCCCATTCGACTATCTCCTCGGCGGTCTTGCCGGCCTTGTACAGGTCGCCGACCTCCATCGCTATGTTGAGCGATTCGGCGGAGATGCCGAGGGTATCGACCGTCCAGATCTTGCGCTCGGGATACTTCTCGCCAAGAGTCTTGATGGCCTTGTCCATATTCTCGAAGGTGTTGGACATACCGGAGGAGAAGTGTACGTACAGGATGTCGTTGCCGGCAGCCAGTTCGGGCTCGAAATATTTGATATAGACGGCCTCGCTCACGGCGCTGGTTGTGGGCAGGGTGCCCTGGCGCAGCTTGGCGTAGAATGCCTTGTGGTCGTAATCCTCACTCTCCACGAAGGGGTGGTAGAGCTTGCCGTCGATGGCGTACGGCATAGGGATGATAACTTTGTAACCGAACTCACGCGCGAGGGCGGGAGTCATATCGCAATCGGTGTCGGAAATGAGTGTTAGCATAAAATGAAAATATAATCGAAGACGGGCTGGCCGCCGTGGTTGTAAATTAATTCGGTTGATGGATACTTGACTCCGGCCTCGCTGCAGAGGGCCGATGCCTCTTCTTCCGAAGCATCTGCGCCGCCAAGTACGAGCACGACGTCGTGATACTTGGCCTCCATTGCTCCGAGAAGGGCCAGGGCTGTGGCGTTGCGCTCCTCGCCGCTGGACAGGACCTCGTCGCCCCTGAAGCCGATGAAGCCGCCCTTGCGTACTTCGACTCCATCCTTGACGGTGTCGCGCGAAGCAGGGGAAACCATACCGCAGACAACGCCTGCAGCGACCTCCGTGAGCGTTTGCTCAAGCTCGGAAGCGTCGGCGGCCGAAGGGTCGAAGGAGGCCATCGCCACGTAGCCCGCTCCGATGTTCTTGGTCGGGATCACGTGGACGGCGGCGTCGGCATAGACCTCGGCGGCCTGGCGGGCAGTCATCACTATGTTGGAGTTGTTGGGGAAGACGAAAATGTGCTTGGCCGCCACCTTGTCGAACGCGGCGATGAAGTCGGCCACGGAGGGGTTCATAGTCTGACCGCCCTCGACGACCTCGTCGGCTCCGAGCTGCTCCTTGAAGATATCGCGCAGGCCGGCGCCGCTGGCAACGGTGACCATGCCGTACTCCTTGCGCTTGGCGGGCTTGCGGCCCTCGGCGAGGTTGGAGTTGTGGTGCTGCAGCGTCATGTTTTCAATCTTCAGGGTGAGGAATTCGCCCCAGCGCTGGCAGTGGCTGATGATGTCTCCGGGAGTCTTGGTGTGGACGTGCACCTTGATGATGCTGCCTTCGCGGAAGAAGACCACGGAGTCGCCGGCGCCGAGGATGTAGCTCTCGATTTCCTTCTCGTCGAAGGTGGCGAGGTCAACCTTGGAATTCTGCAGGCGAAGCAGGAATTCGGTGCAGTAGCCGAACTTGAGTTCGGTGTTCTCGTCGAAGAGGGAGAAGTCCACGGCCTGGGCCTTGCGCTCGACGGGAGCGGCAACGGCGCCGGTGATGCCGAGGACTGCGTCCTGGAATCCGTAGAATATGTTCAGGAGTCCCGCGCCGCCGCTGTCCACGACGCCTGCGTCTGCAAGCACCTGAAGCTTCTCGGGAGTGTGCTCGAGGGAATTCTCCATTCCTCGTATAAGGGCGGACATATAGTCCTCAAGGGATTTGCCGCTATGGCCGCTGGCCTCTTCGGTGCTCTCGCGGACTACCGTGAGAATGGTTCCCTCTACAGGATGGGCCACGGAACCGTATGCTTCTGATACTGCGGAGTCCATAGCGTCCGCGAATCCTTTGGTGTCTGTCTTGGAAAGGCCTGCAAGGCCCTTTGCCATACCGGCGAAGATGCGGGAGAGGATGACGCCCGAATTGCCGCGGGCGCCCATAAGCATTCCGGAAGAAGCGGCTCCGGCTATCTCGCCGAGGGTGGCCCCTCCGATCTGGGAAGCCTGGGAATAACCTGATTCAATTGTGAGACACATATTGTCGCCGGTGTCTCCGTCGGGTATGGGGAAGACGTTTAAGTCGTTGATACTTTGCCTGTTGCTGGAGATTCTCGAATATCCCTGCGCCAGCATTTTGAGGAACAGGTCTCCGGTTAGGCTGTAGGTTTGTACGTTTTTGTTGTGCATAGGGTGCAAATATAGTGTTTTTTATGCGTATATTGTAGCGCCTTTACGAAGTAAAGTTATGAAAAGCTTCATTATCCTGCTGGTCCTGGCGGCAGCCGCCGGGCCGGATTTCGAATCTGCCGTGCTGTATCTGTGCGGCGCATCATCAATTGAAGAGCTCGACGAGAGCACGCTCCAGCATTACCGGGATCTGGCCCTGCGCCCCCTGGACCTGAACCGTGCCGGGAAGGCGCGACTGCTGGCGTCGGGCCTGCTGAACCCGTTCCAGGCCGCATCGCTGCTCGACTGGCGGGAGCGCTCCGGCGCCCTGCTCTCGTATGTTGAACTGGGCCTGCTGGACGGGTTTACGCCCGAGTATGCCGAGGCGCTCAAGCCGTTTACGCGGCTGGAGACGGACGGCCCGCCGGGGGCGCCGCGCAGCGGCCGGTTCCGCAGCGACATCACGCTGCGGGCGTCGGCGCGGGAGAACGACGGCGCCGCTTATGCCGCCGGCGTGCGCTGGAAGGCAGCCCTGGGCGAGAAGGCGGAATTCAACTGGGCCAGCCGCACCACCTATTCCGACCCGGAGCCGGGCATCGGAACGCTAAGCGCGGCGTACTACGGTTCGCGTTGGCTCGGAAAGGTCGTGCTTGGCCATTTCAACGCCCGCTTCGGACAGGGGCTGGGAATATGGAGCGGATTCTCAATGTCGCGATATTCCTCGGTATCGGGATTCCGCCGCAACGGCACGGGATTCACGCCCACGGCGTCGTTCTCCCCGGAGCATTGCGGGCTGGCGGCGGATTTCGATCTGGGCCGATGGAACCTCGGCGCCGCTTATTCCGTAAACGACAGGTTGCCAATGGCTTATGCTTCGTGGTGCGGCCGCTCCGTCAGCGTCTGCCTTTCCGGCAGCAGCAAGGTGGTCGCAGCTGACTTCAAGCTGGGGCTGAAGAATACGAGCGTGTTCGGCGAGGTGGCCTGGGACGGTGCTCCGTCAGCTCTCGCAGGGGCCATCTGGATTCCATCTTACGGCAGCAAATACGGCCTGCTGCTGCAATGGGCTGGCGGCGTACCGGAAGCGGCGGCAGGCGTTGGGCTCAAAGGGTTTGACGCCGTGGCGATGCTGTCGTCCAAGCAGTTCCGGGCGTTCGCAAAGTACGCGCCGGAGATAAATATCGGACCTGCAATATTCACCCCCTCGCTGCGTCTGGCCGCCCGCAGGACGGATTCGTGGAGGCTGGAAGGCAGGGGAGAACTTAAACTGGCCCTTGGCTCCTGGGCGCTGAACGGCAGGCTTGATGTCACGCACTGCGGGCAGTTGAACTGGCTCGCAAATGCGGAGGCCGGATACAAATCCGACGTATTCAGTTTATGGCTCAGAGGCACCCTTTTCTGCGTCGATGAATGGGCCGGAAGAATCTATGTTTACGAGCGCGATGCGCCGGGAAATTTCAACGTGCCGGCGTACTACGGGAGAGGCTGGAACGCATCTCTCTGCGGGGCGTGGAAACCCAACTGGAGACACGCGCTTCACCTTAGAATATCGTATGTGGAATATCCTTGGGTAACAGTGGCAAAGCCATCAAAAGCTGAAGTTAAACTTCAGTATCGCTTCAGCCTTTGATCACATTGATTTTGCAGCCGTCCATCTCGATGGAAAGAGGGAGTTTTCCTTCGATCTCGCCGTCCATTTCGACTATGTCTGCTGAGGCTCCGTCGAGGGGTACGATCTGCAGGCTGCGGCACCGGCCGGAAAGGACTACTCCGGACTCGTTGATGGTGCCGTTGAACAGCCTCGGAATTTCCTTGAGCATATGGGGGAGCGACACTTCCGGCACTATCATATAATCCAGGATTCCGTCGTTGATGTCTGCCAGCGGCACCTGCCTCATTCCGGAACCGCTGTAAGGCCCGTTGCCGAGCGCTATGGAGTAGCAGACGCCCTCGTGTACGGTCTTGCCGTCGGCTATCACCTTGAGGTTCAGTTTATCCAGATGGGTGATGGTGTGGCGCAGGGCGTTCAGGTAGATGAGCTTGCTGCGCATTCCGCGCTCCTTCTGCATATTCACGCGGTTGCAGACGTGGGAGTCGAAACCGGTGCCGCCAATGTTGGCCATCCAGGAAGTGCGGCCATCGGAGAGCCGTACCTTCACCACGTCCATCTGCCCGAAGGAGCCGGCCTCGATGAGCCGGATGACCTTCCCGAGGTCGTGGGGGACTCCCAGCGACTTTATCCAGTCGTTGCCGGAGCCGATGGGCATTACACCGAGATAGAATTCCGAGGTGGAAACGCCGCTGCGCTCGCACCAGGAGGCGATTCCGTTGAGTACTTCGTGCAGCGAACCGTCGCCGCCGACGGCCACGATGTGCCGGTATCCGGCGGCCGCAGCCTCGGAGGCGAGCTCCGTGGCATGGCACTTGTGGTCTGTCATCGCCGTGACGAAGGGGATGCCCAGGTTCTGGAGCTTGCGCTCTGCCGGAACCCACTCGGACATCGTTTTGCCGGAGCCTGCACGGGGATTGACTATGAAGTACCAGGTGGTTTTGAGGTCAGTCATAGTGCAAAAATAATAAATTATTCGTACTTTTGCACGATATGGGAAAAGTAATCGCGATAGCCAACCAGAAGGGCGGGGTGGGAAAAACCACCACTGCAATCAACCTGGCGGCATCTCTGGCGGCACTTGAGAAAAAAGTGCTCATAATAGACGCAGACCCGCAGGCCAACACCACCTCGGGGCTGAATTTCTCTCCGGAAGACGACCGTCACCGCAGCCTGTACGAACTGATGGATGGCTCGATAGACGTAGAAGACGTGCTCATCCAGACCGAGATGGCCGGGCTGCATATGATACCTTCGCACATCAACCTGGTGGGCGTTGAGATAGAAATGATTAACGACAAGGATCGCGAGTCAGTGCTGCGCCGCGCCATCGCCCCGATACGCGACCGCTACGACTACATCATCATCGACTGCTCGCCTTCGCTCGGCCTCATTACCGTCAACACGCTTACGGCGGCCGACTCCGTGATTATTCCCGTCCAGCCCGAGTTCTTCGCCCTCGAGGGCCTCGGCAAGCTGCT
>DBYB01000002.1:13893-14266 GCA_002309995.1 Bacteroidales bacterium UBA1197
GTGTTCAAGACGGTCATACAGCGCAACATACGCCTGTCGGAGGCGCCTTCTCACGGCAAGCCCATTCTGCTTTACGAGATTGCGTGCTCCGGCTCATCCAATTACCTGAATCTCGCCTCCGAGGTGCTCGAGCGCAACGGAGATAAACGAACCGACTATGAGCAATAAACCAAGAGGCCTCGGGAAGGGGCTCAGCGCACTTATGGGCGGACTGCCCGTGACTGACCCGTCCCGCAAGCCCGTAGGATATATCAACCGGGATACGTCGCTTTCTACCCGCATCCCGATGGACAAGATAGGCGCCAATCCCTTCCAGCCCCGCGTCAACTTTGACGCCGAATCCCTGGAGGAACTGGCCGAATCCATCAAGACC
>DBYB01000002.1:14451-27067 GCA_002309995.1 Bacteroidales bacterium UBA1197
GCTACCAGCGCCTGATCGACGAATGCTCGCTCACGCAGGAGCAGATGGCCGAAAGGGTGGGGAAGAACCGCGCCACCGTCGCCAATACCCTCCGCCTGCTCAAACTGCCCGCAAAGGTGCAGCACGACCTCAAGCTGGGCCTGATATCCGCCGGCCACGCCAAGGCGCTGCTGGGGACTTCCGACCCTGAGTTGCAGGAGAAATTCTGCAATATGGTCATTTCCGACGGTCTCTCCGTGCGCGAACTGGAGGCCCTGGTGCGTGAGGCCGCTGACGGCATCCCCAAGCCAAAGCGCCCCATCCTGAGCCAGGCCGCGCTGCCGGAGTCTTACGACCGCCTGATTGGATACATCGGCAAGTACTTCTCACATAAAGTCGCCGTGCGCAGGTCTGCATCGGGTAAGGGCTCGATGACTATCCGTTTCGATTCGGACGAGGAGGTCGAACGCTTCCTCGCCGCTCTGGATGAATCCCGTATCTGATGAGAAAGGCGTTATCCGTCATACTGTTCCTGCTTCTCGCCCTGAGCGCCTCCGCGCAGTTCAAGAGCGAGGCGTTCACGCAGTCCTACAACGACGACAAGACCAACCCCAACGATTCCACCGACGTTCTGTTCTCGTTCAAGGACTATTTCCAGGGACTCAAGCACGAGAAGGATATAACGATAGGCACTATGTTCATCGGCTCCACGATGATTATCGGCGGCGAGCAGATGTACAACAAGCAATACTGGAAGCTGCCCATAGTCTATACGGGCATACTCGCCCCCCTCGGCGCCGGCATTTATCTCAATGCCACCGGCAACACGGAGGCGGCCAAGTACTGCTTCATCGGCAGCGGCCTTGCCTACTGGGGCACGCTGATGGACGGCGTAATCAGTTATAAGTCAGACCAGGACCCGCTGCCCGGCCGCGCCACTCTTTACTCGCTGCTCCTGCCCGGCCTGGGCCAGGCGTACAACGGGGAATACTGGAAGATTCCCATCTACCTGGGGGGACTTGCTACGGCCTATTATTTTTACAACACCAACAGCATCAACTACGAGCGCTACCGCCGCATCTACAAGGAGGCTACGGACAAGGAGACTCCATATACCGGGCCGATTACGGCAGAGACGGCCGTATACTACAGGGATATATTCCGCCAGTACAGGGATTATTCCTCGCTCGCTATGCTGCTCATCTACGTGCTTCAGGTAATCGATGCCAACGTGTTCTCGTTCATGCACGATTTCGAGATAGCGGACGATATGGCCATTGACGTGCGGCCTGCCGTCATTATGCCCGAAACGCAACTGGCATTCAACCCCACTCCCGCCTTCGGGGTAGGCGCGTGCATCAGATTCTGATTCATTTATGTCCCGACGACTGTACGCAATAGCACTATCCCTGGCCCTGCTGTCTTCCGGACTGCAGGCGCAGGAGCGTACGGAGCCGACGGTTTCTGCGGCTCTCGATACGGTCACCCTGGCATCGGCCGTGAGCGACTCGGTGCTGGTGGAGAGGCTCAGTGCGCTGAATCCTTATTTCTCGCTGCCGTTCAACCAGGTGGTCAGGAACTACATCGTGTCGTTCTCGGAGAAAAGGGGTACGGTGATGAAGCAGGCGATGGCGATGAGCGACTACTATTTCCCGGTGATTGAGGAGATCTTCCGCGGCTACGGTATTCCGCTGGAACTCAAGTACCTGGCAGTGGTGGAATCGAGGCTTAAGCCTACCGCGATGTCGCGTGCCGGGGCGGTCGGCCTGTGGCAGTTTATGTACCGTACGGCCCGTTCCTACGGCCTCCGGATAGATTCCTACGTGGATGAGCGTATGGACGTGGAACGCTCCACGGATGCCGCCGCCCGTTACCTCAAGAACCTCTACGAGATGTTCGGCGACTGGCCGCTGGCCGTGAGCGCCTACAACTGCGGCTCCGGCAACGTGCGCAAGGCCATTACGAGGGCCGGAGGCAAACGCGACTTCTGGTCCGTTTATCCTTATCTGCCCAAGGAAACGAGGGGATATATGCCTGCGTTCGTGGGCGTGATGTATACCTTCGCGTACAGCCCGCTTCCGGCCTCCGATTCACTGGTAACCCCGGTTCCCGTGCCGGCGGAGGTCGATACCTTCGAAATCCATCGCAACCTGCATTTCCGGCAAGTGAGCGAGCTGGTTGGCGTGCCGATGGACGAGATCCGGTACTTCAATCCCAAATACTACAATGACATCGTGCCCGGAGCAGCCGGCAGCTGCACGCTGCTGCTCCCGGAGAACTGGAGCGAGGCCTTCGTGGCGGTGGCGCCGGATTCCCTTAGCTCGCACAAGGCGTCGGAGTACCTGACGGACAAGGTGGCGAAGGATATCGCCGCCGGCAAGCGCGAAGGGGCGCGGCTGGTCTATACCGTGAAGAGCGGGGATACCCTCAGCCATGTCGCGAGCCGCTATCGCGTCAGCGTCAAGCAGCTTATGGCCTGGAACCACCTGCGCTCCGACCGCCTCTCCATAGGTCAGAAGATTTATATTTATTAAAAGAATCGTAAAAATCTGCTTTACGATTTTTTTGATTCCTTGGTTTTCCGGAAAACGCGTTTCATATTTGCGTCTGCTAACAAGCGGATGTGAAATATGAAAAACTTCAGATTCTTTATCCTGGCGCTGCTGGTGCTTTCCGCAGCAGGCTGCGGCGCCCATCGAAAACTCGCTCAGATGAAGGCAGGAGATGTTCAGGCCCGGCTGTCGCTTCCTGCCGAAAACGCTTCCGCTCCGCTGGAACTCCGCCTGCCGGAAGCGGTGCGCGACACCCTGCGGGTGGTGGATTTAGATGGCCACGAGATGCTACTTATGAACGCCGTGCGCGACGAGGACGGCGAGATGGTGGCGACCGACCGGCTGTCGGCGGCGGTGGTCACGGCGCGCTTCCGCAACGTGGCGGAGCGCGGCGGCAGCATAGAACTGGCGTTCGAGGTTATGGTGCCGCGCGAGATGCAGGACAGCCGCTGGCAGCTGCGGCTCGACCCGGATATGTTCTTTCTGGAAGACTCCCTGCGCCTGGATCCTGTCATCATCACCGGACGCGATTACCGCAGGGCGCAGCTGCGCGGATATCAGCAGTACCAGCGCTTCCTGGATTCGATAGTTACCGACTCCACCCGCTTCATCAACAAGGTGGCTCTGGAGTTGTTCCTGGAGCGCAACCTGCCGCAGGTATTTGCCTTCCGGGCCGACAGTTCCTACGTTTCCGACGAGCAGTTCGCGTCGGCCTACGGAGTCACTGAGCAGAAGGCCGTGGAGCATTATACATATTTGCTTCTCAAGCGATGGAACAGCCAGCGTGCCGGAATGCGGGACGCAATGTTCCGCCATTACGTCAAATCTCCGATACTCAGCGAGGGCATACGCCTCGATACGGTGGTGACTTCGGCGTCGGGCGACTTCATATACAATTACGTGCAGACAGTCAATACGCGTCCGCGCTTGCGCAAGATCGACATCGTGCTCTCCGGCGAAATCCTGGAGCAGGACAAGCGGGTTTACTCCATCCCGCGTTCGGAGCCTCTGACATTCTACATATCTTCTATTTCCGGCCTGGCGGATGGCAGGGAACGCTTCCTCCGGCGTATCGTCAGCCGCAAGGTGGAGGCCAATACGGCCTGNNGCCTGCTATATCGAGTTCCCGCAGGGGCATGCGAACGTGTGCCCGGAACTGGGACATAACCCGGAAGAGATTGCGCGCATAAAGGGCAATATACGCGAACTGGTGCTCAACGAGACCTTCGACCTGGATTCCATATGCGTGGAGGCTTACGCGTCGCCGGAAGGGGCTTTCAGGGCCAATGATGCGCTGGCGGCGAGGCGGGCGCTGGCGGCGTCGGAGTATTTCTCGGACTATGCTGCGATGCTGCGCGATTCGCTGGCGGCCGAGGCCGGGGTGATGCTGACGCTCGGCGGGGCGGATGAGGCACGGGCAGGGGAGACGGCGATATCGTTCCGCAGCCGGAGCGGCGGGGAGAACTGGCGTATGCTGGACAGGCTGATGGAGGAGGATGACGTGCTGAGCCGGCAGACGAAGGACTTCTACCGGAGCACGGCCTCGGTGGCTGACCGCGACGCCCGCGAGCGTGCGCTCAGCAGGCACAGGGACTACCGTTATATGCGTGAGCATCTGTACCCCCGGCTCCGGCTGGTGAAATTCAATTTCTATCTGCACCGCAAGGGGATGGTGCGGGATACCCTGATCACCTCCGAGCCGGACACTGCCTATATGCGCGGGGTTAAATGCCTTCAGGAGCACGACTACGAGGAGGCTCTGAAGATACTTTGGCCGTACAGGGATTACAATACGGCGGTGGCCTGCGTGGCGCTTGACCGTAACGCGACGGCGGAAGAGATCCTGGCGCAGCTTCCTGGGAGCGCCGGGGGAGACTACCTGATGGCGATCATCCGTGCCCGCGAGGGCGACGAGCGCTCCGCGGCCGAGCATTACATCCACGCCTGCGCCCGCGAGCCGTCCTACGTGCACCGCGGCAACCTGGACCCGGAAATCAGTGCGCTGATACGCAAATATCAATTGAATAACGAATAATATTGAGTATCTTTGCGGCCGTTATGACAAATATCAAGTTCGTTTCGGCCGACGAGGCCGTCAGCCATATCCCTTCGCACAGTCACGTCCATCTGAGCAGCGTCGCCAGCGTGCCTCACTGCCTCATCAGCGCCCTGTGCCGCCGTGCCGACGCCGGCGACGTTTGCGACCTGCATTTCCATCACTTCCATACCGAGGGGCCCGCTCCTTACAGCGAGCCGCGCTACGAGGGCATCTTCTTCGAGCAGGGCTTCTTCGTGGGTCCGAACGTGCGCGCCAACGTGAACGCCGGTTATGCCGACTACACTCCGGTCCACCTGGGGGAGACGCCCCGCCTCTACAGGAGCGGCGCCATCAAGCTGGGTGCGGCTCTGGTGAACGTGTCGCTGCCGGACGCCGAGGGGCGCGTGTCGCTGGGTACTTCGGTGGACTGCTCGGTGGCGGCCATCCAGACGGCGGACGTGGTCATCGGCGTGGTCAACCCCAACGTGCCATTCGCTTACGGCGACCTCATCCCGCTGGAGTCTTTCGACTACCTGGTGCAGGACGACGCTCCGCTGGTGACGGCCAACTTCGCGGAACCGACGCCTACGGAGATGCTGATCGGCAAGAACTGCGCTGCGCTGGTGGAAGACGGCGACTGCCTGCAGATGGGCATCGGCGCGCTCCCGAACGCTCTTGCGTCTCAGCTGGGCGACCACAAGCACCTGGGCCTGCATACCGAGATGTTTGCCGACGGGCTTCTGCGCCTCATCAAGAAGGGCGTGATAGACGGCTCCTGCAAGCAGATCGACAAGGGCAAGGTGGTGGCGTCCTTCCTGCTGGGTTCGCAGGACGTTTACTCCTTCATCGACCATAACCCCGACGTGCTGATGCGCGACATCACTTATACCAACGACCCCTGGGTCATCTCCCGCAACAAGAAGATGAAGGCGATCAACAGCGCCACCGAGGTCGACCTGACGGGCCAGATCAGCGCCGATTCTATCGGTATGCGCATCTTCAGCGGCACCGGCGGCCAGGTGGAGTTCGTGCGCGGCGCCTCTATGTCGGAGGGCGGCAAGAGCATAACCGCTTTCGCCTCCCGCACCAACAAGGGCAAGAACAAGATAGTCAGCACTATCAACCCCGGCGGCGGCATCGTCACCCCGAGGGCCGACGCCCACTGGATCGTCACCGAGTACGGCGCCGTCGACCTCTACGGCCGCAGCCTCCAGGAGCGCGCCAAACTACTCATCAGCATCGCCCACCCCGACGACCGCGAGATGCTCGAGCGCGAAGCCTTCGACCGCTTCGGCCCCCACTTCCGCTTCGGCCTCTAGCCGATTCGGTACGTAATATGTCAGAATTCATAATTCGTTATGCAGAGCCCCGTGACCTGGAAGCGGTTAATACGCTTCTGGGGCAGGTGCTGGCGGTGCATCACTCTGCAAGACCGGATCTGTTCCGTCCAACAGGTAAGAAATACACAGACAAAGAGTTGTTGGCCATCTTCGGGAATCCTGATACTCCTGTCTTTGTTTACGAAAAGGATGGGGCAGTACTGGGATACGCCTTCTGTGTACTTCAGCACCAGGACAGCGGTGCGCTGATGCCCATTACAACGTTGTATCTGGATGATTTATGTGTGCTGGAATCGGCCCGGGGCCTCCACATCGGTACCGTTTTGTTCGAAGCGGTGAAGGCGTTTGCAAAGGAGAAAGGATGCCACAACATCACCCTTCACGTCTGGGAAGGCAACCCCGGCGCAATGGCATTCTACAAAGCCCTTGGAATGAATCCCCAGTATACCTCAATGGAACTTCTCTGCAAATAATTCCCTGACGGCTTTTTTGTCATTATTTCGGGCCCTGAGCTTGCCCTGAGCTTGTCGAAGGGCTTGTCGAAGTGACTTGTATTTTAAGAAAAATACTTATATTTGCAAAAGAAATAAAGCGATTCTACGGATTCGCTGCTCTCTGGGCTGACAGTTGATTGTCAGCCCACCGTATTATATAGGGAATAGGCTTCTTTCTCATCAAAAACCCATATGTGCGAAACAGAGAATCCCTTTTGTACGTATCCTTGGATTTGTCTGATCATATAGTTGTCAGTTAAGGAGCATTTGCGAATAATCAGGCTATCAGATTGCTCGAGACCGTTATGTAGCATATTTCGAAACGCTTTCTTAGGCTGAGTTGTCGTATATGACTCATATTCCACAAATTCACCATCAACAAGGAGGTCCGGACATTTACGATAATAGCGTGTGCCGATAAGCTCACCGTATACCAAACGATAGAGCGGATCTTTATAATGAACCGCACGGAGTACTTTTACTTCATGTCCATTATGGGCCAGGCATTCTGCAATAGCCATTATGTCGTCATAATCCGAGCCGGAGCTGTCAAATCCTATCATAAGCCAAATTGTTCCACCGCTCGGATACTGTTTGTACAGGACAAACACGTCACCGGAATCCTCCATACATCAGTAGGATTAAGAAATAAATGTATTCTTTGTGAAGGGAGCGCCTTCCAGAGGGGAACAGCCTGATGCTCCTGATTTCATTACCGGCCGATTCGGACGACCGTCTTGTTCAGTACAAATATAGAAAAAATATGGGAGAGCCGCAAACAAATCTGTCTAAGATCCCCTCTGTCATCCTGAGCGTAGCGAAGGATCTCTTCCCCCGCAACGTTAATTACGGATCTCGTCCTCAAAAAAGGTTGATTTTGTGGACGAGATTCGTTTTTTGAGCGGTTCATCCACAAGAACGGCCCATTTTGAGGATGAAGGAGCCCTATCAGCTCTTGGAAGTCGATAGGGAGGCCATTTTCTTTATGTTGTGCGCAATGGCTAGTATTTTGTAACATCTAAATTTTGCATAAAACAAATATTAATTGCATCTTTTTTCTCGCTGCTTGTTTTTGGCAGTGAGAACATTTACTTTTGCATCAGATCAGGAAACAGTATATGGCAAAGAACTACTTCGAAAAGTACGGCGTATGAGAGATTTCGCGGCCATAGATTTTGAGACGGCCAATGAGTGCCGATGCAGCGTCTGCAGCGTGGGTGTAGTAATCGTCCGGAATGGAGAGATTGTGGATACATTCTACAGCTTGATTCATCCGGAGCCGGAATACTATCAATGGTTCTGCCAGCAGGTACATGGCTTGTCAGAAGAAGACACAGAGGATGCGCCGGTGTTCCCTTATGTCTGGGAGAAGATTGCTCCGCTGATTGAAGGCCTTCCGCTTGTAGCGCACAACAGCAACTTCGACGAGGGCTGCCTAAAGGAAGTGTTCAAGGTGTACCAGATGGATTACCCGGATTACGAGTTCTACGACACGTTGGCCGCCTCCAGAAAGTATTTCGGATGCAGCATACCCAACCATCAGCTTCAGACAGTCGCTGCAGCCTGCGGGTATGATCTGGAGAATCATCATCACGCATTGGCCGATGCAGAGGCCTGTGCCCACATCGCAATGAAACTACTATAGAGATATGCAAAAGATAAACAAAAGGATTGCCCCCAATCACATCACGGAACTCTCTGAGTGTGAGATTTTCGTGTTCGGCAGCAATCTTGAAGGCAGACACATGGGCGGAGCCGCACGCTATGCCTATGAGCACTTTGGCGCAGAGTGGGGCAATGGAGTAGGACCGCAGGGGCACGGCCTTGAAGAAGGCCTCCGGCACGGCAATAGGTTTGCCGGTCACGTCGGTCACCCAGTTGCTGGAGTTAGTGTCGATGCATCCAGTGATTACCCAAGCATCGCCTGCCGCAAGACCTTTATCTGCTTTGCCCTCTCAAACGGCATCCCGCCGGATGTTGTGATGATATTCACCGGCCACTGCGACTACAAATCCATGAAGCCCTACATCGACATCACCGAATCCGCCAGGAAAGACGCCATCAAGAAGATGGAGGAGGCTTTCAAGAAGAAATAATCGGTGATTAAAGCCGATATTCGCCGAACTTTTATCGGTGAATATCTTGCTTTTTCGCCGAATAAACAGTAGATTTGTACCGAGACAAAGAAACGATATGTACCTGCATCAAAGAAATAACTGGTGGGAATTCCGCTATGACAAAGAGGCCGTGATGAACAAACTCGGCCCAGTAAGGGCAAAACAAGGCCTTATGCTGGGCCGAATGCTGTCCCTCGGCTTCGACTTCCAGGACGAAGCCATGCTCACCACCATGTCCCTGGAACTCGTACGTTCCTGCGAGATAGAAGGCGAAGTCCTCAACCTCACGGAAGTCCGCTCCTCCATCGCCCGCCGCCTCGGCATCAATACGGCCGGTCTGGTGCCTGCATCACGCTACGTTGAAGGTATCGTAGAGATGCTCCTGGACGCCACGCAACACTACGACCAGCCCCTTTCCGACGACCGCCTCTTCGGCTGGCACAATGTCCTGTTCCCAACGGGTCGCAGCGGCTTCTACGCCATAGAAGTGGCCAAATACCGCACCGGAGAAATGCAGGTAGTATCTGGGCCGATGGGGCACGAGAAAGTCCACTACGAGGCTCCGGGGCCGGAGCGCGTACCCGAAGAGATGCACCGCTTCATCAACTGGGTAAATGCTGATAATGGCATAGACCCCGTCCTCAAAGCCGGCATCGCCCACCTCTGGTTCGTCTCCATCCACCCCTTGGACGATGGCAATGGCCGTATCACACGCGCCATCACGGATATGCTTCTCGCTCGCAGTGAACACTCAGCCAAACGCTTCTACAGTATGTCCAACGAGATGAAGATCCTGCAGAAGGAGTACTACGATGTGCTGGAGAAAACGCAGAAGGGCGACGGCGACATCACCGCCTGGCTCCTCTGGTTCCTGGGTTGCTTCGACCGGGCCCTATCCTCCACGGAAGAGACGCTTGCGTCTGTTCTTGCCAAGGCCCGCTTTTGGGAGAATCACCGCGACCTGGCAATGAACGAGCGCCAGCGCAAGATCATCAACATGCAGTTCGACGGCTTCTTCGGCAAACTCACTTCCGGCAAGTGGGCCAAGATTGGCAAGTGTTCGTCTGATACCGCTTTGAATGATATCAAAGACCTCGTTGAGAAAGGGGTCCTTCGCAAAAACGACGAAGGCGGCCGAAGCACAAATTACTCTCTTGTGACAGAATAACTGTCAAATCATCACTTCCTCCGGGCACCACCTTAATTCGGCCTTCCAATACACTGGGAGGCCGATTACTTTATCTTGTTGGGAACCTTGTTGATAGATTAAAGTGGAATGCGATAGATGATTCAGAGAGAAAACATTAAACGACAATCCCTAATTCTAAACAACGAACTCCCGGAAAGAAGATCTAATACCAATTTCGATTCTATCAAGTGCTACCTACGGTCCATCGAGTGGACCGGAAGTAGCGTTTTAGGCCTGTTTTTGCTACTTCCCTGTAATCGGTTGGACCGGGACCTCGTAATCTGGGAGTATTGACCGTCATTCCCGGGTTGGCCGGGAATCTCATTCCTCTTCAAATAGCCTGTCATACATGGCCATCGGGGCTGCGGCATCTTCGCACAGGGTGGTGAACTTTCGTCCTGCCTTGCGGAAGCGGACGGACATTTTGCACACACCCTCGGCTGTAGCATCGAAGTTCAGCGCATTGTCGATATTCAGGTCCCTGGGCACTTTCCTGGGGCGTTCTTTGTTTTTACTTTGAAAGCTATTGGGAGGTATTGGTGAAAAATGTAGATTTTGACACAAATCGTATTGAATTATGGAGGAAAAAATGTAAATTTGGCAGAATTACAGCGGTAAACTTACAGCATATTAGTGATGAGACTAGATAAAGAGAATACTCTCTATCTACCAATCAAGCAGGTCTATTTCGATGAAATTGTGGCGGGGACCAAAAAAATTGAGTACAGAGAGGTCAAAGAGGGCATTACGGCAGACCGATATCTGCTGAAGGATACCCAGACAAAATATATGCTCAATCCCGCAGTCGTAAAAGACACTTCTCGGGAGTATTTCATTGATGATATCATCGATGGCGAATTCCCGTTCCTTCCAAAACCTTACAAATATCTCTCGCTGGCCGTAGGCTACTCCAAGGAGCGCGATACGGCATTAGTAGAAGTGACCGACATTACCTTCCATCCGGAAAACATACAGGAGGATAGAGAAGGCCATCCCTGCTTTGCTTTTTGGATCATAGAATACCACCTAGGTGAAGTAATTAAGGTCAATCGTAAAGGAGCCAATGCAGATACATCTCTGATGAAGAATTTTTTACCGGACCCCACGCGCAGTTTCTTTGACAACATCAATTACAAGGTTGTCGATGACCTGCGGGTAACACTAAGAAAAGGCAGTAAGGTGAGCATCGCCTCCGCCTGTTTTTCCATATACGCATTCAACGAACTCCGTGAGCAGCTGGAGGGCCTTGATGAATTGCGCTTTATTTTCACGGCTCCGTCCTTCTTGAAGGAACGCGAATCCAAGCAGCGCCGGGAATTCTACATCCCCCGTATAGACCGCGAGCGCACCCTGTACGGCTCTCAGTTCGAAGTCCGCCTCCGTAACCAGCTCACCCAGAAAGCCATCGCCATAGAATGTGCAGAATGGATTCGCCAAAGAGTCCGATTCAAGTCCAACACTACCAACAACATCCTCCAGGGCTTCATCAACGTCAAAAGCGACAGCGTCTTCACATACACTCCAGTCAATGGATTCACAACCACAGATCTGGGCTGTGAGCGCGGTAACAATATGATGAACTTCGTCAACAAGGTGGACGGAGAAAATGCCAAACAATACCTCCGCGTGTTCAACGAGCTCTGGAATAATGAGAAAGACTTCGCCGACGTCACCGAGGAAATCATTGATCACATTTCCAACATCTACCGCGAGAATTCCCCGGAATTCATCTATTTCGTCACCCTCTACAACATTTTCAACGAATTCCTGGAGGACATCTCCGAAGATATCCTGCCCAACGAGGCCACCGGCTTCAAAGACAGTCAGATCTGGAACAAGCTTTACGACTTCCAGAAAGACGCGGCACTGGCCATCATTTCCAAGCTTGAGAAATACAACGGCTGCATCCTGGCCGACAGCGTAGGTCTGGGTAAGACCTTCACGGCCCTGTCCGTCATCAAATACTACGAGACCCGCAACAAGTCCGTCCTGGTCCTTTGCCCCAAGAAGCTCTGCGACAACTGGATGACCTACCGCAATAACTACATCACCAATCCCATTGCGGCGGACCGGCTCTCATACACCGTCCTGTTCCACTCAGACCTGTCTCGCAACGGCGGTCTCTCCAACGGCATAGCACTCGACAAAATCAACTGGGGCAACTTCGACCTCGTGGTCATTGACGAATCCCACAACTTCCGCAACGGCGGCAAGCTTACCTGGGGCGATGATGACGAAGATCCGCGTGAAAACCGCTATCTCCGCTTGATGAACAAGGTCATCCGTGCTGGAGTCAAGACTAAGGTCCTGATGCTCTCCGCCACGCCTGTAAATAACCGCTTCAACGACCTCAAGAACCAGCTCCAGCTGGCCTATGAAGGCGATGTCCGCCGTATGGATGACCTTCTCAATACGGAGTCTTCCATTGACGACATCTTCCGTCAGGCGCAGAAATCCTATAACGTCTGGGCAAAGCTTCCCAGCGAAGAGCGCACTACGGACCGCCTTCTCGGAATGCTCAGCTTCGACTTCTTCGAGGTTCTGGATTCCGTCACCATCGCCCGCAGTCGTAAACACATTGAGGCATACTACGACACAGCAGCCGTAGGCAAGTTCCCGACCAGGCTTCCTCCTATATCCCGCCGCCCGTCCCTTACGGACTTGAAGAAGGCCATCAATTACAACGAGATTTTCAATCAGCTCCAGAAGCTCAATCTGGCTATCTACACGCCGTCTGAGTTCATCCTGGCCAGCAAAGCAGAGAAATACAAGCTCAATCCCGAAACCCACGGCGCCGGCCTTACGCTGGTCGGCCGTGAAATGGGTATCCGGCGCATCATGTGCATTCTCATGCTCAAGCGCCTGGAGAGTTCCGTCAATTCCTTCCGTCTCACTTTGGAGCGCGTC
>DBYB01000002.1:27123-44475 GCA_002309995.1 Bacteroidales bacterium UBA1197
TATGACTTCGACATCGACGACTCCGAAAACGACGCCTTTATCGGCACCAAGAAGAACAAGATTGCCCTGGAGGATATGGACTATACAGCCTGGCGTCAGTATCTGGTGCGCGACCAGGAAGAATTGGCCCTCACCAAACTGATGCTGGACGACATCACTCCGGAGCACGACAGCAAGCTGCAGCAGCTCATCGAGGACCTTCGGAACAAGTTCGAGCACCCAATCAATGGTGACAACAAAAAGGTCATCATCTTCACCGCCTTCTCCGACACGGCCGTCTATCTCTACGACAATCTGGCCGGCCCCATCAAGGAGAAATACGGCATGGATACCGCTATCGTTACCGGTGACGTGGAGGCTCGCAGCACGCTCAAGCTCCGCGAGAAGTTGGACTTTAACAAAGTCCTGACACTCTTCTCGCCGGTCTCCAAAGAGAAAGCCTCCGTCTATCCCAATATCAACGAAGAGATTGAGGTCCTAATCGCCACTGACTGTATTTCCGAAGGCCAGAACCTGCAGGACTGCGACTACCTCATCAACTACGATATCCACTGGAATCCGGTGCGAATCATCCAGCGCTTCGGCCGTATCGACCGTATCGGCTCCAAGAACGACGTCATCCAGCTGGTAAACTACTGGCCGGATATGACCCTCGACGAATATATCGATCTGAAGGGCCGCGTTGAGGCTCGAATGAAGGTCTCCGTTCTTACCTCCACTGGCGACGACAACCCTATCTCTCCGGAAGAGAAAGGCGACCTGGAGTACCGCAAGGCCCAGCTGAAGAAGCTGCAGGAGGAAGTCGTGGACATCGAGGAAATGAACAATGGCGTGTCCATCATGGACCTTGGCCTCAACGAGTTCCGCCTGGATCTGCTGGAGTACATGAAGACGCACGAGGATGTGGAGCACACTCCATTTGGCCTACACGCTGTGGTGGGCCACAATGAGTACACGGAGCCTGGTGTCATCTACGTTCTCAAGAATCGCAACAGAGGAGTCAATATCGACAAGAAGAACAGGCTACATCCATTCTACCTCATCTACGTCCGCAATGATGGCTCCGTGGTCATCAACCATCTTTCCCCGAAGGAGTTGCTGGATAAGTTCCGCAGTCTTTGCAAGGGCAAGAATTCACCGCAGACCGCCCTCTGCCACGCCTTCAACAAAGAGACAAAGGACGGCCTAAAGATGACCACTTACTCCAAGCTGCTGGGCGATGCTATTGGCAGCATCATCAACGTGAAGGAAGAGAGCGACCTGGATTCCTTCCTGGAAGGAGTGCAGGGAGCCTTGTTTACGAAAGAAATCACTGGTCTTGATGACTTTGAGCTTATCTGTTTCCTTGTAATCAAATAGCTCGTTGCCTATGCTTGGACTGCCGAAATCTACTGAACTTTCACAACCCCTTCCGAAGACCCGTATCTTCGCGAAGTTTGATTTGCGCTCCTCCCAGAAGGACCGCTTCGATGAGGACATCTCACGTATGTCCATAGTGAATGTGATTTCGCCCAGGACGATTCCCGCCCTGCCGGTCGGTGAGAATGTGGAGTCTATCTATGTGCTGGAGGTTCTGCTTAAGAACCAGGACTATGACTCCAGGAATATTCAGCTGATGTCCAAGTTGATTCCGCAGAAGATGCTGTTCCTGTTGAGGTTTGAGGATAAGGTTCAGTTGGCTATCTTCCATACGAAGCTGCTCACGGGCGAATGGGGGCCGGAGCCGGAGATTATCCTTGCCGGTCTGGATCTGGATGCCGTTTGGGAAGGGATTGTGAAGTTGGTGGGCACCATTGAGGTGGAAGAAGGAAATACGCTAGAAGAGCAGATTCACTATGATGAGCAGCGGGCTAAGCTGCTCAAGAGGATTGAGAATCTGGAGCTGAAGTCGAGGGCGGAGAAGCAGACGAGAAGGCGGCTGGAGATGTTTGAGGAATTACAAGAATTGAAAAGACAGTATGGAGAGAATTGAAATAACAAAGAGAGGAAAGCAGATATTGCTAGCTCTTTATAAAGGCGAATATCCAAGCCAGGTCCCTGATGAGGATTACGAAGAGTTTAATCTTCTTGAAGTCCTGGGGCTCGTTCACGCAGTTAAGACTAAAGGGAATAATAGATGTGAGATGCATGCTCCTCGCTTGACTGAATATGGTCTTGCTTACTTAACATCGAATCCCTCTTTACATAATCCATCCAAACATTTGGATTGGAAGTGGCTGATTGGCATTCTTGTCGCGATCGTGGTTGGTGCTGCCACAATTCTGTTAAGTTGATAATAAAATGTGAATAATATGGAAAAGCTTAGAATGAAGACTTTAGACAATACTGGTTGCAACATAGAGAAAGTTGGCAAGCTATTCCCCAATTGCCTCACTGAAATTATTGGTGAAGACGGTAGTGTCCATTCTGCGATTGATTTTGATGTCTTGCGTCAAGAACTTTCAAAAGAAATCGTTGAAGGAAATCAAGAGCGTTATCAGTTTACATGGCCCGATAAGAAGCAAGCAATTCGCTTGGCGAATGCTCCTACTTCAATGACTCTTCGTCCTTGTCGTGAAGAAAGTGTTGACTTCGATAATACTGAGAATTTGTACATTGAGGGTGATAACCTCGAAGTACTAAAGCTTCTTAGAGAAGATTATCTGGGTAAGATAAAAGTAATTTACATTGATCCGCCATACAATACGGGAAATGATTTTGTATATGAAGATGATTTTTCTCAAGTATTATCTGAATATATCGGAATCTCGGGGCAACTTGACGACGTTGGTAATCGCTTAGCGCAGAATACCGAAAGCAATGGCCGTTTCCATACTGATTGGCTAAACATGATATTTCCTCGTTTAAAAGTTGCCCGAGATTTATTAAGTGAAGATGGCGTTATTTTTATTTCAATCGATGATAACGAAGTTGAGAACTTAAAGAAAGTTTGTGATGAAATCTTTGGAAGTGACAACTATCAAGCGACGATGACTGTTCAAGTAAGGTATGGAGAAAAGAGCTTAAACGAGGAAAAGCCTTTCAAACCTATGCTTGAATATGTCCTTGTATATGCTAAGAATGCAAATTACTTCAATCCTAACAGACCCGCAGAACAATATGGGCTTGATAAGTTTGTGTATGAGATCAAAGAACTGACTAGTGGTACGCCGCTGACGATTAATGGTCAAGATGTTGTTTTGTTTAAAAAGGGCGAATGGGATGTAATTAAGCATGAAGAAGGATCGCTTTCATACTTGAAAGACACGTGGATTTCAGGCAGTGTTTATACTAACATGAGTTATGGCCAAGTGTTTCAAAAAGTCGTTGAGCCTAGGGTAAACGAAGATGGTTTAGGATGTCTCTATAAGGTTCTAGGAAGAGGAGATGACGGATTAGGATTCCGATATTATACAGGTCCACAAAAAGCATCGGCATCTAGAGGAAAGATGTTCTCAGGTGTACCTCTCTCTAGAGTTGAGGAAATAAAGAATGGAACGGGTTCATTGCGCTATAAACCTATTTTATGCTTTAACGATTATAGCGCAGATTTCGGTAATATTAGACATGAGGGTGGTATTCCTTTTAACAGTGGAAAGAAACCCGTGAAGATGCTAACGAATCTAATTAACCTTCAGAAAGACAAAAATTGTGTGGTTTTAGATTTCTTTTCTGGTTCCGCATCGACTGCACATGCCGTTTTTGCGCAGAATGTGATTGATGGAGGGAATCGTCGTTTTATAATGGTTCAGATTCCAGAAGAAATAGAAAAAAATAACGAACTTCGAAAAGAGGGCTTCTCGACTATTTGTGAGATAGGGAAAGAACGAATTCGAAGGGCAGGCAAGAAGATTCTTTCTGAAATAACACCCAATGAGGATACTGGAAGTTTGTTTGCCGGCATTGAGAATAAAAAGCCAAGTCTCGATATAGGTTTCCGTGTGCTTAAGTTGGACTCTAGCAATATGGAGGACGTGTATTACAAGCCGGAAGAATCCTCCGAGGCAACGCTCTTTGAGGATAACGTCAAGCCGGACCGCACAGGCGAGGATTTGCTCTTCCAGGTAATGCTGGAGTGCAACCTGCCGCTGTCGGCTAAGATTGAAACCGAGAAGATTGCCGGCAAGGAGGTTTTCTCCGTGAATAACAGTTACCTGATTGCCTGCTTCGACGAAGACGTAAATGAGGAAGTGATTACGGCCGTAGCCAAGCGCAAGCCCTATTACTTCATCATGCGGGATAAGTCCCTATCTTCCGACAACGTGGCAGATAACTTCGAGCAGATATTCCAGGCATACTCCAAAGAAACCATCCGCAGAATCTTGTAGAAGATTTGTTTTATGGAATCCTTTTTCATCAAAGTATTGGGAGAAATAAAAACTGAGGATGAGACGCCCCAATACGCACTCGGATGGGCGTGTGGAAGTATTGGCGGTGAAACGACAAATCCTGTATTTAAGTATAATGAGAATGAGCATGTCGTTGAGTCTGATTTGATACTCAACAGCCGGATTAGATCAGTCCCCTATGCTTATTATTACACTGAGAAAGGAATCTGTGGAGGGCATATTGCTGCTTGTTCGGGCTTTGGTGGTGCTTATGCGTGTTTTAAAGAAAGCATTTCATCTGTTTATGAAAGACTCGCTACACCTATAGAAGGAATTATTGCTGAAACGGTGTATAATGGTTTGTATGTTGAGATCTTTAGCGCGTTAGAGTTATTCTTGGCTGATGCATTATTATGCCTTATCTTCACCAACGAAGGTTGTTACTCTAGAGGTATCAAGTTTTACAAGAATGAAACAGGACTAACAAAGGACATAGATAGTGATGAGCTAATCAAAAAAGTTCATAATTACTTTTGTAAGACCATTGTTTACCACTGCTTCCCAAAAGTGAAGAAAGCATATGAAGAAATAACTGAAAGGAGTTTCCCGGAGATCACTGAGCTCCAACGACAACTGTATTTAAGACACAATATCGTTCATCGTCATTCTTTGGATGGATTATCAAAAATGCAAGTAACTTGTGCGACCAAAGAATCGGTCGAGTGCTTATTGCAAACCACATCAGATTTCGTCGATTCTTTGATAAAGATCAATATTGGTTTGATTGATTATGACTCATAAGTTTTATGTATCTTCGTAAATTATGAAGACGATAGAAGATTATCGAACAATGCCAGAAGGCCAGACCTTCGACCGGAAAAGCGCTAGGATCGAACCTAAGGCACTGGCTGTCATTATGGTAGCCATGGCTAATGCGGATGGGGGAACAATAGTTCTGGGGATTGAGGATGATGGTTCCGTATCCGGCATTGACGGGATGGAGAAACACATCAATGACCTGCTGCGCGTTCCCTTTGACTACTGCGTTCCATCGGTAAACGTACATCCTGAGCGACTTGCCTGCAAAGACGCGGCGGGGAAAGACAATCATATTTTGGTCCTTGAAGTCGAACAGAGCACCGCTCTGCACGCCACCACTGCCGATGAGGCTTATTACCGCGTTGGAGATAAATCAAAGCGGCTTTCCTTTGACGACAGAATGCAGATTATGCTGGCCAAAGGGGTACAGTACTATGAGGATTACCCCGTTGCACGGGCTACGGTTGAGGACTTGGACCTGGACTTTGTGTCAAGCTACTGCAAGAGGATTGGGTATAAGAAAGATGCGCTGACTTTCCTTCGCACCAATGGCGATTATATCCTCTCCAAAGATGGGAAGGAGCAGATCAGCGGTGCGGCCATCTTGCTGTTCGGCAAAGACCCACAGCGCTTTTTTCAGCGCGCCTATATCCGGTTCATCCGGTATGAGGGGACAGAGGAAAAGGTCGGACGCGAAATGAATGTTATCAAGGATGTTACCTTCAAGGGACGAATTTTGGATATGGCCCAGGCCGCGATATCTTTTGTAAAGACGCAGCTTAAGGAAAGGACTTATTTGGGGCCCGACGCACGTTTCGTGACAGAGCCTGAATATCCCGAATTCAGCTGGACCGAACTTATCGTCAATGCTGTTGCCCATCGCGACTATTCCATCCTCGGAACGGATATCCAGATCAAGTTGTTCGACGACCACTACACGGTGGAGAGTCCCGGAATTCTTCCTGGCAGGGTACGGCTCAATAATATGCGGACCACGCACTTCTCCCGCAATCCCAAGATTGCCGCGTTTATGAAAGAATATGAGTTTATCCGTGAATTTGGCGAGGGGGTTGACCGTATGTACAGGGAGTTGGAGGAAGGAGGCTGGCCGAAGCCAGTATTCAAGCAGGATGATTTTATGCTTCGGGCAAGTCTTGTTTCCCGTTTTGGATCAGATGGTTTACAGGAAACTTCACCAGAAACTTTACAGAAAACTTTACAGGAAACTTTACAGAAGCGAGATGCCGAAATCGTCCGTATAATGAAGGAGAATCCCGAGGTAACAACATCGCAAATGGCAGAAGTGTTGAGGGTCTCCAGGCAAACTATTGCAACTAGAGTTAAAGTATTACAGGCGCAAGGCATAGTCCGGCGCATAGGCCCCGACAAAGGCGGACATTGGGAGGTTGGCCGATGAAATTTATCTTCAAAATACAGCAGTACCAGACGGATGCCGTCGAGAGTACGGTGGACATCTTCGCTGGACAGCCATCACGGGATGGATTCCAGTACCGCCGAGATCTGGGTAAGGGAGCTACAAGTTTGTTTGTTAATGAAGCCGACTTTGCTGGTTATCGCAATGCGGACATAGAACTCACCGACCAGCAGCTGCTTTCCAATGTACGTGGCATGCAGCGTATCTGGAGCATTCCGGAATCCAAGAATCTGTCCCACGACCTGGGCCGTCTGGGGCTGGACATCGAAATGGAGACCGGCACCGGTAAGACATATGTCTACATCAAAACGATGTTCGAGCTCAATAAGCGCTACGGCTGGTCCAAGTTCATCGTGGTGGTACCGTCCATCGCTATCCGTGAGGGTGTTCATAAGTCCTTCACTATGCTGGAGGATCACTTTATGGAGTACTACGGCAAAAAGGCTCGTTTCTTTATCTACAACTCTTCCAACCTGCAGCAGCTGGATTCCTTCTCGTCTGATGCCGGCATCAATGTAATGATCATCAACACACAGGCCTTTGCTACGGATATGAAGGAAGGTGCCACCCGTGGCGCCAGCCGCATCATCTACACGGAGCGCGACGACTTCGGCTCACGTAAGCCCATAGATGTCATTGCAGCTAACCGGCCCATCATCATCATGGATGAGCCCCAGAAGATGGAAGGAGATGCCACACAGCGCGCTCTGCAACGCTTCAAGCCGCTCTTTGTCCTGTACTACTCCGCAACCCATAAGACCTCACATAACTGCATCTATGCCCTCGACGCGCTGGATGCTTACAAACAGAAACTGGTCAAGAAAATCCAGGTCAAGGGCTTTGAAGTGAAGAATCTCAAGGGCACCAGTTCTTACCTGTATCTGGATGACATTCTTCTTTCCAAGACGCAGCCTCCTGTGGCCCGCATCGAACTGGAAGTGCAGGGAAAGACCGGCATTCGACGCGAAAGGCACAAGCTGAGTTTCGGCGACTCTCTCTATGATGAGTCACAGGGCCTGGCGCAATACGATGGCTATACCATCTCTGAGATTGACCCGCTTACCAACCGCGTGGTCTTCCTCAACGGTGAATCCATACGCAAAGGCGAAGTATACGGTGATAGCTCGCTGATTGCCATGCAGCGCGTCCAGATCCGCGAGACAATAGCTTCTCATCTGGACAAAGAACGTGAGCTTTTTAAGAAAGGCATCAAGACACTATCCCTGTTCTTCATTGACGAAGTGAAGAATTACAAGGGTTATGATGAAGAAGGCAACGAGATTCACGGACCGTTCTGGAAGATCTTCGAGGAGGAGTATGCGAACGCCCTGAACGAGCGCATGTCTATCTTTGAAGACGACTACCAAGAGTATCTTCGCCGCTTTACGCCGGACCAGGTACACAATGGCTATTTCTCGATTGATAAAAAGACGGGGCGCGCCATTGATAGTGAGACCGGACGCCGTAGTGACATATCCGACGATATTTCTGCCTACGACCTCATTCTCAAGAATAAGGAGCGCCTCTTGAGCTTTGATGAGCCTACGCGCTTCATCTTCTCTCACTCTGCCCTTCGGGAAGGCTGGGACAATCCCAACGTTTTCCAGATTTGCACGCTGCGTCACGCTTCCTCAGCCATCGCTAAGCGTCAGGAGGTTGGCCGTGGACTTCGCATATGTGTTGACCAGAACGGTAACCGCATGGACATGGAGGAGCTGGGAGAAGAAGCCGTACAGGAGGTCAACGCCCTTACCGTCATTGCCAATGAGTCCTATTCTGACTTTGTAAAAGGCCTCCAGAACGAGACCCGAGAGGCTCTCCGGGAGCGCCCGAGCAAAGCGACGGTCGAATACTTCACCGGCAAGGTGGTTCAGAAGGATGGCCAGCCTTACACCATCAACGAGCAGGATGCAATGATGATTACCGGCTACCTGATGGGCTATGGCTATGTAGACAACAACCTCCAGATTACCGAGCAGTACAAGAAAGACAGCGACGCCGGCAAGCTCATGCCGCTTTTCCCTGGCATCGCTCCCATCGCAGACGAAGTGCATAAGCTCATCCGCTCGCTCTTCGATGAATCCGTTGAGCTGGAGAATATGGTGGAGAATGCCAATGAATCTGCTTCCTTCGAGAACAAACTCAACGACAACTTCTACAAAAAGGAGTTCCAGGCCCTCTGGAATGAAATCAACCACCAGTACGTCTACACGGTTCACTATGACAGCAAAGAACTCATTGAGAAGGCCGTCAATGCCATCAACGCGGAATTGGTCGTTACTGAACTCAAATACGTAATGACAAAGGGTGAGCAGGAAGAAGTGGATACCTATGGCAATACCCAGACGACTACGCGGTCTCTGTCTACAGTCAGCACATCTTCTGTAAAGTATGATCTAGTGGGTGACATCGCCAGGAAGACTACGCTAACACGTAAGACCGTGGCGGAAATCCTTCGGACCATCAGTCCTACCAAGCTGCAGCTCTTCCGCAATAACCCCGAGGAGTTCATCAAGAATGTCTCTCGCATCATCAAGGAACAGAAAGCTACGATGATTGTGGAGCACATCCAGTACGACAAGATAGACCAGGTGTACGACAGCACCATCTTCACCAAAGAGAAGTCATCCCAGCCGGTCAGCAAGGCTTACCAGAGCTCGAAGAGCATCCAGGACTACGTTTTCACTGACGGCTACGCCGAGGAAAGCATCGAGAAGAAGTTTGCTAAAGCTCTTGACGAAGCCTCTGAGGTCTGTGTATATGCCAAGCTGCCACGCAGCTTCCATATCCCGACACCTGTCGGCAGCTATTCTCCGGACTGGGCCATCGCCTTCAACAAGGGCACCGTCAAGCACATCTTCTTCATCGCAGAGACCAAAGGATCAATGGATTCAATGAACCTCAAGCCCATCGAGAAGGCCAAGATCGACTGCGCGGAGAAGCTGTTCAACGACGTTTCCACATCGAATGTCCGCTACCACAAAGTGGACAGCTACCAGACGCTTCTGGATATCATGAAATCAATGGATTAAACCGCATGGTATGATAGTCATAGACCATTCTAAACTACAGGAAATAGTCGCCGCCTACAAGATGGCTACCTTCTCGGATGACCACATGAACCGGCTCTTCGAGAAGTTCGTCCTGGAGTACTATCGCTACCATTTTCCCAAACTGTCGGCCTATCCGGACCAAATCAGCTGGGACATCACCGACCGCGATACCGCAGCCATCGACTTCCTGCCCTCGATGAAGACCGATATCACGTTACACAAAGGAGACCGAACCCTCATCATTGATACCAAATATTATGGCCGCATGATGCAGGAACAGTTTGATAAGCAGACCATTCATTCCGGCAACCTCTACCAGATCTTTACCTACGTCAAGAACCTGGATTCGGGCAACACCGGTAATGTCTCCGGCATGCTCCTCTATGCCAGGACCCAGGAAGGGATAGCGCCTGATTTGGATGCTCATTTTGGGGCGAATAGGATAATGGTCCGGACACTAGACCTCAACTGTGATTTCAGTCTTATTAGTAAGCAACTGAATTATGTTGTAGAATTTGTATTGAATTAGGAAGATATATGGTCGGCAAATACCCCGTCATAACCCTCTGCGGCAGCACCCGCTTCAAAGAGCAGTTCCTGGAAGTGCAGAAGCGCTTAACTCTCGCCGGCAACATCGTCATCAGCGTGGGCCTGTTCGGCCACAGCGGCGACGACGAAGTCTGGACTGAGGGCACCAAAGAGATGCTGGACGACATGCACAAGCGCAAGATTGACATGGCTGACGGCATTTACGTCATCAACCCGGGAGGGTACATCGGTGCCAGTAACCGCAGTGAAATAGAATACGCCAAAGCCCATGGCAAGGAAGTAAAATACATGGAAACCCCATAGCCCTATGGACCAACCCAAAATAGAACGCATGCTGCGCATGATGCTGATGATGTCCGGCAACATCAACTACTCCATTGATGAGCTGGCCGAGCATCTGGACATGTCGTATCGCACCATCTACCGCTACATTGATACCTTCAAAGCAGCTGGGCTCACGGTCACGAAACTCTACTCCAACACCTACAAAATCGAGAAGGTGCCCAGGAACATGCCGGACCTTGACCGGCTGCTGTATTTCTCTGAGGAGGAAGCTACGCTGATCCATTCCGTCATCGAGGCCATCGTTCCCACCAACTCCTTGAAGAAGGGTATTAAAAAGAAGCTGGCCGTGGTATATGACTCCACCTCCATCGAGCAGTTCACCGACTTCCGGAGCAATGCTGCCCACGTGGAAAACCTCCGGAATGCAGCCAAAGAGAAGAAGAAAGTCATCCTGAAGGGCTATGAGTCCGGTAACAGCCATACAGTCCGCGACCGCTACGTGGAGCCCTACGGCTTTACCACAGACTATATCGACGTCTGCGCCTACGACCTGGAAGATAAGAAGAACAAAATCTTCAAGATCAATCGCATCGGAAGCGTAGAAGTACAAGAGGAGGGTTGGACCGCCGAGAAGCAGCACAAGCGCCAGGGAATGGACGTCTTCCGGATGGCCGGGCCCACCATTGGCCACATCACGTGGAAAATGTCAGTGATGGCCAAGAATCTGCTGCTGGAGGAATACCCGCTGGCTATATCCGATATCAAGCGCCAGGGCAACTTCTGGATTCTGGACACCGACCTGAGTTCCTATGTAGGGGCCTGCCGGTTCTTCCTGGGACTGAGCCATGAAATCAAGATTATCGACAGTCCGGAGTTCCTGGAGTACGTGAAGGAGTATGTGAAGAATAATCTGGAGGGATTGTAGGGAAGAGCTGTAGATGTCAGAACCTGTCAATTAGCCGCTGTACCTTTGCCAATGCATTGTTACAGCGGCTTATTTTAACACAACATACTATGTACATCATATTTTACCTGCTCTGCGCCATCGCTTTTATCCCTGAACTCTTCAACGAAAAAAGGTAGTCCTGAATTATGGCCAACAACATTTACCAGACCTTCCGGAGTTTTCTCCGGCAAAATGACTGTGAAAAGCAGTTTGATGCGGCCTTTTACACCCAATGCGGGGCCAACTACCTAGACGAAAACCTTGCCGGCATTCTGGTCATCGACGAATTCTTCTTTGGCCGGTGCTTTGACTGGAGCAAGACTCCGGAGGGGAGGGAATACTGGAAGGAAGTAAACCGGCTCTGGTGGAAACAGTGGAAACTGAAAAACTTTCAGTAATTTTGCAACTGCCGACCTGCAACCTAAACTCTGTGTCCTATGAGGATTTTCGGACTGCGTCCGATAGCCGCTGCGCTCTCACAATTGTTCCAATTGTTCGGTTTCATAGACTGGTTTCGTGTTTAGGTTTCTGAATGTAAGTTACGAAAAATCAGCGAGAAAAAGCAAGAGAGTGGCGATTCGATTTCGTGGTGTGGGGAATTATTTGTAACTTAGTCTGATAAAGATTATTTGTATGGCAGACAAGGTCCAAAGTCTTCCGCAGGTGTATACCGATGCGGTGCAAGTTATCAAGAAAGCCATTCTTGACAGTCAGTATAAGACGGCCAGGATGGCGAAATTGAAACTTCCAAATCGCCAGCCGATGGCTGACGATTTACAGACTGTCACCATCAACACGCAGACATTGAATGGGTTGGATGCCATTCCGGGAACGGATGGACTGAGCTATGCGGAATTTTAGGCATCAGTTTCTCGCACCATATGGAGATTATCGGAAAGACGGAGATGCTAGATGACATGCATAAACGGAAGATTGACATGGCCGACAGTATCTACGTTATCAATGTCGGCGGTTACATCGGCGAAAGCACCCGCTCTGAAATAGAGTATGCTAAGAGAAAAGGGAAGACCATAGAATACCTTGAAAATCAATAATTATGGCACAAGAATACCGCTGCGAAAGCTGCCCGCTTCGGGCGAAATACGACAAGAACCCTAAGTCTTTGACCGGCCGCTTCTGGCGCTGGCATATCAATTTCTGCCCTGGTTGGAAGGGCTACTTCTCACATCAGGATGAAGAGACCAAGGCGGCCCTCCGGGAGAAATATAATTTTCAGAAGTACCAGTAGAAATGGTCGCGGACTACCACGACTACTGGTTCCATATCAAGGGCGCCCTCATCGGCATGCTCCTGGGGATTCCCGCAGCGCTCACTGCCGGGGTGATAGCGGCTATCCTGTAACCTGTGCCTCGCATCATTTTTCATATTGACGTGAATTCTGCCTTCCTGTCTTGGTCGGCAGTAAAGATGGTGCGGGAAGGACAGCCGGATATCCGTCTGGTTCCTTCCGTGGTGTCCGGTGATCCGAGCGACCGCCGGAGTATTATCACGGCCGCATCGATGCCTGCCAAGAAACTGGGAATAAAGACAGCCCAGCCGGTCTCGATGGCGCTCCGCACCTGCCCGTCACTGGTCATAGTCCGCGGAGACTGGGAATGGTATAAGCGCTGCTCGGAGGGCTTCATTTCCATTTGCCGGAGCTATTCTCCCGTCCTGCAGCAGTTTTCTATTGATGAGTGTTTCATAGACATGTCTCTCCGCTGCGGCGGGCGTGATCCGGTGGCGGTGGCAACACAGCTGAAGGATGAGATCAAGGCCCGGCTGGGGTTCACGGTGAACGTTGGCATCGGCTCCAACAAGCTGCTGGCCAAAATGGCCTCCGACTTCGAGAAGCCGGACAAGGTGCATACCCTATGGGAGAATGAAGTGCAGGAAAAGATGTGGCAGCTGGGCGTGCGTGACCTGCTTTGGGTGGGGAAGAAGACGGAGGAGCGTCTGACTGCTTACGGCATCCATACCATCGGCGACCTGGCCAAGCTGGGGATGGGGTCGCTGACGCGGCTGGTCGGCCAGAAGTTCGCACTTCAGCTGCACGAGAACGCAAACGGCCGGGACGATTCACCGGTGGAGACCGAAATGGCCGAGGCCAAAAGCTACAGTGCGGAGAGGACGTTCCCGCATGACTATACCGACCCCAAGGACATCGACCGGGCGCTGTTCAACGTGGCCTGCATTGTGGCGCACCGCATCCGCCGGGATGACTTCCGGGCTTCCACAGTGTCGATGTTCATCAAACACAAGGATTTCACGGTGCAGCAGAAGCAGACCTCTCTTTCCCAGCCCACGGACATAACGGCGGTGATCCTGAATGAGGCCCGGCGTATGCTGACAGAGGTTTGGGACGGAGTAACACCCATCCGGCAGGTGGGCCTGGGCGTTTCAAAGCTGACGCACGAAAGCTGTGAGCAGATGTCCCTGTTCGAGGACCCGAAGTTGGAGTACTACCGCGAATGGGACCGCCAGTACGATGAACAGCGTGCCCAGGCAGAAGATGCCAGGATGCTGGCTTATGAGCGGAAGGTGACGCCTGTTGAAACGCCCCCGCCGCCCGCGGAAGCACCACCTGTACGCACTTCCAGGCAGTATTCCGGAGCATATTCGGTCAGAAAGTCAATGCCTAAAGATGATGCCCTGGTTTTTTTATACTACTCTGGCGAAAAAGCTCTTGCCGCCGCCAAGAAAGCCATCAAGGGACATCCTGCATATCGTTTCCATAGCGCGACTCTTCCTGACGGGACAGATTGTTTCGAGGTTGTGGAAGACCAGATAGTCCTGGAGCGCCACTGCGTAAAACACTCTGTGTAGTAAAACAATCGACAAATCCAAATCATTGCAGGCATAATTGAGCAGACACTCGAGATGAAAGAGACCCAACGAACAGTGGCAACGACAGAATCGGATGACGACGGCGGAGTGCAGAGAGGTGGCCGTGGGTGTGGCCACCCTCGGCCACATTAGAGGGAGGGGCCCGCTGGCTGGCCGTTCGCTGAGCGGACGAGCCAGACAGTGGGAGGGACGGAGTGGAGCGCAGCGGAACGGAGCCCATCGGCCACCTCTCTGCACTCCGCCGGAGGAGGGAGATTCTTCGGCCTCCGGCCTCAGAATGACAGGGGAGGGGCGGCTCGGAATAACAGTCTCGCGGCGGCCGTCACCAACTGTTTTTGTCCGAGTTACCAACTACTTTTGTCCACATTACCTTACATTGGGCCCTCTACAACAGATGCTTCTACCACACAGACGATACGCTTGACGGTATTGACATATTATTTACGAAAAATGCTTATTTTTGCGTTATGAGCACGCGTGAGTATAAACAGCTGTATTTGGATTTTGATCAGTATATCCGTCAGGGTGAGCCTGATCAAAAAGTGAGGGCGGAGGCGTGGCGGATTGCCATTGGACTTCAGGCCGTTGACGGACTGAAAACATCTGATTATCTCCAACAAACAGCCCATAAGAATATTCAAGGAGACATCACCATTGATGAGGCGCGTGAACTCATCAAGTCTTATTACCTTTCCAAGAAACTCTTGGAACCGGATGATGCCGAAAAGCAAGAAGCAGACAAGGTCTCTGCGAACATCGCAAAAATTCTGTCTTCAAACACGTTTGATTTCAGTGCCGGAGGTATTGCTTCGCTACATCGCAGGATTTTCACAGGCGTATTCAAACATGCTGGAAAACTGCGGGATTATGACATCGCAAAGAAAGAATGGGTGCTTGAGGGTGATTCGGTCAGTTATCTGAATTGGGAAGATCTTCACCGAGCCTTGGAATACGACATCGAACAGGAACGAGCTTTCAACTATAGCGGGATATCCCAAGACGGAATGATTGCGCATATCACAAAGTTTGTGTCCGGAATATGGCAGATTCATCCCTTTTGTGAGGGAAATACCCGTACTACTGCGGTATTCACTATACAGTATTTGCGATCTATAGGTTTTGATATCGATAACGATTTGTTCGCAAATCACTCTTGGTACTTCCGCAACGCGCTGGTAAGAGCGAATTACAGGAATGCAGTGAAAGGGATTGACTATACCCCCATCTATCTGGAGCGGTTTTTCCGAAATCTGCTAATAGGGGAACAATGGGACCTGCGGAACCGATACCTCCACATTCACCCAACTACAGAGTGGATGAATCAGCCCAATCTGTCTCTCCCCACAAGTACCCCACAAGTACCCCACAAGTACCCCATAAGTTGGGGGGCAGTGACACGTAACGAGGAGGCTTTGGTAGCTACCATTGGTGAAGATGAGTTATCAGTAGCTGAACTGCTTGCCTCTCTTGGCCTTAAAGACAGAAAAAACTTTGTCGCCCTTTTTCTGCATCCTGCGATTAATGCGGGTTTCGTTCAACCGCTCTATCCCGATAAACCTCGACATCCACGCCAAAAATACCTTCTGACTACCAAAGGGATGATGATGTTGCAGATGTTACACGGTGCGTAAGTTCTTTGCACTCCGCCGGAGGAGGGAGATTCTTCGGCCTCAGGCCTCAGAATGACAGGGGAGGGTAGCTCAGAATGACAGGGGAGGGGCGGCTCGTAGTGGCAGAAGGATTTGGGTGAAAAATGACTCCCTTCCTCCCGTGTTCAACTCGTGAGCGTCACTCACGAGTTCAAGTTTGAGGCGCCAGATGGCAGACAGCTGGTCGTGGGTGTGGCCACGCTGTGTTGTTTTTTTGAGCATTCTTGATTATCTTAGTGGGGATTAAACAAGATACACAATGAAAAGGTTTTTCGTATTGGTGGTAGTGGGCTGCATAGCGGCCTTCACAACTGCACAGGCACAGAACGGTGAGCCGGCGGAGGGGGTATCCCCGAGCCGTATCGAGAGCGGAACAGTGCACAGCGCCATACTCGGCGTTGACAAGGAGTATCGCATTTATCTGCCGGACGGCTACGACTCAGACGCAGAAAAGTCGTTCCCGGTACTGTACCTTCTCCACGGAGCCGGCGGCACCTGCGACACCTGGTCGAAGAACTATAATATGAAGACGATTACGGACTGGCGGACGCGCTCCGGCTTCAGCATTCCGATGATAATCGTTATGCCCGACGCCCGAGGAATCGCAGAGAACAACCGCGGCAAGAATATGGGCTACTTCAACGTGCCCGGATGGAACTATCAGGATTTCTTCTTCGAGGAATTCCTGCCGGAGATCGAGCGGCGCTACCGAATCCGCGGCACCAGGGAGTTCAGGGCCATCGCGGGCCTGTCCATGGGCGGAGGCGGAACCACCATTTACTCGATGGAGCACCCGGAACTCTTCTGCACCGCCTGCCCGCTGAGCGCCCGCGTTCAGGGCGTCCCGGAGAGAACCGACCCTACTATGGCTGATTACCTCAGGGCTATCAAGGACCACGATATGGTGGCGTATCTCCAGAACGCGTCGCCGGAAGTCCAGAAGGCCATCGGCCAGATCCGCTGGTACATCGATGTAGGCGACAGCGACTATCTGTTCGAAGGCTGCGCGCACCTGTTCCTGCTGATGCGGGAGCTGAAATTCCCCTGCGCCAATTTCCGCGTCCGCGAAGGCACGCACCAGCAGGAATACTGGCGCACCGCCCTTCCGGACGTCCTTACCTTCGTTTCCATCGGTTTCGCCGAATCTTTGGACCGGTAACCGTAGCCGAGGGTCCATTGGCGGGACCCTCAGTCTCAAAAATACCCCAATATCGTAGCCGACCATCCAGCCGCTGGACCCTCGGCCACGCCTGGGAGCGAAAGAGAATAAAAAATGACGGGAATCAGGCCGATTCCCGTCATTTTCGATTAATGAAGGTATGAATTACTTCATGATGCTACGCATTTTGAAATAACGGACAAGCCGTTATTCCGTGATGCTACGCATTTTGAAATAACGGACAAGCCGTTATTTCATAATAACCTTAGCCATTTCGAGGACCTTGTTGCTGTAGCCCCACTC
>DBYB01000002.1:44520-44777 GCA_002309995.1 Bacteroidales bacterium UBA1197
TTCTCATCGAAGATGGAGGTGCGGGCGTCGTTGCGGAAGTCGGTGGAGACGACGGCCTCGTTGGTGTATCCGAGAACTCCCTTGAGCTCACCCTCGGAAGCGGCCTTCATAGCGGCGCAGATCTCCTCGTAGGTAGCGGGCTTTGCGAGCTCGACGGTGAGGTCGACGAAGCTGACGTCGGAGGTGGGAACGCGGAGGCTCATACCGGTGAGCTTACCGTTGAGTTCGGGAAGAACCTTGCCGACTGCCTTTGCAGC
>DBYB01000002.1:44959-80608 GCA_002309995.1 Bacteroidales bacterium UBA1197
TAGGTCTTGTGGTTGACGCCGTAAACGAACATCGGGGTAGCGTCCTTGGAAGGAGCGGACATGATAACCTTCTTGGCACCGGCCTTGATGTGGGCCTCTGCCAGCTCGGCGGTGAGGAAGAAACCGGTGGACTCGACTACGACGTCGGTATTCAGGGCGCCCCAGGTGATGTTTGCGGGATCCTTCTCGCAGAAGACCTGGATCTTCTTGCCGTCAACGATAAGATAGTTGCCGTCAACTTTGATGTCGTGCTTGAACTCTCCGTGTACGGAATCGTACTTGAGCATATAAGCGAGATAATCGGGATCGAGAAGATCGTTGATACCTACAACCTCGATGTCTTTGCCGAAGTTCTCGACTGCAGCGCGGAATACCATACGGCCGATGCGGCCAAATCCGTTAATACCAAGTTTAACCATTGTTTTGTCGTGTATAAAAGTTTAACAAATAATATTGTCTTAAAAGGCGGCGCAAATTTATCAAAAATTTACGTAAAATCCTTATCTTTGCGTATATATTTTTAGCTAATCAGATGAGAATCCTTGTTACCAACGACGACGGCTTCCAGGCGCGCGGTCTGCGCAGCCTCGTGTGGGCCCTCAGGCCTTTCGGCGACCTTACCATAGTTTCCCCGAAGTATCCGCAGAGCGGTATGTCAATGGCCGTTAGCATGGGATTCAGGCCAATCGCCGTCAGGCACATCGAGACCCTGCCCGGCGAAGACTGGTGGTACCTGGACGGTACCCCCGCCAGCTGCGTGAAATTCGGAATCGACAACATATTCTATCCCGAGAAGCCCGACCTCGTGGTCTCCGGCATCAACCACGGCAACAACGCCGCCACCGCCACCCTCTACTCGGGCACCATCGGCGCCACTATGGAAGGTACGCTCAACGGCATACGCTCGGTTGGCGTGAGCCTCGACAGCTTTGCCGACGACGCCGATTTCTCGGCCGTGGAAAAACTCTTCCCGGACATCCTCCGAAAGCTGCTGGCCAATTTCACCCCCCGCAAGGGCTCATTCTACAACGTCAATTTCCCCAACCTGCCAGCCGATGAGATAAAGGGCATACGTCCCGCTCGTATGGGCCACGCCCACTGGGAGAAGGAATACGTGCCCTACGATTCCGGCTTCCTCGCCTCCAAGGGCCTCGAGCAGTCGTTCGCCAGCCGCGCATACGGCGACGGAAAGTTGCCCGAAGAAGACCTCTACGTGATGGCCGGCGACTTCGTGAGCGAGGACGACAACCTGCCCGACGCCGACCACATCCTGATGCGTCAGGGCTACATCACGATTACCCCGCAGCACATCTACAACACCGACGTAGAAGAACTCGACCGTTTATGCGCTATTATCTGATAGCAGGCGAGGCTTCGGGCGACCTTCACGGCAGCAACCTCATCAAAGGACTCAGGGCCGAAGACCCCGAGGCGGAATTCCGTTTCCGCGGGGGAGACCTGATGTCGGAAGCGGCAGGGGGAGTGCCTCCGGTGGTGCACTACAAAGAGTGGGCGGTAATGGGTTTTGCCGAGGTGCTCTCCAAGTACGGCCAGCTGAAGAAGTCCCTCGAGTTCTTTAAGCAGGACATCTCGGCCTGGAATCCGGACGTCGTGGTGCTGATCGATTATCCTGGATTCAACATCAAGGTGGCCGAATACTGCCACGCCAACGGCATCAAGGTATTCTACTACATCGCCCCCAAGACATGGGCGACGCGTCCGTGGCGCAACCGCAAACTAAAGGCCTGGGTGGACAAACTCTTCCTGGTATTCCCCTTCGAGGTGCCGTACTTCGCATCCAGAGGATTTGATTACGTGTACGAAGGCAACCCGCTTGTGGACGCCATCGACAACCATAACTACGAACGCCCAAGTGATGATAAATACCTTGCCGTCCTCCCCGGCTCGCGCAAGGCTGAGATAAGCAGGATGATGCCGGTGTGTATGGAACTCGCCGACAGGCTCGGAATGAAGGTCATCGTGGCCGGAGCCCCATCTGCCGACGAATCCGATTACGCCCGATGGATTGCCGGACGGCCCGGCGTGGAGCTAATATTCGGCCGCACCTACGATATACTGAAATACGCAGAAGCGGCGGTCGTCAATTCCGGCACGGCGTCGCTGGAGGCGGTGCTTTCGGGCACTCCGCAGGTGGTCTGCTGGAGCAGCAGTGCCTTTACATTCTTCCTTGCCGACAAAGTCTTCGGCGCAAGGCGGCGCATAAAATATGTATCCCTTGGCAATCTCTGTATGGGCAGGGAAGTCTGCCGCGAGCTGATTCAGGACGACTTCAATGCGAACGCGCTTACAAAAGAAGTCCGCCGGCTCCTGGAAGATGCGGAATATCGCAACAGGATGAAGGCGGACTATGAAACCATCCGGAAGATACTCGGCGACACCGGAGCGTCGCGCAGGGTTGCCCGGGCTATGATTACAGCTTTACGGCAGCGTAAAGCAGATTCTTGACGATGTAAGCTGTAAGGATGAGCAGCACTGCCAGAGACCAGTTCAGCCGGCAGAAAACAACGACGAGGATGGCGGCAACCACTACGAGGGCAAGCGCTATCCTCTTGTTTTTGAGTATCCTGGGATCGTCGGAGTGGAACTTCAGCGAGAACATCGGCACCTCGCTCACGAGCAGCGCCGCAAGGCAGCAGCTGAGCACCGGCACGAACACGGGACCGGCGCACCAGGTGGCCAGGAAAGATGCAGGCTCGGCGGCCACGAAGAAGCAAAGGGAGCCGACAAGCATCGCACAGGCGGGAGTGGGAAGCCCCAGGAACGACGAGGTCTGGCGGGTGTCCACATTGAACTTTGCCAGCCTCAGGCCGCTTGCCAGCGCTATGAGCAGGGGCGTCCAGTTTACCCAGCTCTCACCGAACATACAGGTCCTTGAGGTATTGAGCAGCATTACTGCAGGCAGCACGCCGAAGGATACCAGGTCGCTGAGAGAATCGAGCTCCTTACCCATATCGGAATATGCGTCCAGCAGACGGGCGGAAAGACCGTCGAGGAAATCGGCGGCCGCCGCTGCAAGCATAAACACGAAAGCGAGGTCGGGACGGCCCCTGAATGCAAAGACAACCCCGATGACCCCACAGAGGAGATTCATCGAGGTTATCATATCGGGAATAAACTTCTTCATCCTTTATTTGATGCCGAGCTTCGCCTTGATGTCCTTGGGGAGGGCGTCCTTGTGCACGATCACGTCCAGGGACTGGCCCTTGACATAGGCTTCGGTTGCGTACCAGATGCCCTTGTACTTGCCGGTCTCGCCCCAGGAATTCTTGACCATATAGTACTTCTTGCCGTCCTGGTCCCTGGCGATGCCGAAGATCTGCATACCGTGGTCGTCGGTCATAGTCTTGTTGTCGAAATCGACCTGGCGGGACTCCTGGGTGGGAACAGCCTCCACGATCTTGATTGCGGGAGCGGGTGCGCCGTCGGCCTTGCCTACCCAGCGCTCCTGGTCGGAACCGGCGGAGTTGGTGGCTGCAACATCAACCAGGATTGCAAGTCCGTTGCGGGTGAATCCGGGATGGCTGACGTCTGCGCCCCAGGAGAGGGTGTAGCCGTTGTTGATGGCATTGTCGATGACTGCCATAAACTCGTCGATAGGGAGGTTCCAGGCCTGGTCCCAGCGCCAGTTGTCTTCCACCTCGACTGCGAACTTCGTATAGAAGGGATGATGGGTGAAGCTGGTAATGGAGACATAGTCCTCAGGCTTGATCTTGAGGGCGTTGCGGTAGCTTGCGGGCGTGTACTCCTTGCCATCCGCCATGAAGGTCTCGGGCTTCTCGCCGAGGTACTCGTCGAGAACTGCCTGGATGGCCCTCTTCCAAGCGGTGCTGAGGGTCCTGTTGGGGTTCTTTACGATAGCATCGACCATAGACTTGAGGACGGTGTCCATCTCGCCGGTGACAGGCAGCTCGGTGCCGTAGTTCAGGCCGGGCATGGCGTCATTGGGAACGATACCGTGGTCCCTGATGACATCGAGGACGTCGTCGCCCTCGGAGCCGATGGCGTAGTTGAGCTTGCCGTCGAGGCGTACATATTTGATGGCCCTCTCGTAGTAGGAGTTGCTCACCACGAAGAACTCGGAGAAATCGGGATACTTGAGGGAGTCAGTGATGTTGTTGATTCGGATGGCTTCGGACTCGATAAAGCCGATGCCGGAAAAGGCCCAGCAGGTGCCGCTGCGGTACTGGTTCTTGATTGAGGTGATGGGATTCGCCTTAACGGTCGTGAACTGATAGTCGGGGAATTGTATTGCGGGCCTCTGTTGGGCGAAGGCTCCGGCGGCGACAAATCCGAGCGCCAGGATAATCAATAACTTCTTCATCTTTATGTATACTTAGACTTACAAATATACGGAAATTTGCAAAAAACTCGCTATCTTGCGATGTTTTTTACAAAGACTCATGCGCAGATTCGTTCCGATACTGGCGGCCTTGCTGGGCCTTGCCGTTTCCTGCACCGGCGGAAGCGGCGGCGGCAGGGATACGATACCCCTCGTAAAGGCCATTGCTGCCGATTCATACAGCCCCGAACACATACTCCTGTCGTCATTCTCCAAGGTACCCTCCTCAGGCGACATCTGCATCGCTGGCACGCCCGCTTCGTGCGCTCAGGTGAGCCGCGACTTCACGGCCTGTGACATCTTCGAGAACGCCAGGGGACGCGAGTGGAGCGACGACCTCAAGGATTTTGCCGGCGAGACTTTCGCCTGCATCTGCGACTCCGAATTCACTCCGTACGAGAGGCTTGTGACCGACGGCGACTGCACCGCACTGCGTACGCTTGCGGTCAATTACGCCCTCGCTGCACTGTCTTCCGAATGCAGCGTGAGCAGGTACGACCTTGATGGCAACGGCGAAAAGGCCCCGGCCAAAATCATCATCCTGGCCGATCCCTGGCTGTTCTGCTGCGGCAAGTCCGACATCGACACCCTGTTCACCCTTATCGGTTGCAAGGTGCCTGTAATTTCGCCCCAGGAGCTTATGCTTGACGCTGCCCTGGGCGGGAGCAAGAAGTATTTCAATTCCGGCATCCTCTGCGATTCGCTGTACCTGCACGACGGTATATATAAGGAACTGTTCTCTGCAGGTGCGGCCAAGCACGACATAGTGGGCGCCCGCTGCTTCATCGCGGCCACCGATCCCTGCGGAACTCCGCTCGCATCCTTCCTGGACGCATACATCGGGCAGGGAGGCGAGGAGCCGCTCGACGCCATAATGGTGGACGACTGGAACGTGGACATCGAATCCCTGGAAGCGGAAGTCGCCGCGATAAGGGACTTCAGCCGCGAGGAGCATATGCGCTACGGCAGGCTGCTTTCTCCCGGCTTCGCTGTCTTCAGTTCATCGAGGCTGACGATGTCGGCGTGCTACAAGCTTATGCGTGAACGCAATTTGTTTACCCACAGAATCGCCAGTCCCGAAGTGAAGGGGTACACCGTATGGCCCCTTGCAGAAGGCGACGGGCGACAGTTCCTACTGATTCCTTCCGAGAATGTTCAAGATTAGTGTAGAGGCAAGCGAAATAGAAAATATGCCGCTCGGGATGTTCCCGGGCGAAATCAAAGTAATAGACAAACCGGGGCTCGACTACGAACGCGCCGTCTTTTATCTGCGCAGGCAGAAGGTGCTGGGCTTCGATACGGAAAGCCGCCCTGTATTCGCCCCCGGCCAGCATAACAACGGAGTTGCCCTGCTGCAGCTCTCCGGCCCCAGGAAAGCCTATCTGTTCCGGCTCCAGACACTGGGCCTGCGACGCTCGCTCTGCAGCATACTCTCCAGCAAGACTATACTCAAGGTCGGCGCCGCATCGATGGATGATGTGCGCGGGCTGCAGAAGCTTCGCCGCTTCACTCCGGGCGGATTCGTGGACCTTCAGAAGATTGCGTGGGAGTGGGGCATACGCGACAAGAGCGTGAAGAAACTGGCCGCCAACATACTCGGCTGCCGCATTTCCAAGGCCCAGCAGCTTTCCAACTGGGAAGCCGCCGAGCTCAGCCCGTCGCAGTGCAAATATGCTGCCACGGATGCCTGGGTATGCAGGGAGATGTATCTCAAGCTCCTTGAGAGCGAAAAGCACCCCCTCACGCCAGAGGAGATGCTTCCTCCGCAGGACAGGGCAGCCCACGCAGCTGCTATCGAGCGCAAGGAGGCCAACATAGCGGCAGAGAAGGCCCGTGCGGCCGCGGCAAAGAAGCGTCGCCGCAAGAAGAAAAAGAAACCAGCAGACAATGGTCAGGATAATACTGAAAAAGGGCAGGGATGAGTCCCTCCGCCGTTTCCACCCGTGGGTGTTTTCCGGCGCCATAGCCCAGATACAGGGCTCTCCGGCGGAAGGCGACCTCGTAGCCGTACACGACTGCGAGGGCCGCTATCTCGCTTGCGGTCACTACCAGATTGGCTCAATTGCAGTACGCATACTCAGCTTCGACGGCGATCCGGAATCTCCGGAATTCTGGTCCGAATCCATCGCGGCTGCTTTCGCGGCGCGTCAGGCCATCGGTCTGCCGTCAGCGGAGACCAACTGCTTCCGTCTTGTCCACGGTGAGGGCGACGGCCTTCCCGGTCTCATCATCGACTGGTATGATGGTGTCTGCGTGATGCAGGCCCACAGCGTGGGTATGTTCAGGGCTAAGGCCCGCATCTGCGAGGCTCTGAAGGAGGTCTTCGGCGACAGCCTGAAGGCGGTTTACGACAAGAGTTCGGGCACCGCTCCCTTCAAGGCCGGCCTGGACCTGGTTGACGGCTATCTGTACAAGGCTCCCGGATTCGAACTCGGCGAGACTGCCGTGAGCGAGAACGGCTGCCAGTTCCTGGTAAACTGGGTTGAAGGTCAGAAGACCGGATTCTTCCTGGACCAGCGGGACAACAGGGCTCTTGTGGGACGCTATGCCGCCGGCCGAAGCGTTCTGAATCTTTTCTGCTATACGGGCGGATTCAGCATCTACGCCCTCAGGGGAGGCGCCCTGAGTGTGGACAGTGTGGATTCTTCTGCGCGTGCTATGGCTATGGTCGACAGGAACGTGGCGCTCAACGGTTTCACGGGCAAACATCATTCGTTCTGCACGGATGCAATAGATTTTCTTGGCGCGGCAGAAGAAGGGAAGTACGACCTTATGATTGTTGACCCGCCGGCATTCGCGAAGCATCGCGGAGTCCTCAAGAACGCTCTGCGCGCCTACCAGCGGCTCAACGCGGCCGCTATCTCCAAGGTTGCCGAAGGTGGACTGATTTTCACGTTCAGCTGCTCACAGGTTGTTGACAAGATTGCTTTTGCGGAACTCGTTTTCAGCGCCGCCGCCCAAACCGGCCGCCGCGTCCGCATCATCGACCGCCTCTGCCAGGGAGGCGACCACCCCGTCAATATCTACCACCCCGAAGGCGAATACCTCAAGGGCCTCCTCCTCTACGTCGATTAGGTTCCGGATAGCAGGCGTTTTTTGGAATTGCCTGATGTCCAACTACTTACAGTTCTCCTATGCGCATTTTGGGGCACAGGAGATACAGTTGTCATTGAAAACCAATTACTTCCGAAAAACGGTGACTGTTTATTCGGATTCAATAAGCTCCAACAAACGGTCGATTGCTTCCGTGTCGGGGATGTGCTTGAGGACGGGGGTGTTGCGGCGGTAGATGGTGACGCGGCCGCCGCCTTCGCCGACGTAGCCCCAGTCGGCATCGGCCATTTCGCCGGGACCGTTGACTATGCAACCCATAACAGCGATGACCATTCCCTTGAGGTGCGAGGTGCGGCGCTTGACCTCCTCGAACGTCTCTTCCAGTTTGTACATCGTGCGGCCGCAGCCGGGGCAGGCTATGTATTCCGGCCTGTAGAAGCGGCGACGGGCTGCCTGCATTATTTCATCTGTGAGATGGGGATCGACGCCGGCATCTGAAGGAATTTCATCGATTTCGCGGTCGAGTAACTTGGGGCCCCATTCGATGGCGGCATCGAGCATCGCGTCCGGAGCGGGCGCGGGAAGGGAACTGAAGCGGGACGCGAGGTAGTATGCTACAGGCAATTCATTTACAGGAGGTTCCGTAAGCGATACGCGTATGGTGTCGCCGATTCCTTCCTTGAGGAGCGAAGCTATTCCGACGCAGGACTTGATGCGTCCGGCCTCGCCGTTGCCGGCTTCCGTTACTCCCAGGTGCAGCGGGAACAAGTGCCCGCTTTCCTTCATCAACTTAACCAATTCGCGGTATGCCTGAACCATCACCACGGTGTTGGAGGCCTTGAGCGACACCACCACGTTGAAGAAGCCCGCGTCGATACACATTTGGAGCCATTCCATCGCGGCCTTGGCCATGGCGAAAGGCGTATTGCCGTAGAGCTCCGTGATGTATTTGCCCAGCGAACCGTGGTTCAGCCCTACACGAACCGCAGTGCCGTGCTCCCGGCACACTTCCAGGAACTCGGCGAACTTGCGGCGCGCCGTGTCGTGGTCGGGGTGGAAATTGCCCGGGTTGATACGCACCTTCTCCACCACGGAAGCGCAGGCGATTGCAGTATCGGACGAGAAGTGGATGTCGGCCACCAGCGGCACGCTGCAGCCGGCTGCACGCAGGCGGGAGTGAATCTCCCGGAGCGCACCGACGTCCTGCAGTCCAGGGACGGTGAGGCGTATCATCTGTGCACCGGCAGCGGCCAGCTCCAGGCACTGGGCCACGCTGGCTTCCACGTCGGACGTATGTGTGTTGCACATGGTCTGCACCACGATGGGTGCGCCTCCGCCGATAACCAGTGAGTCACCGACCTTGACCTTAATCGTTTTCAGACGTTCCATATACGATATCCCTTGCCTGTTTCTTTATTTCTGCCGTTGTCTTGCCCGTTCGCTTTGTAAGCTGGAGATATACGCCCAGCGTCACTGCTATGTCGATGGGGTTGGCGTAGCGGTAATAGTATGTGTTGTATGGGTGGAAAATCTCGTTGTAGTAATCGGGAGCGTAGAGGTTGCTGAAACTCCAGCGGCCGAGAACGTTCAGGTGAATTTCAATCGGGTCGAACATGAATCCAAGACCGGCGCCGCCGCAGAGGCCGTAATCGAAACGGTACTCATAGTCGCGGAACTTGTTCGTGTATTCCTCGTCCAGCCAGCGGCCGCTCCTCTCGACGGACAAGCGGTAGCCCACGTAGCCTCCAAGGTTGGCCAGCACCTTCACAGGCGCGGCGTCGAAGTGCATCTGCATCATTGCGGGCATCTGCACTGTCTCCATCGTGATGTCGGTGGCGCCGTCGACGTAGCCCAGCGGGAGGCCCGTCTTGGGATCGTCCTCGAACTGTACTCCCGAATGGCCATAGGAGAATCCTACCGTGACGCCGAAATACGGAATGTAGTTGAACATCTTCTCGTAGTGCGTGTACATCACGGAGAAATAAGTGGGCTGGAAACGGAAGGTCGAACCCATCTTGGTGGGGTTGAAGTAAACCGTCGAGAAGGTGGCTCCGTAGTTCACGCCTATCATATGGTAGTCGTTGATGCTCACGGAACGCTTGACGTTGACCGTATCCAGGTATTCAGGACTATAGAGCAGCGAATCCACCTGCGCCCGCAGGGAAGACGCGCACAGCAGAACCGCCAGGACCAGGATTAACTTTCTCATAACACGAAGATGTTTTTGACGTTGATCTCCTGCTCCACTTCGGCGCTCTGGGGGATTTCGATGAAGTCCTCCTCGCCGAAGGTGAAGTACAGCACGGCCTCGGGCTGGCGGTGCTCCAGCAGGGAACCGGTATCCACGATGGAGTTGCGGTTGCCGTCGTCGGTGATGCGGATGGAATACTTGCCCTCCTTGAGGTAGGGGAAGGTGAGGGTGCAGTCGCTGTCGATGATGTACTGGCGCAGGATGTTCTTGCGCTTCTCGTCGAGCAGGTCGACGATTATCTTGCGGTCCACGTCTATCATTACGGCCTTGAGGGTGCTGAGCATATCGTCGGTGGGCAGGGTCACCTTCACCTCCGTGCTGTCGGACCAGAATCCGTCGATGTCGCGGAACGCGTTGTGAGGGACCTTCAGGAAATAGTCGTAACCGGGCAGCAGTTGCTCCTTGGGCCTGATTATGTAGTGGCACAGGTCGGCGGTATCGCGCTCCACGGTGACTTCCCCGAAGAATTCCTTCTGCTTGGGATTGAGGTAGCGGAAGCGCAGCGAATCGAAGCTCTCGTAGATGATGGGGCGGTCGAAACGCAGCTGGAATCCGTCCTGCTCAACGTTCTCGGGCTGGGCGGTAAGTTTGAATGTGCAGGTGGTGTCTTCCTGCTTGAGGTTGCGGCGCGGGATGCGCTGGAATACCCGCTTGCCCTCCGGCATAGGCAGCCTGAGGTGCTCAAGGGCTGGCTGCAGGCGGCCGAGCGAATCGGTCTTGCGGTAGTTTACGAAGAGGTGCAGGGTGTCGGGCGCCGGCTTGCGGCTGTTCACCCACAGCACCAGGCTGTCCTGCAGGATGTTGAACTGGGAGATGACCTCGTCGGCCTTGTAGCCCCTGAACCAGAGGGAATCAATCCAGACGTAAGGGGCCTGGAAGGTGATGTACGCGCTGCGGTCGGCCGTGCGCACCTTGTTCACAAGATACTGCTTGGTAGGCTTCTCGCGGAAGAGGCGCATCTTGTAATCAACCCGCCTCGCTTCGCACATCAGGGTGTCGGTCATATCGTACTTGAGCATCTCCGGGAGCGTGTCCGCGACGTGCACTACCGGGCGTATGACCGAATCTACGAATGCTACCAGGTCGTTGTCGGGGTCGTAGATGTTGTTGTTGGCCTCGTCCTTGATGGCGTACAGGCGGTACAGGGTGTCGGCCAGGTAGGGCAGGCAGAAGTAGCCCCAGTCGTCGGTCTTCACGGCCGCCACGGGGCGCTTGAGGAACACCGCCGAATCGCCCAGGTCCTTGTAGAGCATTGCCGTGGCTCCCTTGACCGGCTGCAGGGTGTTGCAGTCGAGCACCTTGCCCGTAACCAGCAGGGAATCGATGACGGGGCCGGTAGAGAATACGTAGGTGTAGCCCGGGAACATATTGCCCTCGTTGTTGTCGGCAAGGGCGTCGCTCATATTCAGGGTGTATGTGGTATTGGAATCAAGCGGCGACTCGAAGGAGACGATGAGGAACTTGTCCTTGATGCGTACCTTCAGCGGCTTCTCGGGAGGAGGGGACAGGAAGATGTTCTTCTGTTCCTTGATGGTGACGTACTCGTCGAACTTGAATATGATGCGCGAGCCCTCCGTGGGCACGTTCACTGCGCCCGGCAGGGGATTGATGTCGATGATGAGCGGAGGTATGGTGTCCTTGACGCCACCCGTAGGGGCCTGCGTCGTATTGGCGCAGGAGTGGATGAAAATCATCGGCAGGAAGATCGCCGCACAAACTATCAGTGGCAGGAGTCTCTTTATCATATCTTGTCCGTCTCGTCGCTGTCTGTGTTAATAAGTACCGATTCAATCTCCCTGGTGAGCCAGCGGTCAAGCCTGGAGTCGGCCTCGGAGATGAATGCTGCGTTCTTGTAGGCCCAGTGGGCTGCGATGCCGTGCTCGGCGATGTCGTCCATACGTCGCGAGCGCACCTGTACCTCCACCCAGAGGCCGGATTTGCTCAGCACGGTGGTGTGAAGGGCCTCGTAACCGTTTTCCTTGGGATGGCTCACCCAGTCGCGGAAACGGCCCTCCATAGGAGGGTAGATGGATGTTACAGTAGAGCAAATAGCGTAGGCCTGTGCCCGCTCCTCTTCAATGTCGTCGGTGTCGGGGGCGTAGATGAAGCGCACGGCCAGGAGGTCGTAAATTTCCTCGAATGTCACGTGCTTCGTATTCATCTTGTACCAGATGGAATAGGGCGTCTTGATGCGTTTCTTAATCGCAAAACGATAATCCTGCTGAAGCAGCGCGTCCGCTATCGGCTCGATGAAATCGTCCAGCTCGCGCGCCCGGCCGGTCAGCATTGCGTCGGTGCGGGAGGCTATATCATTGTATTCGGCCGGATGGACTTTGCTGAGCCAGATATTCTCCATCTCCGATTTAATCCAGTAGAAGCCGAGGCGATGGGCGAGCGGGATGAATAGTTCCATCGCCTGGGAGAGCATTCTCTCCCTTTCGGCCTCGGGAAGACCGTCTATCCGGCGCATGCTTTCGAGCCTCTCGGCGAGCGCGTTATATACCCTTATTCTCCTGTCGTCCATATCAGTTGAGCGCCTCCTCCGGAAGGCCGTAGTTCTTGATGTTCTGGAAGCTGTACGTTAGCTCAGCCCCGTAAATGATTATCTGCCAGCTGAAATTCATCCAAATCATAAAGAGCGGTACGGCAGCCAGCACACCGTAAACCGTATTCAGCCTGGCAACGAAGACCTGGGTTTCCAGATACAGGTACTGGAATGCAACGAATACCAGTGCGGCTATCGCGGCGGCCCTGAGGGCGTGCTTGTACTTCACTTCCGCTGCAGGTATGAACTTGTACATTGCGGACAGGGTGAAGGTGGCCACGATGTAGAAGCCCAGGTAACCGAGGAACTTGGGCAGGAAACGCAATTCCGAGAGGTCGAGACCCAGCAGATTGGTGAAGTTACCGTAGTATGCGATACCCGTACCGAATATGATGACAAGGAAGGGGGTGAGCAGGAGCACCAGGATATAGAAACCTATGCGCTTGTAAATCTTACGCGGAATTTTCCTTATGCCCCACACGTTGTTGAACACCCGCTCTACCTGGAAGAGCATCCATATAATGGTCCAGAGGAAGGATAGTGCGGCGATTACGCCCACCCAGCCGCCCTGGGCGACGTCGATGAGGTTCGCTGCCTTGTCCCTTATCATACTGAGCATCGTCGGATCCACCAGTCCCGTGAACATATCAAGGAACGAATCCATATAACCCTCGAGCCCCATACCGCCGGTTACCGCAAATGCGAAAGCGAGCAGCGGGATGAGAGACAGCGTCGCGAAGTAACTCAGGGCAACGCACTGGAAGCCCATACGGTTCTCGGCAAATGTGTTGATGGTAATGCGCACGAGTTTGATTACCGTTACCAGCCTGGCATAACTCTTCGACACAAGGGAGACCTTGTGCGTGTCGATGGACCAGATGCGGTCGGTAAACAAATCCCTGAGCCTGCGCATAATCAGAACAGGGTTAGCTCTTCAACTTCTTCCGCTGCGGCAGCGGCGCCCGGCAGCATTGCGCGGAATTCCTCCTCGGAAACCACCGGGATGCCGAGCTGGCTGCACTTGCGCAGCTTCTCCGGCCCGGGCTTGCTGCCGGCCAGCAGGAATGAGGTGCTGCCGCTTACGGACCCGGAGCACTTGCCCCCGTGGTTCATTATCAGCGCCTTCATATCGTCCCGCGAGATGCTGAAATTGCCGGAAATCACTATGGTCTTGCCGGCCAGCGCGTCGGATGCGGCCTCTCCGCCACCGTTGGTGGAGAATTGCAGGCCGGCCTCCTTCAGGCGGGCTATCTCTTCCAGGTTCTCTTCCTTGTGCATATAGTCGAATACGCTGCCCGCAATCACGTCGCCGACCTCGGCAACCTCCAGCAGCTGCTCGCGGCTTGCGGCCGCAATGCTGTCGATGTCGCCGAAGTGCCTGGCGATGTCGCGGGCGGTAGTCTCTCCTACGAATCTTATGCCGAGAGCGAAGAGGACTCTCTCGAACGGCACCTTGCGCGTCTTGGCGAGGCTGTCGAGGAAACGCTGCGCCGCCCTGTCCTGCCAGCCCTCGAGGCTCATCAGCTGATACTTGCTGATGGCGTAGAGGTCGGACGGACGGCGTACCAGGCCGGTGGCATAGAACTGGTCCACGGTGGCGTCTCCGGCCAGCACGTTCATAGCCTTGCGGCCGATGAAGTGCACGATGCGCCCCTTTATCTGGGTGGGGCATCCGTCGGTGTTGGGGCAGAACCATTTGGCCTCGCCCTCCTGCTTCACCAGCGGCGTACCGCAGTCGGGGCAGCATCTGGGGAACTCCGGAGGCACTGCTCCCGCAGGCCTGAGGGCCAGGTTCACACCTGTTATCTTGGGGATGATTTCTCCGCCCTTCTCCACATAGACGGAGTCGCCAAGGCGTATGTCGAGCGAGGCAATCTGGTCTGCGTTGACAAGAGTAGCACGGCGTACCGTGGTGCCGCCGAGCTGCACGGGGCCCAGGTTGGCCACGGGAGTAACGGCGCCGGTGCGTCCTACCTGATAGTCTATGCTCAGGAGCGGAGTGCACGCCTGCTCTGCCTTGAACTTATAGGCGACCGCCCAGCGGGGCGACTTGGCGGTATAGCCGAGCGCTCTCTGGGCCTGCAGTTCGTTAATCTTGATTACCACGCCGTCGGTGGCGTAGGGAAGACCGTCGCGGGCCGTGTCCCAGTAATCGATGAAATTTCGGACCTCCTCGATGTTGCGGCAGATGCGTCTGTCGTCCGATACCGGCAGACCCCAGGAGGCCGCCTTGTCGAGCGCCTCGGAGTGGGTCTCGAACGGTATGCTCTGGGCGGGGATGTGGTACAGGGTGCACCACAGGCCGCGCCTGCCGACTTCCTCGGGATTGCCCAGTTTGAGCGAACCGGATGCGGCGTTGCGCGGATTGGCGAACGGAGCCTCACCTATGTCTTCACGTTCGCGGTTGAGCGCCTCGAAGGAAGAATAGGGCATAAGCACCTCGCCGCGTATCTCGAATTCCTCGGGATAATCGCCCTTGAGCGTGCGGGGGATGTTGGAGATCTGTCTGGCGTTCTCGGTGACATCGTCGCCCAGCACGCCATCACCGCGAGTGAGCGCCTGAACGAGGCGGCCGTTGCGGTAGGTGAGGCAGATGGCCGTGCCGTCGAACTTGAGCTCGCAGCAGTAGGTGAACGCCTCCTGCAGTGCCTTGTCGGCGCGGGCGGCAAACTCCCCGACCTCCTCGATGCTGTAGGTGTTGCCGAGCGAGAGCATCGGATAGCGGTGCGCCCGTTTTACGAACGAGCCGGACGACGGATCGAGGTCGCTGCCGACCCTCTGGGTGGGGGAGTCGGGAGTGATGAACTCAGGATACTGCGACTCCAACGCCTCCAACTCGTGCATCAGGAAATCGAATTCCTGGTCGCTCATGTCGGGGGCGTTGTCAATGTAGTATTTGCGGCTGTTCTCAAGGAGTATGTCCCTGAGTTCGGCTATCCTTTGCTGAGCTTCGGCGCGGTCCAAATAAGGAGGTCTTACCAGTTAAGGATTTTCTTGAAGTCGTAGGCTTCAGGATCGGCCACGTACTTGCGGGCGGCCTCGTAGTCGGCCGGCGTGATGTAGTGGCAGATATGGTTGTAGTAGTTCTGGGCAATGCCGCCGGAAATCTCAACCCTGCGGGGAGGGATCTTGCCCTCGGCGTTCTGCAGGTCGTGCAGGTATAGAGGGGAAGGATTGCCGAATGCGTCAACGTACACCATGCAGCCGGTCTCGCCCTTCTTGAAGAGCTCGTACACACCCATTGCAAGCTCGGAGCAGTAGCTCAGGTCGTATGCGATGGGATCCTGGCAGCGGACGTCGTAACCGATTTCCACGGGACGGGTCTTGACCTTCATACCAACCTTCTTGAACTCCTTCTCAAGCAGCTCGTTGAAGAGGACGGCCTTGCTGATCTTGCCAAGCTCGGGGTGGCCGTGCTCGTCGTAGGTCATATGTACACCGGCAGCCTTGATGTCTTCGTCCTTGAGGTCGTGGAACACGCCCTCGGCGACCACCACGGTACCGTAGTCGATGCCAAGGATCTTGCGCTTGATGATGGCGGAAAGGGTGAGCTTGATGATCTTGTCGATGGTGATGTCGGTCTTGTTGAACATCTCGGGGATGATGGTCATAGGACAGTGGGTTGCCTCGCCGATGCCCAGGGCCAGGTGGCCGGCGCTGCGGCCCATAGCGCTGATGAGCAGCCAGTTGCCGGAAGTGCGGGCATCCTCATAGATGGTGCGGGCAATGTGTGCGCCCTCCTGCTTTGCCGAGTTGAACCCGAAGGTAGGGGTGTTGTTCGGAAGGGGCAGGTCGTTGTCGATGGTCTTGGGGACGTGGATGTTTGCGATGGGGTATTTCTTGGCCTCGAGGAACTTTGCGATGCGGTTCGCGGTGGATGCGGTATCGTCACCGCCCACGGTCACGAGAAGCTTGATGTTGTTGTCCTGGAAGAGGGCGAGGTTGAAGTTCTCGCTGAAGTCTTTGTCGGTGGGCTTGAAACGGCTCATCTGGAGATAGGAACCGCCCCTGTTGAAGTAAGCGTCAGCCTTGAAGAAATCGATGTCCTCGATGCGGGGGCTCTTGCTGAAAAGCCCGCTGTAACCGCCGTGGAGGCCGATTACGCGATAACCGTTGGAGAGGAAAGTCTTGGCGACTGAGCAAACGACGGTATTCATACCCGGAGCCGGGCCGCCGCCGCAGAGAATGATGACTGAATCTTTCATATTGCAGTAAAAAAATAACTATCAAATATCCTGCGAATTTACTAAAAATCTTTGAGCTTTACAATATATAAAAAGAGAGGCCGGCCTGCACGGCCGACCTCTGTGGGAATGTGGGGAAAGAACTAGATTTCTTCCACTACCGGAGCCTCGGGGGCATTCTTCATAACGGAAGCGATACCTGCCTTCATCGTGCGCTCGGATGAGTACATCTGGCTGGCGCCGATTACCTGGCCGTTGCTGGCTTTGAGGTTGAAGAAAGGCTTGCCGTTCTTGGCTTCCTTGATCTCGTAGCGGGCCTCGACGGGAGCATTCTTCTTGACGGATTCCACGCCGTTAAGGCAAGCGGCCTTGGAGTTATAACCCTCGCTGCTGAGAATGACCTGGCCGTTGGTGGCCTTGAGATTGAACTGGAATTCTCCGTTCTTCCTTACAGTGATAACAAACTTTCCCATTTCTGATTTTATTAAATTATAAAATGCGTTTCGCAAACTTAACGATTTATTGTTAAATTTGCAATGCTTTAGCAGTATAAGATGTTGACGAACGCCGAGATCAAGAGAATCAAATCCCTGAAGGAAAAGAAATTCCGTGACGAGTACGGGCAGTTTGTGGTGGAGGGTGAAAAACTCGTCCAGGAGGCCCTGTGCTCCGGATTCCGGGTTTCGGCCGTTTACCGCACGGAAGACATAGGCGAAGAGGCTATGTCCAGGATATCCCAGCTAAGTTCTCCGTCCCCGGTCCTCGCCGTGGTCGATAAGCCCGAGCCGCGCGGCCTCGCGCTGGAACGCGGTCTGTATCTCGGTCTTGATTCCGTACGCGACCCGGGCAATATGGGCACCATAATCCGGCTCGCCGACTGGTTCGGTATAAGCACCGTGTTCGCCTCGCAGGACAGCGTGGAACTGTTCAACCCAAAAGTGGTTCAGGCCTCTATGGGTTCGGTCTTCCGCGTAAGCACCGTGTACTGCGACCTTGAGGTCGTATGCCGCCGCTTCCGCGCAATGGATATGCCCGTGTACGGCACCTTCCTGGACGGGGAGAATATCTACGCCTCCAATCTGGCCGACGAGGGCCTGATAATTATGGGCAACGAGGCATCGGGCGTGTCGCCTGAAGTGGCCGCCTGCGCCAGTTCGCGCCTGCTCATACCGTCGTTCGCCAGGGGCGCCCGCACCGCCGAATCCCTTAACGTGGCAACCGCCACCGCAATCGTGTTGTCTGAATTCAGGAGACGATGAAAGTCAGACCGGCCCATATCGTCACACTTGCTCTGCTTGCGGGATTCCTGGTTTCCTGCAGCACCACCCGCGTGCTGCCCGAGGGCAAGTACAGGCTCGCTGCCAACAAAGTAGCCTTCGATGGCGATCCCAACGGACTGAGTTCCTCCGACGTCACCTCATACATCAAGCAGCAGACCAGCAACGCCTGGCTGTCCCTGTGGATGTACAACCTGTCCGACCCCTCCAAGGACGACTGGCTCAACAATTCCATACGCAAGGTGGGTACACCGCCGGTGGTGTTCAACGGCAACCTGCTGGGCAGTTCGTGCGAGAACATCGCCCGGCACCTGGATTACCTGGGCTACTACAACTCCACCGTGAGCGCAAAGGTTGATACCGTCAAGCGCAACGTGAAGGTTACCTACACCGTGGTCCCGGGCAGGCGCAGCCGTATCGACAGCCTGGTCTTCAAAGTGCCGGAAGGGGAGTTTTTCCAGGACTTCTCCGAGGATATGAAGAACGTCTCGGTGAAGCCCGGCGACTGGCTCTCCGAAAAGGCTCTCGAGAAGGAGAGCGAGCGCGGAGCCGCCTTCTTCAGGAACAGGGGCTACTACGACCTCACCAAATTCAACTATTTCTTCGAGGCCGACACTCTCGGCCCGCGCAATGTGCTCAACTACGAGATCCGTGAGTATTCCCGTAAGGAGGCCGAAACCAACGCGTCGCCGCTGGTCAAGTATCATATAGGCAAGGTTGACATATCCCACTCCAAGAGCGTCCCGTTCCGCGAAAGCGTGCTCCGGTCGACCAATATCATCAAGCCCGGCGACCTGTACAGCGAAGAACTGGCCAGGGTCAACTACAACCGCTTCTCCGCGCTGCGCCTGTTCAACAACGTGGCCATAGAGATGACACCGTCGGACAGCGCCAAGGTGGACTGCCACATCACGCTTGGCCAGAGCAAGCTCAAGGGTATCAAGGTCAATCTGGAAGCATCCACGAACGCCAATATGCTGTTCGGTATTTCCCCGGCGGTGAGCTTCTACAACAAGAACATCTTCAACGGCGGCGAATGGCTGTCGCTGGGATTCAGCGGCAATTTCCAGCGCCAGTTCGGCGACGCCAACGTGCAGGCGAACGAATTCGGAGTGAACGGAAGCCTCAGCATCCCGCGCTTCCTTGGCCTTCCCACCAGGCTCATCAAAGGGGCCAGTATACCGCGCACCGTAATCCAGGGCTCATTCAACTTCCAGGACAGGCCTGAATTCCGCAGGTATATTATCAACGCATCCTACGGCTATACGGGCAACGCCGACAAGTTCTACTATCAGCTGTATCCTTTCCGCACCACGGTGGTGAAGGCCGACAAGATAAGCGAGGATTTCCTCTGGACCCTCCTCAGCAACTACGCCATCCTGTCGTCTTTCCTGGACCATATCGACGCAGGAGTGGGCGGCCAGTTCTACTGGACCTCCGATACCAGCGTAATTCCTGCGGGCCGTTATTCGTTCGCCAGGTTCTACTTCGATGCCTCCGGCAATGTGATATCCCTCTTCAATCCTTTGCTCAAGGAGAATGAATACGGCCGCAAGCAGCTGTTCGGGCTAGACTACGACCAGTACGTCCGCGCGGAAGTGAACCTCGGCCACTGCTTCTGCCTTTCCCCTTCAACCAAACTGGCGATGAACCTGGTGGCCGGCGTAGGATACGCTTACGGAGTGTCGGACTATCTGCCTTACGAGAAGGCATTCTACGTAGGCGGTGCCAACAGTATGCGCGGATGGCAGGTGCGCTCGCTCGGCCCCGGCGCCGACCCGCTGATGGACATCTTCACCATTCCCAGCCAGACCGGCGACACCAAGGTTGAGTTCGACCTGGAACTGCGCCAGAAACTCTTCTGGAAAGTGGAGGCAGCCCTCTTCGCCGAAGCCGGCAACGTGTGGGATCTCACCGGTATTTCCTCGTACGAAAATATGCTCAAATGGGCTGAGACCATTGCCCTCGACTGGGGTATAGGAGTGAGACTCAATCTTAACTTCATACTTCTGCGCGTCGATTGGGGTATCAAGATGTATGAGCCTTGCCGCGACGCCGGCGCCCGTTGGGTCCAGCCTTCCGAGTGGTTCAACTCCAACGGCTCCTCGCTGCATTTCGGAGTCGGTTATCCTTTCTGATGAACGACAAACTCATTATATATCAGATACTGCCCAGGCTTTGGGGCGACGGGCGTTTTGACTCCTGCGACGGGGCCTTCCTGTCGTACCTGCGTTCCCTCGGCGTAGATTATCTCTGGCTCACGGGCGTTCCCAGGCATTCCAGCGGCCGGCCCTTCGTGAAAGGCGACCCTGGTTCTCCATACGCGATATGCGACTGGTACGATGTGAATCCCTATCTGGCCTCCAATCCCGACCGCCGGGTGGAGGAATTCCGGGAACTCGTGGCGCGCATACACGCCGCCGGCCTGAAGTGCATCACGGACTTTATCCCCAATCACGTCGGGTGCGACTACCGGGGAGGGCTGGCCATTCACGATTACTGCGACGGTGACTGGACGGATACCCTCAAGGTGGACTGGTCGCAGCCTCGTACGGTGGAAGAGTTCATCGAAGTGCTGCGTTTCTGGGTGTCCCTTGGGGTGGACGGCTTCCGCTGCGACATGGTGGAACTCGTGCCCTCCGACCTGCTCGGACACGTCATCAAATCGGTCAAGCGCGACAATCCCGGACTGATGTTCGTGGCGGAAGTATATGGCCGCGACAATTACCGGCGCTATCTGGATGAGGCCGGCTTCGACCTTCTGTACGACAAATCAGGCGCTTACGACATACTGCGCGGCATCCTCGACGGTTCCCGCAGCGCCGCTGAACTTACATATAACTGGCAGTGGCTGGGGGATATGCAGCCCCGTATGCTCAACTTCCTGGAGAACCACGACGAGCAGCGCCTGGCTTCTCCCTTCTTCGCCGGGTCGCCCGATGCGGCCTGGGCGGCGGCAGCCTACGCGCTCCTGTTCAACACGGCTTCGTTTATGATGTATGCCGGCCAGGAAACGGGGGAGGATGCAGCCGGGGAGGCAGGAGGCAGGACCTCAATATTCAACCGGGTGCACCCGGAAGGGCTTGTGAGCCTGTACGATATGCTGCACGGCACGGCTGAATTGCCGGCGGAACGTGGCAGGGTGCTGGAGCGCTACCGCGAACTCCTGGAGCTGGCAGGCAGGCCCGTCTTCCGCAGCGGAAGCAACTGGGACCTGTGCTATTGCAACAACGCTTCCCGGGGGTTCAATCCGCACCTGCATACTGCATTCGTGCGGTTCGACGCCCGGGAAGCGTGGCTGGTATTCTGTAATTTCAACTGCGGGGGAGCGGAAGCCGAAGTGGCTGTTCCTGAGGAACTGAGGCAGGCTGCGGGCATTGCCCTTGGCAGCGTTTCAGTCGTGGCCCCTTCCCGCGGCTATTTCATTTACAGACTCTCTTAGATTGCAAGCGCAAGCATCAGCGCGCCCACGAGTCCTATAATTGCGTAGAACTCGGGAAGAGCGGCATAGATGAGCGTGTTGGTCTGTACGTCGTGGCCCTGGCTGATGCCGATGATACCGTTGGCGCAGACCTGGCCCTGACGGATGGCGGAGAACAGGCAGACGAGGCCGACGCCGGTTCCGATACCGAAAAGCAGGGGGCCGTTGGCCGCGAAGTCGAACTTATAGACCAGAAGCCACATAAAGAATCCTACGAATCCGTAAATGCCCTGAGTTGCAGGGAGTGCGGAAAGGATAAGGTAACTGCTGGATTTTTCGGGTGCTTTCTTGAGGGCTCCTTCCGCGGCGTTGCCCGCGATGGTGGTGCCGAAGGCGCTTCCGATTCCGGCGAGGCTGAGCATAAGCCCGAGTCCGAGATAACCAAGAATTTCGTTCATAATAATGTGATTTTTATTGTTGTTGTTTCGTTAAAGCGTTATAAGTGCGACCCTTTCCGTTGTAGCCGGAATTCTTGAAGAATTCCAGGAAGTTGAGTCGCAGCGGGTGTACGAAGGCGCCGAGGCAGCACATTGCCAGGTTAAGGGCGTGACCGATTACAAGGATGATTGGGAAGGCCAGCCACCCGATACCGAAGGAGCCGTCGCCAAGGGTCATTGCCGCTATGTCGTTGAAGGCCTTGCCAAGCATACCGCCGGCGAGTCCGAGGGCATAGAGCCTGAGGTAACTCAGCACGTCGCCGAGCAGCCCCGTAACGGTGTTATAGGCCTCCCAAAGGCCGGATCCGATGTTCTTCAGCGGGCTGCGTCGTATGTCGTTGAACAGGAAAATACCGAGGGCGGAAACGACTCCCAGCACGATGACTATCCACTTGGTGGCCGCAGCCGAAATGACGTTCAGCAGGGCCAGGGCGCCAACGGCGACGCCGCCCACGATGAGCAGGGTCCAGCCCCAGACTCCGAGGGAGCCCAGGAAGCCCAGGTTGCGGGTGGCGTAAACCGTCTTGACTACCATTGCAAGGCACAGGTGCAGCACACCTATCACCAGTGAAAGGACCATCTGGGCCTCGAATCCCGCTATCGTGCCGGTAATCATTACAGCCTTGAGGAAGTCCGGTATCCACGGCAGGGCTGCGATATCCACTCCGAAGAAGGTGTGCATCACAATACCCACGATGAAGGTGCCCACACCCAAAATGGTTACAAGCGGGGCCAGATTCTTCACTCCGTTCAGAATGACGCCCTTGCCGATGAGGATGCCGAGTATGGTAAGGAGCAGTCCGTAGCCTGCATCGCCCATACACATTGCAAAGAAGAGCAGGAAGAAAACCGAGAGGTAGGGCGTGGGGTCGAACTCATTGTAATCCGGTCTGCCGTACATATAGGTAAGAACCTCGAACTGGCTTACGAACTTATTGTTCCTTAGCTTGATAGGCGGGTCGTCCTCAAGTGTTGCAGGAGCAGATGTCCAGAGGCATTCCATCTTGTCGAACGCCTTCTTCAGACGATCCCTTTCAATGGTGGGAGCATATCCTTCGAATATGGTCAGCGCATTGTCGGCCACCGCCTCTCCGCTGGCTCCGGCCAGATACAGGTTAAGGTCGGAGGCAAGCGAGTCGGCCTCGGAGCGGAGGGCGGGTAAATCTTCCCTGCGTGCGTCCAATTCATCCTTGTAATACTCTATCTCCTTGTCCTTCAGCGCCAGCATTATCTCCAGTTCGGAGCTGTCGTGGGCGGGGACCGGAAGGGGAGTTGCAGGAATCTCGCCGTCGCCGAGAACCACGAACCACACTTTCCCCTTTTCGCGCAGGATTTCCTGCAGGGCGCAGCTTTCAGCCCACTGAGGGTCGAACTGCTTCTCCTGTACACAGAAGTAGCGTACGGGAACGCCCAGGCTCCGGAGTTTTTCCCTGTCGTAACTGCCCCATACGGCAACGGCGGCGGCTTCCTTCTCCAGCTGCTTTTTATCCTGCTGAAGCTCCGCAAGATGGGCGTCGCTGCCCCTCTCAATACGCTGAATCTCAGCCCTTATAGCCTCCAGGCGCGAGAGCATAGCCTCCGATTTTTCATCCACCGGGCGGGAGGAGTGCTTGATGTCCACGACGCCAAGTTCGCACAGGGCATCGAGGAATTCTTCCTTCCTGCCGGAGAGCAGGATGAAGTCGTAGCGGGTCATTTTCTCTATCATAGGCCTTCCTCCTCTTCCTGTGCCGCGTGGCGGTTCTTTACTATCTTGGACGAGGCCTTGGTGAGGTTCTCCTCGTCCTCCATATATCGTTTGATCTTGCGTATCGCCTCCTGGTAGCCGGGAATCTGCACCTTCTCGTAGAGATTCACCTTCTGGGTGGTCTTCTTGCGGTTGTATTCCAGGATGCGGCGGCGCTCTTCGGATACCTCCGACTCTATGCCCAATGTGCTGAGTTCCTGCAGTATGCGAATACCGTCGGCATACCAGGCGGGGGCGGCGAAAGCGTTGAACGGCTGCAGGTCGAAGTCTATCCCGTCCAGCTGCGGGGCGTTGACTCCGGCAATCTTAACGGTGCGGAGATGAACGTCGCGTATGCTTATGAGCCCGGGACGGAATTCGTTCCACAGCGCGGCCAGGTAGTCGTACTCCCGGAGTTTCTTCTCCAGGGCCTCTGCCTGCGCCACCGCCTCGGCCTTTGCCGCGATTACGCTGAGACGCAGGGCCGACTCCTTATTCTTCAGGGTCGGCAGTGCGTTCTGCCTTATCTTCAGCTGCTTGCCGAGATTCGTCAGGGACGTCTTGTTATATTGAAACTTGATTGCCATCAGGCTTTCCAGTATTTATCTATCAGGGTCTGCTTGATGCCGGTTTCGGCGGGGGAGAAGTACCTTGCAAAGAGCCTCCAGGCCGTGTCGAGCATCTCATCAACGGAAATGTTCACGTCGATGCTCAGCAGCTCCCGGGCATAGTCCTTAGCGTAATCGAGGCATCGCAGGTCGTAGTCGGACAGGTCGAAGCCGTTCTGCATCTTGGTCTTGGCGTTCTGGGCATCGGCGTAGAGACGCACGCCGGCGTTCATCACCTGGCTGTGGTCTTCGCGCGTCTTCTTGCCCTGCACGAGCTGCTTGAGTCGGCTCAGGCTGCGGAACGGATCGACTATCACGCATCCCGAATCGGAATCGGCACGCAGGAACAACTGCCCCTCGGTGATGTATCCGGTGTTGTCGGGGATGGCGTGAGTGATGTCGCCGTCGTTCAGCGTAGTCACTGCAATGATGGTGATGGAGCCTCCGGAAGGCAGCTGCACGGCCTTCTCGTATATCTTAGCCAGGTCGGAATACAGGGAGCCAGGCATTGAGTCCTTGGACGGAATCTGGTCCATTCGGTTGCTCACGATGGAGAGGGCGTCGGCGTAGAGCGTCATATCCGTAAGCAGCACCAGCACCTTCTCGTTCTTGTCAACCGCGAAATACTCTGCGGCCGTAAGGGCGATATCGGGGATGAGCAGGCGCTCCACCGGCGGCTCTTCAGTAGTGTTCACGAAGGAGACTATGCGGTCCAGCGCTCCGGCACTCTCGAAGGCGTGGCGGAAGTACAGGTAGTCGTCGTTCGAGAGACCCATACCTCCCAGGATAATCTTGTCCACGTCGGCACGCAGTGCCACGTTGGCCATCACCTGGTTGTACGGCTGGTCGGAGTCGGCGAAGAAGGGAATCTTCTGGCCGGACACCAGCGTGTTGTTCAGGTCTATGCCGGCTATGCCCGTAGGGATGAGCTCGCTGGGCTGGCGGCGCTTGTAAGGGTTCACGGAAGGGCCTCCGGCCTCGCGCACTTCGCCTTCCACCTCCGGGCCGCCGTCGATGGGCTTGCCGTAGGCGTTGAAGAAGCGGCCGGCCAGCTGCTCGCTGACCTTCAGGGTAGGGGGAGCGCCGAAGAAGGAGACCTCGGCGTCCGTGGGGATTCCCTCGGTGCCCGAGAACACCTGCAGGGTGACGCGGCTGCCGTTGGTCTTCACCACCTGGGCCAGTTTTCCGTTCACGCTGGCGAGTTCCTCATTCGCCACGCCCTGCGCGTCCAGGCTGATAGTAGCCTTGGTAATTGCCTGGAGCTTCGTATAAGTTTTCTGATATACTTTCATAATGTCATTCTGAGCGAAACCTTGTCATTCTGAGCGAAACCTTGTCATTCTGAGCGAAGCGAAGAATCTACGGATTCCCTGTACGACAGGAACCTCTCGCTGCCGAACTCGCAGTAGTTCATCTGGCGGAGATAATTGATAAGGTTCTTGAAGAACTCCCGGCATTTCTCGTAGTCTTCGAATTCGAAACTGCCGTCGCAGATGTCGAGGATGAGGTTCAGCATATACTTCTGGCGCTCCATAGGGCAGACGGAATCCACGGCGTCGAACGCATCCTGCTGCAGGAACGCAAAGTCGATGAGCTCGCTCTTCCAGAAGGATTCGTGGTAGGATACGGGCACGCCGTCGTCGCCGAGAATGTTGATCTGGTCGGCCATCTCCTTGCCCCTGCGCACGTAGTTCTTGGCCCTGAGTACCTTCTCTATCCATCCACGCTCAACCGTCTCTTCCAGGGTCGCCTGGATTTCCGGATAATCAAGGTATTTGGAATACGACTCAACGGGGTTGACGGCAGGGTAGCGCTTCTGGTCGGCTCGGTTCTGCTCGAGGGCGTAGAAGCACCTGGCGGCCTTCTTGGTGCTCTCGGTCACCGGCTCCTTGAGGTTGCCGCCGGCGGGGGATACAGTACCTATGAAGGTGACGGCTCCGGTCTGCCCGTTGTTCAGCACCACCTGGCCCGCACGGGCGTAGAAGTTGGAAATGATGGCGGAAAGGTCAACCGGGAAGGCGTCCTGGCCTGGCAGCTCTTCCATACGGTTGGACATTTCGCGCAGAGCCTGGGCCCAGCGGGACGTGGAGTCGGCCAGCAGCAGGCACCTGTAACCCATTGCCCTGTAGTACTCGCAGATGGTCATTGCGGTATAGACGGACGCCTCGCGGGCGGCAACGGGCATATTGGAGGTGTTGCAGATGATTACGGTACGCTCCATCAGCTTGCGTCCGGTGTGCGGATCCACCAGTTCGGGATACTCGGTGAAGATTTCCACCACCTCGTTGGCGCGCTCGCCGCAGGCAGCCATCACCACTATGTCGGCTTCGCCCTGTTTGGCTATGGCGTGCTGGAGCACGGTCTTGCCGCAGCCGAAGGGTCCGGGGATGAATCCGGTGCCGCCTTCGGCAATGGGGTTGAAGGTGTCGATGATACGCACCCCCGTCTCCATTATCTTGCCCGGGCGGGGCTTGTTGTCGTAGCATCTGACCGCGACCTTAACGGGCCATTTCTGTATCATTGACACCTTGTGGCTCACGCCGTCGGCATCCTTGAGCACTGCAACCGTGGTGTCAATGGTATAAAGACCCGGGGCCGCAACGGACTTCACCGTATATTCTCCCTCGAACTTGAAGGGGACCATAATCTTGTGGGGCAGCCAGCCTTCCTGCACCTCGCCCAGCCAGTCGCCGGCCTTCACCTTGTCGCCGGGGGCCGCCAGGGGCTTGAATTCCCAGAGTTTCTCGTGGTCGAGAGGGTCGGTGTATTCGCCTCTCTTGAGGAACACTCCTTCCATTGTGGTGAGGTCGTTCTGCAGACCGTCGTACACTCCGGAGAGCAGTCCGGGACCCAGGCTGGCCTCGAGCATCCTGCCGAGGAAAGTCACCTCGTTGCCGTTGCGCAGGCCGCGGGTGCTTTCGAAAACCTGGACGGAAGCCTTGTCGCCGGTGACCTTGATCACTTCCGCCAGCAGCTGCGTGCCTCCCAGATTGATGTGGCACAGCTCGTTCTCTCCAACCGGCCCGAAAGTCTGAACGGTAACCAGGTTGGAAACGATGCCTGTCACTTTTCCTTTTGTTGCCATATTATCGTGTGTTTCTTATTTCCTGTACGAGATTGCGGAACAGTTCGCGCCCGGTTGCGGGATCGAGTTTGTTCCAGCGTTCGGTGATGAGCAGTTTGGCGACTACCGCCAGGATGATATCAATACCGAACAGATGCATACGGGTAAGCTCATCAGCCTTGTCCCAGAGCAGCCGGTCTATGCCGCGCTCCCTGGCGAGTATGTCGTCCTGCGAGAGCACGGCAAGCACTGCCGGCTTCTCATCAAATTCCGGCGCGGAGGCCTCGTCAGCGTCCCCGCCGGGCAGGACCATAATGTCCAGGCCTTCCGGCCTGCCGAGTACCCTGTTGAGATACTCCACCTTGGTGTTGCGCAGGAGCATATCGTAGCGCAGGAATTCGCGCACGAACGCGTTCCTGCAGGCAAGCGCTCCGGCGTAGAATGCCGAGTCGAGCCTGTCGGGATCGAAAGCCCGGCATAAGGTATCCACCAGGGCCGCATCCTTTTCCGAGCACTGGCTCCGTATGAAATCCAGTACGGAGCCGGTGTCCGGAATTCCGGCGCCCGCCTCGGGTACCGGAAGGGAAGCGATTATGTATTCGTAATTATTCACCGAACAGAATTTTACGTGTCACCGGACGCATATAGGCGGCGATGAGTTCGTCAAAGGCCTTGTCGGTAAAGCTGATGTAGTAAGCTCCGTCCTTTGGACCGATCGTGAATCCTCCAGCCATCTTCCCGGAGAATTTCACCTCCACAGGGCTGCCCAGGGCGGCGGAGAGTTCCGCCTTCACCCACGGCTCCAGTTTGGCCTTGAGGCTCTCCGGCAGCACGAGGGAAAGGTCGCAGCTCTCGGCGGCGGAGAACTTCTCCGCAACCGCACGGATGATTTCCTTGAGGAAAGCAGGGTCGGCCAGGGTCTCCTGGGTGGAAGCCTTGGCGACCACGAGGTTTTCGATATCCTTTCGCATTGCCTGCAGGGCCTGGGCGGAAGCCATCTTCACGTCGGCTTCCGCCTTGGCCTTCAGGTCGGCGGCTTCTTTCTCTGCCTTGGCGATGATTGCGGCCGCCTTGGCATCAGCGTCGGCTATGGTTTCGGCCGCCTTTAAGCGGGCATCTTCCAAGTACCTGTCACCGTCCTCGCGTCCTTTGGCAAGGCCCTGGTTGTACAGCTGTTCGGTAAGAACTTGTAGTTTATTCTGCATATTTCGAATTGAATTATTCAGTAATCGGCAGCCCGTTGAACACGGTCCACTGGCGCAGCGGACGGGCAGTAAAGCCGGAGGCAAAGGCGTTGAGCAGCGGCAGCACCGTAGTGCCGTCGGTGAATACGCTCTCGGCATATCCGGTGTTGTTACTCACAACGATGTTTGCAGCCGAAGGACCTATGCCAAGCACGCCGTCGTCCACATAGTGGCAGTCGTTAACCTTGACCACTGCGTTGTTGGGGAGGTAACCGTAAAGGGTCCCCACCCTGGAAGAGCCGGTATAAGGGGCGCCATTGACAATGAGCCTGTCGCCCACAAGGTTCGTTGCGCAGTTGGCAATTTCCAGAGCTCCCGCGGAAGAAACAGAGCCGTAGCCCACAATACCTCCGACTGAAGGATGGGACATATTCAGGTCGCAAACTATGCTGCTCATATAGGAGTAGCAGTTGACGATATAGCCCTTGCTGCCGGAATCGGAGAGCCTCATCCATCCGCAGATGCCGGCAGACATACAGTCGCCCTTTGCAGGGTCGGCGCCGGTGTCGCAGGATGTTGCACGCACCGTTGCGTTATTGATGCCGCTGTTGATGATGTACAGCACGCCGTTGGAGTCGGGATAAGCATATCCCAGGATGCCGCCTGCGCTGTAGGGGGCCTTTACAATGGTGCCGTCCGTCACGCTGCAGTTGTCAATGAGGTTTTCGGTGCCGCTCTTGGAGATGGCACGGCCGCAGATACCGCCTGCGCCGCCGTCACCGCCTGTAGATACGACCTCAGACTGTCCGTAAATAAGACAGCCCCTGACGGTACCGGTTTCCAGCCAGCCGACTATGCCGCCAACATTCTTGGTGCCGGTGATTACGGACTGACCCGTAACAGTGCAGTCTTCTACCGTGGAGGGAGTAGCTGCTTTCATATAGCCGACGATGCCGCCAACACAATGACCGCTTCCCGTAACTTCTGTCCGGAATGCTACAGCACAGTCCTCGATGCTGGAATTCTCGATCTGGCCAACTATGCCTCCGCAGTAATCGACAGCGGAAATCACGGCGCCCTCGGCCGAGCATTCCTTGATGATTGCGCCGTTGTAGGCGTAGGCGACTATGCCGCCACAATAATTATAGGTATCGGATATTTTGACTTCGGCCACGGTGCATTTCTCCACCTTGCCGCCCTTCATTACGCCTATGATGCCGGCGCACATATTGGCCACTGCGCCGAGCTCTCCGCCGGTGAGGACACAGCCGGAAACGGTGCATCCGACGGCCTCGCCAACCAGTCCGGCCACGGTGCTGTCATATCCGGTGTTGATGCGGTTTGTCAGGATAACGTTGCTGATAGTAGCACCTTCTGCATATCCGAAGAGGCCGCTGGCCGGGTTGTCGGAATCAGCTCCTCCGGAAGTCTCCAGGTTGGCAATCGCGAATCCCTGCCCGTCATATACGCCGCAGAAAGGCTTTGCAGAGCGGGCTCCGAGGGGAACGAACTCAATATTGTCCATATCGATATCAGCCGTCTGCACGTAATACTTGTCGGCATAAGACTCATAGTCGGCGGAGGTGAGCACCTGGGAAAGGTAGAGAAGGTTTTCGGCAGATGCAATCAGATAGGGCTCGGTCTCTGTGCCGCTTCCCTCGAATGCAACACCCTCGACAGGCGGCGGAATCATTTGCGCAGCGGGCATCTTGACTACTTTTCCGGCAGCTACGGTGTTGTCCCTGCTGGTCAACTGGACGGCGACCACACTGTCGTCGGGTCCGTAGGCCTTGAGGGTAAAGCCTTTTGCGAGGCTTCCGGGAGGCAGCATAAAGTAGAACTCCACGGGAGTGTTTCCGAGTACGACGGAAGTCTCAAGGCTTATCCTGTTCCTTGAGGGATCGTCGTTCTTCACCGTAACCGATGCAATGTCCTTGTTCTCGTAGTCAGGGACGACTTCGCATTCGCCCCACAGGGCGTTCGAAGGATCTGCGTCGATGAGTTCGAAACGGTTGACCTGCCAGCCTTCTCCGGTGAGGCTGAATTTGACGGCACCGAGTATGTATTTCATCGCAAACGATGTCGATCCGTCGGCCCAGAATGCCGCCGCAAGATTGCTGCCGGCGGGGGAGTCGCCGATTACCAACTCTTCGGTCCTGGGTATGTCGAGCAGTACCTTGTCGTTGTCCGACAAGTCCTTTACCCTGCCGTAGGGATAAACGGCGCAGAGCCTGCCGTCCTTGCGGGTGCGGCCGGTGAAGGCGGCGGAATGGCCGTCAGCGCTTATGGCGTCCGCCGAGGTGCGGAAGCAGTCTCCCTTCTCCCAGTGGGGCTGGGTGTCGCTGCGGACCCAAATGCAGTCGCCGGCCTGCCAGCGGGTCTCGGTATATGTGCCTTTGTCTCCGGAAAAATGCAATTTTGTATCGGGGAGGCCTATCGTTGCATTGAGCGTTACGGTATCTCCGGTCACGACATCAATGACGGGTTCGCCCTGTTCCTTGTCGCAGGAAACCGCTGCAAGCGCTGCAAGCAGCAGTGCGGGAATAAGATATCTCGTTTTCATCACCAATTGCCGTTAATGTTGTCGAAATTGCTAATGGAACCGCCTCCGTCTTCGTTGTAGGAAGCGGATGATTCAAGCCATTCTCCGAGTTCGTCGTAGATCTTGTTGGCTATGAACCTCATTGCCACGGCCGAATAGTGGTCGCTGCAGTTCTTGCGCTTGTCGTCGGTCTTGATGTTGCTCCAGTCGAAGTCGTGCTTGGGCATATTGGGCTGGTAGCCGAGGTCGAGATATTCGAAGTTCCAACCAAGGTCGTTGAAGCCGTTTACTGCATACAGGTCGACCGCACGGCAGTTGTCGTAATGGTCTGCAATGTGCAGCAGGGATTCCTCCACGTCGGGGGTAAGCGTATCGTGGATGAGCACGATGATCTTGACGTGAGGATACTGGGTGCTCATCATACGGATGAGTTTGAGGTACGCTTCGATGAAAGTGGCATCGGGCAGTGCCTTGGCCTCTTCATACGTCTTGGCCGCATCCGCCACCGCGTAGGCCGCGTTCATCGCCGAGTCACTGGGGCGGTGAGGGGTGGTGGAAGGATAGCGTACGAGTTTCTGGTCACCAAGCAGGTTGTAGATGCCGTGGGCCCAGTCGTTCGCTCCACCGTTGATAATGATGATGTCGGGGGAGCCCATACCGCCGTTCTCGATGTAACGGGTGCAGAAGTCCTGCCCGTACCAGTACTGGCCCGACTTGGAAGTGTCGGTGCAGCGGGTGGTGGCGGTGCCGGAGAATGCCAGGTTGGTATCCCATACGGCGTTGGAAAGCAACTCGTAGGTGAGGATGTACCAGTAGGTCTGGGATGCCGAAGTTACGTTTCCGTCGGTGGTGGGGTAGTGGCAACGGTAGCCATTGGCAGCGTTGGTGCCGTGATAACCGTGGGGAGCGTAACCGTCGAAAGTCGAGAGGGAGTCGCCGATAAGGCTGACCCTGAGGGCCTTCTTCTTGCCGGTGGAAGGATTGGGCTGCATACCCTCAAGCACGGGATAGCAGTTCTCTCCGCCCACCCAGCTCTTGAGCTGCAGGGGACCGGAGTAGGAATCCTGGAACTCGTTGAGTTTCTTCAGGAGGGTGCCGTCGCACATTTCGGTGACGGAGAGGCCCTCGACATTCGTACTGGTGCCGGCGTTGGTCTTGCCGAAAGCAGGCAGGCTGTTTACATAATAAACGTGGTCGAGGTTGGTCTTGGCAGGCAGACCGATCAGGGCGGCGTAGTTGTAATACTTGCTCGGAATATCCTTCTGCTGGTTGATCAGCGCCCGTCCGTAAGCCAGGGTGTTGTAGCAGCCCTTGATGTTTACGGAACCGTTCGAGCCGCCCTGTTCTCCGATGAGTCCTCCCATATCAACCTCGGTTGCCTGAGGGAAGTCGCAGCGGATAACCGCAGGGTCGCTGAAGCAGTTGACGATGTTGCACTCGGCGGTGTAGCTGCCCATATGGTACCAGGCAACGAGTCCGCCAACCTCGGTCCAGGTCGTCGACTTGGAGTATCCGCAGTCGATGATCTCACCGCCCACATAAGCGCAGTTCCAGATATTGATCTTGGTGTCGTTATGGGTGGGCTGGCAGTCGCCGACTATGCCGCCGACTGCATAGGATGCAGCCACGTCGCAGTATGCGGTGCAGTTGCTGATGTTCACCGTCTGGGCTACCTTATTATGATAGATGTAAGCCACGATGCCGCCGGCCTTGTCCATACCGGAACGTACGAGGGCGTTGGATCCGACAACGCAGTCGGATATGTCGCCGCTCTGCACCAGAGCCACGATGCCGCCGGCACCGGGGTACCAGCAGATGACGTGGGCCTGCACCTCGCAGCGCTTGATGGAACCGGAGCCGATGATCTCGCCGGCGATGCCGCCGACGTAGTAGTTGTCTCCGGTGATGGTGGATCCGTCCTTGACGATACAGTCAGCGACGCTTCCGCCCTCAATCTGGCCCACGATGCCGCCGAGCTGTTCAGCCTTGCCGGTAACGTTGCCGCTGAAGGAGCAGTTGCTGATGGAGGTGCCGTTGATGTAGCCGGCAATGCCTCCCTGGCAGGTAACGCCGCTCACGCCCTTGAAGGAATCGCTGTCTTCGTTGTGGAGGAAACCGGTGACGTGGCAGTCGGTGATGGAGCCGCCCTCCGCATATCCTGCGATTCCGCCGCATGCGCACTTCACGAAGTCAACCGTGCCATCAACGGTGATGCCGCTGAATGCGGTGTTTACAGGATGGCCGGCTATGACGCCCTGCTCGCCGTTGGTGCCCTTGTTCGTGTAATCCTTGACGGCGAGGTCCTTGACCACGGCGCCGGAAGTGTAGCCGAACATACCGGCCGCCTTGCCGGAAGCGGGGACGGGAGCGAGGTTGGAGACGGTGAATCTGCCGCCGTCGTAATTACCCTTGAACGGATTGTCGGAGCTGTTGCCTATGCAGGAGATGCTGACATCCTTCATATCGATGTCGCTGGTCTGCTTGTAGTATGCGGAGGCGTAGGTTTCCGATTCAGCTCCGTTCACAAGATTCGCAAGCTGCATCAGGTCGGCAGAGCAGGCGATTTCGTACGGGTTAGCTTCAGTGCCCTTGCCGCCGCTGAACAGCATAGACTCGGGGCTGATGGCCTTCATATCGGAAACACAGTTGCGCTGAATCGTGCAGGCGGTATTGGTCCTGAGGCTCTTTATCACCGTGCCCTTGGTGTCGTACAGGGTGCAGGTAAAACCAGTCGCAAACGCGCCAGCGGGCGCGACTACATAAAATAAGGTAGGTTCATCTCCCAGTTTGACGCCGTCGCCGCACATAATGGTGACTGAACTGTTTGCCTGGGCTTCGCTGACAAGGCTGCAGCTGCCGGGAACGCCGGTTTCGGCATTGACGGGCAGCTCGCAGCGGCCCCAGAGGGCGGTGCCGTTGTTGTCGGTGATGACCAGTTTGCCTACGGTAGCCGAGCCGGTGAACTTAAGCCTCAGGAGTCCGAACAGGTTGGTGAAGACCATTGAACGGCCTTCCTTCCAGGATGCCGCCGAGGGGCTGGCCCCGGAGTCGAAACTGTCGGCCATATAATTCTGTATGGCCGGAATGTCCAGAAAAATCTTGGAATTGTCCGAACCTTCCGCAACGAAAGAAGCGGGATATACGGCGACATACGGGCCGTTTTCAGGAGCCTCACCAGTGAACGAGGCCTCCTTGCCGTCGGCGGAGATGGATTGGGCGTTTGTGGAGAAGACGTTGCCGGGAGTGCCGGCCGCCTGGGCTGCAGAGCGTACCCAGATCTGATCGTCAGCGCTCCACAGTACGGGGAGTTTGTTGCCGTCTTCCGGACCGAGGGTGGTTTTCGTTTCCGAAAGCCTGGCTGTGAGGGTGAGGGATGAATACCTGGTATCCGTCCCGCTTTGCGGTTCGACTTCCTTGGCACAGCCGGCAAGGAGAGTCAGGGCTAAACCCGCGAACAAGAATTGCTTTTTCATAATTCCTGATTCTGGGTTACCAGTCAAACTCCTGATCGGAAGTGACGAAAGACTCGTTCTGCCCGTCAACCGAGGTACAGAACATACATACGGAAATACCGGGACCGGTTTCGCAGACCGGCGGACGGTATTGCAGAAGGGATTGTTTCATATTGTTATTATGGTTGATAATTAAAACGTCAGTTTGGCAGATATGAAGTAATGGTCGCTGGGATAGACTCCACCGGGAGCGTCCTTCACGACTTCAGCATCAACGGCCTTCACCGGGCCGTGCATATAGATGAAGTCGATGCGACGCCCCTTGGGACGCTCGAACTTCCACCCGTGGGCGGTGAATCCGTATTCCTCTTTTCCGTGAACTGCCTCGTAGGCATCCTGCCAGCCGGCTGCGGTGAGCAGGGCATAGGGCTCGTCCTTTATGCCGGAATTGAAGTCGCCGAACAGAATCTGCGGGAAATCATCGGAATACTGAGCAGCCTCGGCGACTATGCACTCGGTCTGCTTTGTCTTTGCCACCTTGGTGATATGGTCGAGATGCGTGTCGAGCACACGGAACTCAGTTCCCGTCTTGCGGTCGCGCAGACGCACCCAGTTGCAGTGACGCGCCCTGGAGGATTCCCAGGATATGCTTCCGCCTATGGTGGGGGTGTCGGAGAGCCAGTAGCAGCCCTCGGATACCAGTTCGTAGCGGTTCTTGCTGAAGAAGATGACGTTCTTGCCGATGAGGTGATAGCCCTCGGTCCAGGGATCCATTTCAGGGCCCTCGAAGCCGAAGGCGATGTAGCCGGTAAGTTTCTTCTTCATATAGGCATACGACTCGTAAATCACTTCCTGCATACAGATAATGTCGGGCTGGCGGGACTTGATGACCTTGAGACACACGTCCTTGCGGTCGTTCCAGCGGCGGCCGTCAACTTCGTCGGCAGGGAGGCCGGTGATACGGATGTTGCAGCTCATTACATTGTGCGTTGCCTGAGCTGATGCGGCAATGCAGCCGGCGAGGCCGAGAAGAATAATAATCAAGCGTTTCATTGTCCGAGGAAACCAAGCAGGATACCGGCTGCTACGGCGGAGCCGATTACGCCCGCGACGTTGGGTGCCATCGCGTGCATCAGGAGGTGATTGTCGGGATCGGCCTCACGCCCGACGGTCTCGGAGACGCGGGCGCTGTCGGGCACGGCGGAGACGCCGGCGTTGCCGATCAGAGGGTTGATCTTGCGGCCGGGCTTGAGGAAAAGGTTCCAGACCTTTACGAACAGTACGCCGCAGGTAGTTGCAATGATGAAGGAAAGCAGACCCAGTCCGAAAATCTTGATGGAACGGGCGCTGAGGAACACGTTGGCTTGTGTGGATGCACCGACGGTGAGGCCGATGAGCGTGGTGACCACGTCGATCATCGGGCCGCCGGCGGTGGTTGCCAGACGCCTGGTGACGCCGGATTCCTTGAGCAGGTTGCCGAAGAA